>NZ_JBWKKJ010000009.1:0-28825 GCF_056431605.1 Streptomyces sp. NPDC045846 | reverse complement strand
GCATCCACCTTCGGCCGCGGACCGCAGGTGGCTCGTCGCGCAGTTCCCCGTGCCCCTCCCAGGGGCGCCGCTCGCAGCACGCACTCATGCGCTGGACTCGCGCATTCGCCTTCGGCCGCGGACCGTCGGTGGCCGCTCTCGCGGTTTCTCGCGCTCCTCCAGGGGGGCCAGGCATCTTCAGCTCGTCATGGGGGTCCCCCCTGGCCCTTAAGGCCTTGGGGGAGATTGAGGACGAGCGCCCTTCAGGCGCGAATGGGGTCTGGGGCGGAGCCCCAGGAGTGTCCGTCAGCCAACCACACCCCCGGAGGGTCTCGGGGAGGGGCGGGGTGGGGGGAGAAGAACCGGCTACGCCACGTTCACGCGTTGGCCCGGCGGGGCCGCCTCCAGCCACGCCAGGAACCCCGTCAGCGCATCCTCGGACATCGCCAGCTCAAGCCGCGTACCCCGATGCGTACACCCCAGAATGATCGCGTCGGAGAGCAGCGCCAGCTCCTCCTCGCCCTCGGGGAGGCGGCGGGACACCACGTCGATGGCGGACCGCTCGAGCACCCGCCGCGGCCGGGGCGCGTACGAGAAGACGCGGAACCACTCGATCCGGTCGCCGTTGTAGCGGGCCACCCCGTACACCCAGCCCTTGCCGCTGGTGTCCGGCGTCTCCGGAAGGCCCCAGCGCAGACTGCAGTCGAAGGTCCCGCCCGAGCGCTGGATCAGCCGCCGGCGCAGACCGAAGACGAAGAGTCCCACCAGTACCAGCGCGACGACCAGGCCACACACAAGCAGAGCGAGAGTCATCTACACCGACCTCCTCGCTCAACCAGTAATCCAGCAACGGAAAAATCTGCCTGCATCGCCTCAGCCGCGACCGGCTCCGGGAAGTTCCGGACCGAGCCGCGGCTGAGGGAAAACTCCGGCGGGGTGCTAGCGCACCGCCACCGCACGCAGTCGTACATCGGCGCGCCGCTCGGCGGCGGCGTCCGACTCGGACTTCGCGCTCTCCAGCGCGCGCTCGGCACGCTGGACGTCGATCTCGTCCGCCAGCTCGGCGATCTCCGCCAGCAGCGACAGCTTGTTGTCGGCGAAGGAGATGAATCCACCGTGCACCGCCGCGACGACGGTGCCGCCCTCGCTCGTACGGATCATCACCGGGCCCGACTCCAGCACACCAAGGAGCGGCTGGTGACCGGGCATGACGCCGATGTCGCCGGACGTGGTGCGCGCGACGACCAGGGTGGCCTCGCCGGACCAGACACTGCGGTCCGCGGCGACGAGCTCGACGTGCAGCTCAGTAGCCATGGTTGGCTCCTCGGGTCACCACCCGGCGGTTCGGCCGGGTGTTGGGACAATTCTAGTCAGTTCTCAAGTGGCGCTACGCGGAGGGGCGGGACGCACCCACCCCTCCGCGCGGTCGGGCGCGTCAGGAGACGCCCAGCTCCTTGGCGTTGGCCTTGAGGTCCTCCAGGCCACCGCACATGAAGAACGCCTGCTCGGGGAAGTGGTCGTACTCGCCGTCGCAGATCTGGTTGAACGCCGTGATCGACTCGTCCAGCGGAACGTCCGAACCGTCGACGCCGGTGAACTGCTTGGCGACGTGCGTGTTCTGCGACAGGAAGCGCTCCACGCGGCGGGCGCGGTGCACGACCAGCTTGTCCTCTTCGCCGAGCTCGTCGATGCCGAGGATGGCGATGATGTCCTGGAGGTCCTTGTACTTCTGCAGGATCGTCTTGACGCGCATGGCGGCGTCGTAGTGCTCCTGCGCGATGTAGCGCGGGTCCAGGATCCGGGACGTGGAGTCCAGCGGGTCCACGGCCGGGTAGATGCCCTTCTCGGAGATCGGACGGGAGAGAACCGTCGTCGCGTCGAGGTGGGCGAAGGTGGTGGCCGGGGCCGGGTCGGTCAGGTCGTCCGCGGGGACGTAGATCGCCTGCATCGAGGTGATCGAGTGACCACGGGTCGAGGTGATGCGCTCCTGGAGGAGACCCATCTCGTCGGCCAGGTTCGGCTGGTAGCCCACCGCGGAGGGCATGCGGCCGAGCAGGGTCGACACCTCGGAACCCGCCTGGGTGTACCGGAAGATGTTGTCGATGAAGAAGAGGACGTCCTGCTTCTGGACGTCACGGAAGTACTCCGCCATCGTCAGACCGGCCAGGGCGACGCGCAGACGCGTGCCCGGCGGCTCGTCCATCTGACCGAAGACCAGGGCGGTCTTGTCGATGACGCCCGAGTCCTGCATCTCCTCGATGAGGTCGTTGCCCTCACGGGTGCGCTCACCGACACCGGCGAACACCGACACACCGTCGTGGTTGTTGGCCACGCGGTAGATCATTTCCTGGATGAGGACGGTCTTGCCGACACCGGCACCACCGAACAGGCCGATCTTTCCACCCTTGACGTACGGGGTGAGAAGGTCGATGACCTTGACGCCGGTCTCGAACATCTCGGTCTTGGACTCGAGCTGGTCGAAGTTCGGGGCCTTGCGGTGGATCGCCCAGCGCTCGCCGATGTTGGCGTTCTCCTCGGGCTTGTTCAGCACCTCGCCGAGGGTGTTGAACACCTTGCCCTTGGTGAAGTCGCCGACCGGCACCGTGATGCCGTCGCCCGTGTCGGTCACCGGGGCCTGGCGGACCAGACCGTCGGTGGGCTGCATCGAGATCGCGCGGACGATGCCGTCACCCAGGTGCTGGGCGACTTCGAGCGTCAGCGTCTTGAGCTTGCCGTCCTCGGCCGGGTCGGCCACCTGGACGTGCAGCGCGTTGTAGATGTCCGGCATCGCGTCGACGGGGAACTCCACGTCGACGACCGGGCCGATGACCCGGGCGACGCGGCCCGTGGCAACGGCCGTCTCAACAGTGGTCGTCATTACTTGTCACTCCCCGCGGTCGCGTCGGCCAGCGCACTGGAGCCACCGACGATCTCGCTGATTTCCTGGGTGATTTCGGCCTGGCGGGCCGCGTTGGCAAGCCGGGAGAGGCTCTTGATGAGCTCTCCGGCGTTGTCGGTGGCCGACTTCATCGCGCGGCGACGGGCGGCGTGCTCGGAAGCGGCCGACTGAAGCAGCGCGTTGTAGATGCGGCTTTCGACGTAGCGCGGCAGCAGGGCGTCGAGGACGTCCTCCGCCGACGGCTCGAAGTCGAAGAGCGGAAGGATCTGGTCCTTCGCGCCCGTCTCTTCCTGAGCCTTCTCGAGCGACAGCGGCAGCATCCGGTCGTCGACCGGCGTCTGCGTCATCATCGACACGAACTCCGTGAAGACGATGTGCAGTTCGTCCGCACCGCCCTCGGCCGTCTCCGTCTGGATGGCCTCGATCAGCGGCGCGGCCACCTGCTTGGCGTCCGCGTACGTGGGGCTGTCGGTGAAGCCCGTCCACGAATCCGAGACCTTGCGCTCACGGAAGCCGTAGTAGGCGACACCCTTGCGGCCGACGATGTACGTGTCGACCTCCTTGCCCTCGCCGCGCAGCCGCTCCGAGAGCCGCTCCGCGGCCTTGATGGCGTTGGAGGAGTAGCCGCCGGCCAGACCGCGGTCGCTCGTGATGAGCAGGACCGCGGCGCGGGTCGGGGCCTCGGCCTCGGTGGTGAGCGGGTGCTTGGTGGTGGAGCCGGTCGCCACCGCGGTCACCGCACGGGTGAGCTCGGTCGCGTACGGCGTGGAGGCCGCCACCTGGCGCTGCGCCTTGACGATGCGCGAGGCGGCGATCATCTCCATCGCCTTGGTGATCTTCTTGGTCGCGGTGACGGATCGGATGCGACGCTTGTAGACCCGGAGCTGAGCTCCCATGAGTCAGGTCCCTTCCGTCGTCGTCACTTGCTGGTGCTGACCGGCACGTCGTCGCCCAGGAGCTTGCCGTCCGAGGTCTCGAACTGCCGCTTGAAGCCGGCGATGGCGTCGGCCACGGACTGCAGCGTGTCGTCCGACATCTTCGCGCCCTCGGCGATCGAGGTGAGGAGCTCCTTGCGCTCGCGGCGCAGGTACTCCAGCAGCTCGGCCTCGAAGCGGCGGATGTCCTCGACCGGGACGTCGTCCATCTTGCCGGTGGTGCCGGCCCAGATGGAGACGACCTGCTCCTCGACCGGGAACGGCGAGTACTGCGGCTGCTTCAGCAGCTCGACCATGCGCTTGCCGCGCTCCAGGGAGGCCTTGGATGCGGCGTCCAGGTCGGAACCGAAGGCGGCGAACGCCTCCAGCTCGCGGTACTGGGCGAGGTCGACACGCAGTCGGCCGGACACCTGGCGCATGGCCTTGTGCTGCGCGGAACCACCGACTCGGGAGACGGAGATACCGACGTTCAGCGCGGGGCGCTGACCGGCGTTGAACAGGTCCGACTCCAGGAAGCACTGGCCGTCGGTGATGGAGATGACGTTGGTCGGGATGAACGCCGACACGTCGTTCGCCTTGGTCTCGACGATCGGCAGACCCGTCATCGAACCGGCGCCCATGTCGTCCGACAGCTTCGCGCAGCGCTCGAGCAGACGCGAGTGCAGGTAGAAGACGTCGCCCGGGTAGGCCTCGCGGCCCGGCGGACGGCGCAGCAGCAGCGACACGGCGCGGTAGGCGTCGGCCTGCTTCGACAGGTCGTCGAAGATGATGAGGACGTGCTTGCCGTCGTACATCCAGTGCTGGCCGATGGCCGAACCGGTGTACGGGGCGAGGTACTTGAAGCCGGCCGGGTCGGACGCGGGCGCGGCGACGATCGTCGTGTACTCCAGCGCGCCGGCCTCTTCCAGGGCGCCACGCACGGAGGCGATGGTCGAGCCCTTCTGGCCGATGGCGACGTAGATGCAGCGGACCTGCTTCTTCGGGTCGCCCGAGCGCCAGTTGTCGCGCTGGTTGATGATCGTGTCGACGGCCAGAGCGGTCTTGCCGGTCTGACGGTCACCAATGATCAGCTGACGCTGGCCACGGCCGATCGGCACCATCGCGTCGACGGCCTTGTAACCGGTCGCCATCGGCTCGTGCACCGACTTGCGGACCATGACGCCCGGAGCCTGCAGCTCCAGGGCGCGGCGGCCGTCGGTCTCGATCTCGCCGAGGCCGTCGATCGGGTTGCCGAGCGGGTCGACGACGCGGCCGAGGTAGCCCTCGCCTACGCCGACCGAGAGCACCTCACCGGTGCGCTGCACCGGCTGGCCCTCTTCGATTCCGCTGAACTCGCCGAGGACGATCGCACCGATCTCGCGCTCCTCGAGGTTGAGGGCGAGACCAAGGGTTCCGTCCTCGAACCGCAGCAGCTCGTTCGCCATGGCCGAGGGAAGACCCTCGACCTTCGCGATGCCGTCGCCGGCAACGCTGACCGTACCGACCTCCTCGCGCGAGGCCGCGTCCGGCTGGTACGACTGGACAAAGGTCTCCAGCGCGTCCCGGATCTCCTCCGGCCGGATCGTGAGCTCCGCCATCTGGGTTCCCTGCTCTCCTTGTTGGGCCCGAAGTTTCTAAGGGGGTCTGGGGGCCGACCCCCAGGAATCTTCTGCAATTTCTGCACGGCCCAACCGGGCCGCTGGTGTTGCTAATTCAGTTGCTGTGCCGACCGCTCGGTCAGCGCGCCAGCCGCCGGTTCGCCTCTTCGAGACGGTCCGCGATGGTGCCTTCGATGACCTCGTCGCCGACTCGCACCGAGATCCCGCCGAGGACTTCGGGGTCCACGTCGAGGTTCAGGTGCATCTGGCGGCCGTAGATCTTCGCCAGGGCCGCACCGAGGCGCGACTTCTGGAGGTCGGTCAGCGGGACCGCCGAGGTGACGACGGCGACCATCCGGTCCCGGCGGTGCGCGGCCAGCTTGGAGAGGGACTCGAGTCCCGCTTCCAGGCTACGTCCACGCGGCCGGGTCACAAGACGGCCGACCAGACGCTCGGTGACCGGGTTCGCCCTGCCGCCGAGCAGGCTGCGCAGCAGCTCGGCCTTGGCCGCGACCGTGGCGGTGCGGCTGGTGAGCGCGGCGCGCAGCTCGGTGCTGGAGGTGACGATGCGGCCGAACCGGAACAGCTCGTCCTCGACGTCGTCCAGCGCGCCCGACTGCTGCGCGGCGGTGAGGTCGGCGGTGCTCGCCAGTTCCTCGAGCGAGTCCACCAGGTCACGCGACTGCGACCAGCGGGAGCGGACCATGCCGCCCACCAGGTCGGCGGTCTCGCCGCCCACCTGGCCGCCGAACAGGCGCGCGGCCAGCTCGGCCCTGGCCTCGCCGGCCTGCGCCGGGTCGGTCAGGACCCGACGCAGCGAGACCTCGCGGTCGAGCAGCGTGGTGACGGCGGCCAGCTCGTCGCCGAGCTTCGCCGCGTCGACGGACGTGTTGTCCATCAGCGCGTCGAGACGCTCGCGTGCGGCGGCCAGTGCCTCGCGGCTCGCGCCGTTCATCGGACGGCCTCGGCCTTCTCCTCGAGCTCGCCGAGGAAACGGTCGATGGTGCGGCTCTGGCGGGCGTGGTCCTCGAGGGACTCGCCGACCAGCTTGCCGGCCAGGTCGGTCGCCAGCTTGCCCACGTCCTGACGGAGCGAGTGCGCGGCGGCCTTGCGGTCGGCCTCGATCTGAGCGTGGCCGGCAGCGATGATCTCCTCACGCTGCCGCTGGCCTTCCGCCCTCATCTCCTGGATGAGCGCGGTGCCCTGCTCGGTCGCCTCCTGGCGCAGTCGCGCAGCCTCGTGGCGGGCCTCGGCGAGCTGCGCCTTGTACTGCTCAAGGACGCTCTGGGCCTCGGTCTGAGCGGCCTCGGCCTTCTCCATCCCGCCTTCGATGGCCTCGCGGCGCTCGTCCAGAACCTTGTTGATGTTCGGGAGGAGCTTCTTGGCGAGGAAGCCGAAGACGATGACGAAGGCGATGAGGCCGATGACGAGCTCAGGCCACGGCGGAACGAGGGGGTTTTCCTTGCCCTCGGCCGCCAGCTGAACCATGGTGAGGTTCACATCAGTGCCTTTCGTCGGTCGGTCTTGTCGTGGTTCGTCTTAGTAGACGAACGGCATGACGAGGCCGATCAGGGCCAGCGCCTCACAGAACGCGAAACCGAGGATCTGGTTGGCGCGGATCAGGCCGGCCGCTTCGGGCTGACGGGCGAGAGCCTGCGTGCCGTTACCGAAGATGATGCCGACGCCGACGCCGGGGCCGATCGCGGCGAGGCCGTAACCGATGGAGCTGAGCGAGCCGGTGACGCCATCGGAGGCAGCGAGGATCTGGGACATGCCAGTTCTTCCTTCTCTTTCACGGACCGGTGGGGGTTGGCCACCGGACGACTGGGGGTATGGAGGGGGCGGACGGTCAGTGGTGCTCGGCGACGGCGCCCTGGATGAAGACGCAGGCCAGCAGCACGAACACGTACGCCTGGACGGCCTGGATGAAGAGCTCGAACGCGGTCATCACGACGACCATCACGAAGGAGACGCCGGAGTACGCGATGCCGATGCCGTTGAGCATGTACCAGCTGGCGATCGTGAACAGCAGCAGCAGGGTGTGACCGGCGAACATGTTCGCGAAGAGTCGCACCGCGTGCGTGAAGGGGCGGACCAGCACGTTCGAGAAGAACTCGATGACCATGACCAGCGGCAGCACGCCGCCCAGGGTCTTGTCATAGCCGGTCAGGTTCTTGAAGCCGCCGACGAAGCCATGACGCTTGAACGTGAGCGTCATCCAGATCACGTAGACGACCAGGGCGAGCACCGCGGGGTACGCGATGATCGACGTCACCGGGAACTGGGCGACGGGGACGATCGACCAGAGGTTCATCATCCAGACGAAGAAGAAGATCGAGACCATGAGGGGGACCCACTTCTCGCCCTCCTTCTTGCCGATCGTCTCGTAGACGATGCCGCGGCGTACGAAGTCGTAGCCGGCCTCGGCGACCATCTGGAGCTTGCCGGGAACAAGCTTCGGCTTGCGGAAGGCCGCCCAGAAGAAGCCGACGATGATGAGCGAGCCCAGCAGGGCCAGCAGCATCGGCTTGTTGAAGTACAGGCCGTTGGTGTCGCCCCAGAGCGGCTCGAAGAGGAACGAGTGCAGGCCGGGACCCTCGAAGCCACAGCCGTTCGACTGGAAGATGTGGCAGCTCGGATCGAAGGCGAGCACCTGCGTCGGGTCAGCACTCACCGCGGGCTCCTTCAGCGTGGCGCATAGGTACGGCAACCTCGTTGTGTCGGCGCGGCGCGAAGCCGCGGTTCGGCACTGGACTGGTGTTACGGATGATGGGGCGGCGGTCGGGCATCAAGCCTCGCGATTGAGCAGGCGTCAGCTCAGATGCCCGCGCCCGCAGTGCCGCAGTTGGCACCGGACGATAGCAGGGTCCTGAACTCGCATTTATTCCGGCCCTACCGTTCACGACGACGGCCCCGTCTTTTCGGGCTTGTTGCCCTCAGCGGTATCCGGTTCGACGTAAAGGATCTTCGCCTTCATGTGCGCACGCGCCTGCGCGCCGATCCACACGAGGGTCAGCGCGACGAGGGTCGCGGCGAAGCACTTGGGGTTGAACAGCGTCGTGTTCTTGAAGACCGCGACGAAGATGAACAGCAGGAGCAACTGCGCGGTGTACAGCATCAGCCCCATGGCCTGGAACAGATGCGGAAGCGATTTGGCAGTGCGTTCCAGGACGACGAGTCCGATGCCCATGAAGAGGATCACGACCAGCGTCGCGACGATGGCGCCCACCGCTCCCTTGCCGCCCGCGACCACGCCGCTGACCACGGCGGCAACAGCGCCCGCGGCAGCGGTGGGTAGGGCGGTCTGGAGAAGAGTGCGTGCGTCGTTGGACGGCATGGCGGCAGCTCCGCTTGCTGGTGGGGGCAAAGTGGTGTCGTCATGGACGAGCGTAAGCCCGGGCCGAGTTGGTCCCTCGGGCCAACGGACCGTCGCACTACGGTCCTTCGGCTCTGGCGCCGGGTCTCGTGAACCGTATCACAAACTATTTGATGAGGTCTTTACCATGGAAGTGTGCCGCCCGTCACACTTGAGAGTGGTCCTGCGCGTTTGTGCGCAACGGGCGGCGAGATGTCTGGTATTGGGCGTCGACGCGGCAATTCGTCAGCGTGACGCACCGGTCTTCCGTCGGTCGGGGAAACGCGAACGGGGGCCGATCGCGGTCGCCCCGTTGACGCCGGAGACCCCGGCGACCACAGGAGTGCGCTCGCCGCGCACCTCGTCCTCCGCGGCCGGCGCGAGCGAGTGCACCGCCTCCGGCTCGCCCCGCGCGTGCCGGTAGCGCGGCGGCACGAACCGCTCGGCCCACTGCGGGGTGCGCGGCGCGAACCGCGGGAGCAGCAGCAGGACGAGCCCGACCGCGCTCAGCGCGACGATCAGCAGCACGATCCACATCGACGCCGAGTGCACCGAGTAGGCGACCGCGCCGAAGGCGATGAGCGCCGACCAGAAGTACATGATCAGCACCGCCCGGCTGTGCGAGTGCCCGATCTCCAGGAGCCGGTGGTGCAGGTGCCCCCGGTCCGCGGCGAACGGCGACTGCCCGTTCCAGGTCCTGCGGACGATGGCGAGCACCAGGTCGGCCATCGGGATCGCGATGATCGACAGCGGCATGAGCAGCGGGATGAAGACCGGCAGCATCGCGTGGGTGGCATCGCGGGTGCCGCCGAAGTTGAGCTTCATCGCGTCGGGGTCCACCTGGCCCGTGATGGAGATCGCGCCGGCCGCGAGCACCAGGCCGATCAGCATCGAGCCCGAGTCCCCCATGAAGATCCGGGCCGGGTGCATGTTGTGCGGCAGGAAGCCCACGCACATGCCCATGAGGATGGCGGCGAACAGGGTGGCGGGGGCGGCCGCCTCGATCCCGTAGCCGTACCAGAGCCGGTAGGCGTACATGAAGAACGCCGCCGAGGCGATGCACACCATGCCGGCGGCCAGGCCGTCGAGGCCGTCCACGAAGTTCACCGCGTTGATGGTGATCACGACGAGCGCGACCGTGAGCAGGGTGCCCTGCCAGGAGGTCAGCGAGACCGAGCCGATGCCGGGGATGGGCAGCCACAGGATCGTCAGACCCTGCATGACCATGACGCCCGCGGCGATCATCTGGCCGCCGAGCTTGATCAGCGCGTCGATCTCGAACTTGTCGTCCAGGACGCCGATCAGCCAGATCAGTGCGGCGCCGGACAGCAGGGCGCGCGGTTCGTTGGACTGGCTGAAGACGGCGTTGAGGCCGTCGAGGTGGTCGGCGACGAGCAGTCCCGCGCACAGGCCGCCGAACATGGCGATGCCGCCGAGCCTCGGCGTCGGTTCCCGGTGCACGTCACGCGCGCGGATCTCCGGCATCGCACCGACGGCGATGGCGAACTTCCGCACCGGCCCGGTGAGCAGATAGGTCACCGCGGCCGTGACGCAGAGCGTCAGCAGGTATTCACGCACGGGCTGCCCCAGAGGTATCGCTGGCCATCTCAGCCCCACACCCTAGCTTCGCGCGCATGTGGTTGAGGACATCCGGATCCGGCAGATGGTTGCAGACACCCCCGTGAGGCGGGGATAAGCGCCGCATTCTTCCGGTATGCGAACTCTGTGAGAAGGCCCCGGACCACCGGATCAGGACCCTCTTACGGAGGGGGAAACCTTTCCGCCAGTTCCCGTACCCCCGCCCGCGCCTGGGGATCCTCTCGCATCGCCATCGCGAACAGCACCGCGATTCTGGCCATTTCCGCCTCTCCCATCCCCTGGGTGGTGACGGCGGCGGTGCCGAGCCGGATGCCGCGGGCGTCCGCGTGCGGCAGGGCGCAACTGTCCAGGACGAGCCCGGCGCCCGCCAGCCGGCCGCGCGCGGTGCGGCCGTCGACGCCGAACGTCGCCGGGTCGGCGAGCACCAGATGGGTGTCCGTGCCGCCGGTGACCACTCCGAACCCCTCGGCCAGCAGCCCCTCGGCGAGGGTGCGCGCGTTGGCGACCACCTGATGGGCGTACGCCGTGAAGCCCGGAGTGGACGCCTCGCCGAAGGCGACCGCCTTGGCGGCGATCGTGTGCATCTGGGCGCCGCCCTGCGTGAAGGGGAAGACCGCGCGGTCGATGCGGGCCGCCAGCTCGCTGCCGCACAGGATCAGCCCGCCGCGCGGCCCGCGCAGCACCTTGTGGGTGGTGGCGCACACGACGTCGGCGTACGGCACCGGGCTCGGCGCCGCTCCCCCGGCGATCAGTCCCATGGGGTGGGCGGCGTCCGCGATGAGGTAGGCGCCCACGTCGTCGGCGATCTCCCGGAAGGCCTGGTAGTCCG
Source organism: Streptomyces sp. NPDC045846 (assembly GCF_056431605.1). NCBI lineage: Bacteria > Bacillati > Actinomycetota > Actinomycetes > Kitasatosporales > Streptomycetaceae > Streptomyces > Streptomyces sp. NPDC045846. The sequence goes on along the minus strand of NZ_JBWKKJ010000009.1, from coordinate 17,652 downwards.
GATGGCGCGGGTAGGCGATCGATCCGCACACGATCGCCTTGGGCCGGTGCTCGACCGCCAGGTCCCACACCTCGCCGTAGTCGATGAGCCCGGTGCCCGGCTCGACGCCGTACCCGACGAAGTCGAACCACCGCCCCGAGAAGTTGGCGGGCGAGCCGTGCGTGAGGTGTCCGCCGAACGGGAGCCCCATCGCCAGAACGGTGTCTCCCGGCTTCAGGAGCGCCGCGTAGGCCGCCAGGATCGCCGAAGTACCCGAATGCGTCTGTACGTTGGCGTGGGCGGCCCCGAACAGGGCCTTGGCGCGGTCGACGGCGATGCGCTCGGCCACGTCGACGACCTCGCAGCCGCCGTGGTGGCGGGCGCCCGGATATCCCTCGGCGTACTTGTTGCCGAGCTGGGAGCCCAGGGCGGCGCGCACGGCGGGCGAGGTGAAGTTCTCGGCGGCGATCAGCTGCAGCGAGGAGGCCTGCCGCTCGGCCTCACCGAGCAGCACGTCGGCCATTTCGGGGTCCTGCCGCCTGACGGCGTCGAGCCCCGCGAGTTCGGTGCCAACTGCGGAGGTGACGGACATGCACCCAGCGTAGGTCCCGACCGCCCCGCGCGCCCGGCGTGCGGGCCGGGCGGCGGCGGGGTGCTTCAGTGGTGGGTGGGCACGCCGGTCAGGGCGGTGACGACCGGGTCCAGGGCCTGGTTGATCTCGTCGCCGATGGAGCGGAAGAACGTGATCGGGGCGCCGTAGGGGTCGTTGACCTCGTCCGCCTCAGCGCTCGGGGCGAGCAGCCAGCCGCGCAGCGCGGCCGCGGCCCGCACCAGGGCCCTCGCCCGCTCCACCATGCCCTCCTGGAGCGGATCGGGCAGCGTGGCGGGGTCTATGGCCCGTACGAGGCGGGTGAACTCCTTCAGGGTGAAGGTGCGCAGGCCCGCCGAGTGGCCCATCGAGATGACCTGGGCGCGGTGGTCGCGGGTGGCGGTCAGCACCAGGTCGGCGGTGATGACGTGCTCGTCGAGCAGCTCGCGCCCGGTGAAGCCGGTGGCGTCAGCGCCGAAGTCGGCGAGGACGGCGGCGGCGTTGGCCTCCATCGGGGCGCCCTCGTGCCCCCAGGTGCCGGCGCTCTCCACGATGAGGCCGCCCGTGAACGGGTCCCCGAGCCGGTGGCTCAGGGCATGGCGGGTCAGCCGCTCGGTGATCGGCGAGCGGCAGACGTTGCCGGTGCTGACGTGGAGGATGCGGAACGAGTTCCCCGCAGGGTGAACCGTGCCTATGCCACGCCCCTCAGGGGCGGTCAATTGGCCACCTCGAGGTCGGGTACCACCTTGCGCAGCTCGTCCGCGTCGAGGGCGCCCGCGCGCAGCAGCACCGGGACCTTTCCGGTGACGTCGACGATCGACGACGGAATGATGCCCGGGGTGGGGCCGCCGTCCAGGTACACCGAGACGGAGTCGCCCAGCATCCCCTGCGCGGCGTCGCAGTCCTCGGGCGAGGGGTGGCCGGTGAGGTTGGCGGAGGAGACGGCCATCGGGCCGACCTCGGTGAGCAGCTCGATGGCGACCGGGTGCAGCGGCATCCGGATCGCGACGGTGCCCCGGGTGTCGCCGAGGTCCCACTGGAGCGACGGCTGGTGGCGCGCGACCAGGGTCAGGGCGCCCGGCCAGAACGCGTCGACGAGCTCCCAGGCCTGCTCGGTGAAGTCGGTGACCAGGCCGTGCAGGGTGTTCGGCGAGCCGATGAGCACGGGCGTGGGCATGTTGCGGCCGCGGCCCTTGGCGTCGAGCAGGTCGGTGACGGCCTGCGAGCTGAAGGCGTCCGCGCCGATGCCGTACACGGTGTCCGTCGGCAGCACGACGAGCTCGCCGCGGCGTACGGCGGAGGCGGCTTCGCGCAGACCGGTGGTGCGGTCGGTGGCGTCGTTGCAGTCGTATCGCCGAGCCATCAGCGGGCCTCCTCGTACACGTACACGGTCTGGGTGATGCGGCGGGTCACGGTGTGGCCTTGCGGGCCGTGGCGAAGCGGGGGCGGTTGTTCAGGTCGGGGTGGTCGGCCGCGTCCGCCCAGCCGGCCTCCTCGTTGAAGATCCACGGCACCTGGCCGCCCTGGGTGTCGGCGTGCTCGATGACGACGAGCCCGCCGGGCCGCAGGAGGCGGTGCGCGGTGCGCTCGATGCCCCGGATGGTGTCGAGCCCGTCCTCACCGGAGAACAGCGCCAGCTCGGGATCGTGGTCGCGGGCCTCGGGGGCGACGTACTCCCACTCGGTGAGCGGGATGTACGGCGGGTTGGAGATGACCAGGTCGACCTGACCGTCGAGCTCGGGCAGCGCGGTGAGCGCGTCGCCCTGGTGGAGAACGACGCGGGACCCCTCGACGTTCTTCCGCGTCCACTCCAGGGCGTCCTCGGACAGCTCCACGGCATGCACGCGCGAGCGCGGCACCTCCTGCGCCATGGCGAGCGCGATGGCGCCCGAGCCGGTGCACAGGTCCACGATCAGCGGCTCGACGACGTCCATCGCGCGCACGGCGTCTATGGCCCACCCGACCACGGACTCGGTCTCCGGACGGGGCACGAACACGCCCGGCCCCACCTGGAGTTCGAGGTAGCGGAAGAAGGCGCGGCCGGTGATGTGCTGGAGCGGCTCGCGGGCCTCGCGGCGGGCGATGGCCTCCCAGTAGCGCGCGTCGAAGTCGGCGTCCTTGACGTGGTGCAGCTCTCCCCGCTTGACGCCGTGGATGTGCGCGGCGAGCTCCTCCGCGTCGAAGCGCGGAGAGGGCACGCCGGCGTCGGCCAGCCGCTGGGTGGCCTGGGCCACCTCGGCAAGCAGCACGCTTCGGGGGCCTGGGGGTCGCCCCCCAGAGTTTTGCTGCACGCTGGTCCTCCGGCAGTCGTACGGGGGTGGGAATTACTGGGCGGCCGCGAGCTTGGCCGCGGAGTCCGCGTCGACGCAGGCCTGGATCATCGCGTCCAGGTCGCCGTCGAGGACCTGGTCCAAGTTGTACGCCTTGAAGCCGACCCGGTGGTCCGAGATGCGGTTTTCCGGGAAGTTGTACGTCCGGATCTTCTCGGAGCGGTCGACGGTGCGCACCTGGCTGCGGCGGGCGTCGGCGGCCTCCTGCTCGGCGGCCTCCTGGGCGGCCGCGAGCAGCCGCGAGCGCAGGATGCGCATGGCCTGCTCCTTGTTCTGGAGCTGGCTCTTCTCGTTCTGGCAGGAGGCGACCACGCCGGTCGGGATGTGCGTGATGCGCACGGCGGAGTCGGTCGTGTTGACGGACTGGCCGCCGGGGCCCGAGGAGCGGTACACGTCGATGCGGAGGTCGTTCATGTTGATCTCGACGTCGACCTCCTCGGCCTCGGGCGTGACGAGCACGCCGGCGGCGGAGGTGTGGATGCGGCCCTGCGACTCGGTGGCCGGCACGCGCTGCACGCGGTGCACGCCGCCCTCGTACTTCAGGCGCGCCCAGACTCCCTGGCCGGGCTCGGTCGCGCCGTTGCCGCCCTTGGTCTTCACGGCGACCTGGACGTCCTTGTAGCCGCCCTGGTCGGACTCGGTGGAGTCGATGATCTCGGTCTTCCAGCCGACCCGCTCGGCGTAGCGCAGGTACATGCGCAGGAGGTCGCCGGCGAACAGGGCCGACTCGTCGCCGCCCGCGCCCGCCTTGATCTCCAGGAGCACGTCCTTGTCGTCGCTCGGGTCGCGCGGGACCAGGAGCAGGCGGAGCTTCTCGGTGAGCTCCTCGCGCTGCGCGGTCAGGTCCTTGACCTCGGCGGCGAAGTCCGGGTCGTCGGCCGCGAGCTCGCGGGCCGTCTCGATGTCCTCACCCGTCTGCTTCCAGGCGCGGTAGGTCCCGACGATCGGCGTCAGCTCGGCGTAGCGCTTGTTCAGCTTGCGCGCGTTGGCCTGATCGGCGTGGACCGAAGGGTCGGCGAGCTTCGTCTCGAGATCGGCGTGCTCGCCGATCAGGTCCTCGACCGCTTCGAACATCGGTGGCTCCTGGGGTTCAAACGAAGAAGTAGGGCTGGACGGCAAAGCGCCGGTCGCAGCGCCCCCGGGAAGGAGGCGCCGCGGACCGGCGCAGTTGGCTCGCTACTTCTGGGCGGAGCCGGCAGCGGCCTTGCCGAAGCGGGCCTCGAAGCGGGCCACACGGCCGCCGGTGTCCATGATCTTCTGCTTGCCCGTGTAGAACGGGTGGCACTCGGAGCAGATTTCGGCGCGGATGGAACCGCCCTCGATCGTGCTGCGGGTGGTGAAAGCCGCGCCACAGGTGCAGCTGACCTGGGTCTCGACGTACTCGGGGTGGATGTCGCGCTTCAAGGTGTCTCCTAGGTTCGGGAGGGCGCCGGGTCGCAGGCGCGGATTGCGCATACGTGAACCGGGGCCGACGTACCAGTCTGCCAGGACTGGCCGCATCTCCCAAAACCGGGGTGGACGCGCATCTATTCCCGGGCCGTCCGCGAGCCGCCGACGCCCGGCCGCACCCGCCCCGGACCGCCGTGCGGGCCCCTACTGCGGGGCCACGTAGCCGCCCGCGGTGCCCTTGTCGCCCGCCGAGTCGGCGGTCGCGGACGCCGGGATCGGCTGGTCCTTGGCGAGGGCGTCCCAGACCTGGCGGGACTGCGCCTCCAGCGGGCTGACGCGGTTGGAGTCGAGCTTGTCGTACTGCACCGGCAGCGTGATCATCTTGACGTTCCCGGCGTCCAGGCCCTTGAGGCCGTTGGCGAAGCCGATCAGCGAGTTGATCGAGCTCAGGTCCGAGTCGGTGGTGATCGCCTTGGTCGCGGCGTCGGCGAGCCCGTACAGCTTGGCCGGGTTGCTGAACACGCCCACGCTCTTGACCTGGCCGATCAGCGCCTTGATGAAGGCCTGCTGGAGCTGGATGCGGCCGAGGTCGCTGCCGTCGCCGACCACACCGTGCCGGGTCCGTACGAGGCCGAGCGCCTGCTCGCCGTTGAGGGTGTGCCGGCCGGCCGGGAGGTCGAGGTGGCTCTTGTCGTCCTTGATCGGCTTGTTCGTGGTGACGGGCACCCCGCCGAGCTGGTCGATGAGCTTCTTGAAGCCGGTGAAGTCGACCTCGAGGTAGTGGTCCATGCGGATGCCGGACATCTGCTCGACCGTCTTGACCGCACACGCCGGGCCGCCGACCTCGTACGCCGTGTTGAACATCTGGCGCTTGCCGCCCGGGTCGGTCTTGCCGTCCGGGGCGACGCAGGAGGGGCGGGTGATCAGGGTGTCGCGCGGGATGGAGACGACGCTGGCGGTCTTGTGGCCCTGGTAGACGTGGATGACCATCGCCGTGTCGGACCGGGCGCCGCCCTCGTCCGAGCCGTACTCCTTGTTGGCGCCGGCCCGCGAGTCCGAGCCGAGGACCAGGATGTCCATCGAGCCGTTGTCGACGTTCTGCGGGCGGTCGGTGCCGAGCTGGGCGTTGATGTCGACGCCCTTGAGGTTGCCGTTGAGCTTGAAGTACACGTAACCGAGGCCGGCCCCGCCGACCAGCACCACACCGGCCGCGCTCCAGGCGGCTATGCGCACCGCGCGACGGCGCGTGCTGGGCTGCTTGCGGCGCTTGCCCGCCCCGCGTATTCGGCTGCTGCGTGTCCCCTGCTCGGCCATGGTCTCCTCAGTTCTCGGTGCTCCTCCGATTACCCCCTGCCCTGGCATACAGGCACGGATTGTCGACACTCGTCAGACGTCGAAGCACCAAGAAGGGTTGCACAGGGTTCTAAGAAGGCCATAAGAGCGCATCGGGCCCGGCCCGCAAGTCGGGGCCGGGCCCACCGCTCCCACCTGCGGGTTCGCGGCGGCTACGTACGGTGTCCGCAGCCGCCGCGAGCGTGGCGCGTGTGTCGAACGCCTCAGCCGATGAGGCTGTAGCCGTTCCAGCCCCCGCCGATCTGGTAGCGGTCGCCGAAGGCGCCGCGGCCGTTGCCCGGGTAGAGCCAGAGCACGCCCGCGCTGTCCCGCGCGAAGAGGTCGGCCTTGCCGTCCCCGTCGACGTCGCCGGTGGCGGCGTACGCCGGGAACGTCCAGCCCGCCGAGCCCGCGAGCGAGCGGTTGCCGAAGGCGCCGCGGCCGGTGCCCGGGTAGAGCCACAGCCTGCCGGAGGTGTCCTGGGCCAGCAGGTCGGCCTTGCCGTCGCCGGTGTAGTCGCCCTTGCCCACCAGGACCATCGAGCCCCAGCCGCCGCCGAGGGCCGAGCGGTTGCCGAAGGTCCCGTCGCCGTTGCCGGGGTAGAGCCACAGCTGCCCGCTGGTGTCGACCGCCAGGAGGTCGGTCAGGGTGTCGCCGTTGAGGTCGCCCGGCAGCACGATCGACTTCATCGCGCCCCAGCCGCCGCCCAGGTCCTGGTTGACGAAGGCGTTCGCGGCGGCGCTGTAGTGGTACCAGTCCAGGTGCCCGCCGGTGGTGCGCAGGACGAAGTCCTGGCGCTGGTCCCGGTCGAGGTCGGTCTGGCGGACCAGGTCGTAGCCGCGCCAGTCGCCCAGCGAGTAGCGGTTGCCGATGGTGATGCCCTGCGAGTAGTACGCGAAGCCCTCACCGGTGCTGTCGTTGCGCGCGAAGAGGTCGGCGCGCCCGTCGAAGTTCAGGTCGGTGTCGTCGACGCGGGGCTCGACGAGCCCGGCGAGGGTGCTGAGCTTCGAGTAGACGCTGTACGAGCCCGCCGCCACGCAGTTGTCGCGGCCCCAGGACACCACGCCCACGATGCGGTTGCCCACGACGAGCGGGCCGCCGGAGTCACCGTTGCACGGCGAGACGGTGCCCGCGTCGGCGCCGCTCGCCGGGTTCCCCGCGCAGGCCATCTGCCCCGGCACGAAGGAGTTCTCGGGCGCCTGGTTGTAGTACGCGGCGCAGGTGGCGTCGGACTGGACCGGGATCGTCGCCTTGAGCAGCGACATCGAGACGTCCTGGCTGGTGGAGCTGGTGCGGCCCCAGCCGTACACCGTGGCCGGGGTGCCCGGCTGGTAGGCGACGCTCTCGTCGGACGCGGCCGGCTGGAGCGTCTGGTAGGGCAGCGGCGCGGCCAGCGTCAGCACGGCCACGTCCCCGGTGAGGGTGCCCGTGTCGAACGCGGGGTTCGACCACTGGCGGGCCACGTTGACGAGCTGTCCGCCGTGCACGTCACCGTTGAGCGGGTACTGGACGGTGCCGCCCAGGACGACGCCGTTCTTCGTCCAGTCCCGGCCCGCCACGCAGTGGGCGGCGGTGAGCACCTTGCCGGGCGCCACCAGGGTGCCGCCGCAGAAGACGCCCTGGTTGGTCACCGGGTCGTTGTAGAAGAGCTGGACCATCCAGGGAGCCTCGCCGACCGCGGCGGGCGTACCGCCGATGATCTTCGGGTCCTGGCCGGCCGGCGTCTTGGACGCGCTGGGCGCGGGGCTCTGCGCTGCGGCTGGAGAGAAATGGCCTGTTGCGCTCTTGAGCCGGGCCTTCAGTTCTGCTTGGGAGGCCGGGGCCTGCGGCGCCTGGACGCCGTGCTTGCCGGGCAGCGGTGGAGCTTGGGATGCCTGGGCCGGTGCGGCCGCGAGGGCCATCGATCCCAGTGCGAGTACGGCGGTCGCCGCAGGGAGGGCATTGCGCACCCTCCGCCTGCCAGATGTCATTCGATCTCCCCATGGGTTGACCCGTAAATGCGCAGGGGAGTGCGGGCGCCAGAAAACAGAAAGCCCTGCCCGGCGGTTGCCCAGGGCAGAGCTCAGCAGCTCAGTGGCGTATCCGTAATACGTTCCCCCCACTTACGGCCCGCTGATACTACTGCGCAAAAAACGCCCCCGTCACCGAAATGACGGGGGCGCTCTCAAGTGGCCCCGGTGGAGCCGGAATTGCTAGTCGTTGCCGTTGCCCGGACCCGGAGTCGTCTTCTGGATCTGGAGCAGGAACTCGGCGTTCGACTTGGTCTGCTTCATCTTGTCGAGGAGCAGCTCGATGGCCTGCTGCTGGTCGAGCGCGTGCAGCACCCGGCGCAGCTTCCAGACAACCGCGAGCTCGTCGCTGCCGAGCAGGATCTCTTCCTTGCGGGTGCCGGACGCGTCCACGTCCACCGCCGGGAAGATGCGCTTGTCGGCGAGCTTGCGGTCGAGCTTGAGCTCCATGTTGCCGGTGCCCTTGAACTCCTCGAAGATCACCTCGTCCATGCGCGAGCCGGTCTCCACGAGCGCGGTGGCGAGGATGGTCAGCGAGCCGCCGTCCTCGATGTTGCGCGCCGCACCGAAGAAGCGCTTCGGCGGGTAGAGCGCGGTCGAGTCGACACCACCGGACAGGATGCGGCCGGAGGCCGGGGCCGCCAGGTTGTACGCACGGCCCAGACGGGTGATCGAGTCGAGCAGCACGACCACGTCGTGACCGAGCTCGACGAGACGCTTGGCGCGCTCGATGGCCAGCTCGGCGACGGTGGTGTGGTCCTCGGCGGGACGGTCGAAGGTCGAGGAGATGACTTCGCCCTTCACCGACCGCTGCATGTCGGTGACCTCTTCCGGACGCTCGTCGACCAGGACGACCATCAGGTGGCACTCGGGGTTGTTGTGGGTGATCGCGTTGGCGATCGCCTGCATGATCATGGTCTTGCCGGTCTTCGGCGGGGCCACGATCAGGCCTCGCTGGCCCTTGCCGATCGGCGACACGAGGTCGATGATCCGCGTGGTCAGCACGCCCGGGTCGGTCTCCAGACGGAGCCGGTCCTGGGGGTACAGCGGGGTCAGCTTGTTGAACTCCGGGCGGCCGCGGCCCGAGTCGGCGGCCATGCCGTTGGAGGAGTCCAGGCGCACCAGCGCGTTGAACTTCTCGCGGCGCTCGCCGTCCTTGGGCTGGCGGACGGCGCCAGTGACGTGGTCACCCTTGCGCAGCCCGTTCTTGCGGACCTGGGCGAGCGAGACGTACACGTCGTTCGGGCCCGGCAGGTAGCCGGACGTCCGGATGAACGCGTAGTTGTCGAGGATGTCCAGGATGCCCGCGACGGGGATCAGGACGTCGTCGTCGGCGACCTGCGGCTCGGCGCCGAACTCTTCACGGCCACCACGGCGGCCACGGCGGTCGCGGTAGCGTCCGCGCCGGCCACGGCGGCTGCCGTCGTCGTCGAAGTCGTCCTGCGGGCCGTTGTTCTGCTGCTGGCCCTGCTGCTGGCCGCCCTGGCGCTGCTGGCGCTGGCCGCCCTGCTGGTCGTCGCCCTTGCCACGGCGGTCGCCGCGGTCGCCACGGTCCCCGCGGTCGCCCCGCTCACCGCGCTGGCGGTCCCGGCGGTCTCCGCGGTCGCCCCGCTCACCGCGGTCACGGCGGTCCCGGCGGCCCTCGGCGGTCTCGACGGCCTCGGCCGCCTTCGCCTCGGGCTGGGCGTCGGTCCTGACCTCGGCCTTGGCCTCCGTCTTGGTGGCGGTCTCGACGGCCGCCGCGGCGGTCTCGGGGCTGCCGGACGGGGCGGTGGCACGGCGGCGGCGACGCTCGCCCGCGGGCTGCTCGTCACCGGCCGTCTGGTCGGAGACCTTGGCGGACGGCTGGCCCGGGATGTCGATCTGCTGCTGCGCGGGCTGCTTCTCGGCGGGCGCGGCGGCCTCCTCGCCCGTACGGGCCTTGGAGGTGGCGCGGCGCTTCGGCTTGGCCTCGGCGTCGGCGGACGGCGCGGCGCTCTTGCCCGCGGAACCGCCTCCGGCCTGCGCCTCCTTGATGACCTCGATCAGCTGGCTCTTGCGCATGCGCGCGGTGCCCCTGATGCCGAGGCCGGACGCGACCTGCTGCAGCTCGGCCAGGACCATGCCGTCGAGGCCGGTGCCGGAGCGGCGGCGCCGTGCGGTGGTGCCAGAGGCAGCACCTGCGGCGGGCGCGGCGTTGTCGACAGAGCTGTCGGCACTCACGCCCATCAGATCGGTGGTGTCGCTCACGAAGGGTCCTTCCCTGGAGCGGACGTCGGCCTGTCTGGCTCGGCGACCGGTTGTGCTGTCCGGCTGCGGCCTGTGATCTTGGCGACCACGGATCGTGCCGGGGCGGTGGTCCGCCGCGTACGGCGGAGAGATAAACGTGCGTGGGTTCCGGCCCGAGGTCCCCCTACTCGGCCCCTGCTGGGAAAAGCGTGGGGTGTCGTGCCGGTTCCGGAGCGTGCTCGAAACTGCTCAGGCAGGCTGCACAGGCAGTTGGGGAGGCTCTCGGAAGAATGGCGGTCCCTGAAGGGGACACGAAGCACCGCGCCACGAAGACGACCGATGCAGACTTGAGGTTAACACTACCGGATCCAACAAACATTCCCCCTCTCGTTCACCGGCAAGCCGTGCTCCCTGCGCCCGCGCCTACGACCCGAGCGGCAGGACGCTCGCACCCGCGGCGTCGAGACTGAGCCGATTGGCGGCCCACCCCTCCCCCGCCAGGCGTGCGACCTTGTCGGCCGCACCGTCCTCGACCAGCGCGAGCACCGTGGGCCCCGCGCCGGAGATGACTGCGGGGACGCCGTCCGCGCGCAGCCGGTTGACCAGTGCCACGCTCTCCGGCATCGCCGGCGCGCGGTACTCCTGGTGGAGCCGGTCCTCGGTACCCGCGAGCAGCAGCTCGGGCCGCCTGGTCAGGGCCTCCACGAGCAGGGCCGCCCGGCCGGCGTTGGCCGCGGCGTCGACGTGCGGGACGGTACGCGGCAGCAGCCCGCGGGCCGTCTCCGTCAGGACCGCCTTGCCGGGCACGAAGACCACCGGAACGATGGAATCCGCGGGGTCCATCCTGATCGCGCGGGCCGCTCCCCCGTCCATCCAGGACAGCGTGAACCCGCCGAGCAGACAGGCGGCCACGTTGTCGGGGTGTCCCTCGATCTCGGTCGCGAGCTCCAGCAGGGCCGCGTCGTCGAGCCGGGCGTCGCCGCCTATGGTCACCGCGCGCGCGGCCACGATGCCGGCGCAGATGGCGGCGGAGGACGAGCCGAGGCCGCGGCCGTGCGGGATGCGGTTGGCGCAGACGATTTCGAGGCCGCGCGGCTGTCCGCCGAGCAGGTCGAACGCGGTGCGCAGGGACCGTACGAGCAGGTGGCTCTCGTCGCGGGGCAGCGTGTCCGCGCCCTCACCCGCGATGTCGATGCCCAGGCCGGAGTCGGCGACGCGGACGACCACGTCGTCGTAGAGCCCCAGTGACAGGCCCAGGGAGTCGAAGCCCGGGCCGAGGTTGGCACTGGTGGCGGGGACGCGCACCCGTACGGCGGCGGCGCGGAAGGCGGGACCGGCCATCGCTCTGATGACTCTCCTTGTGAGGCTGCGGCTGAGGTCTGCTGCGAGATTTCGAAGACGTACGGAACACCCGAGGGCCACGTGGGCAACTGCACCACGGCATATGCGGCGGGGCGGGTTGGGTACAGCCTATCGAAGGAAGGTTCTGTGGCGACATAGGGCGCACAGGAGGCGCACGATGCGTGTCGCGAGCCCCCTGTGCCCCTACGTGCGGCTTGTCCGGCTTTACGTACGCGTCCCGGCGGTGCGGGACGCATACGCGACGGACCTACGCCAGGCCGAGGCGCTCGGCGGCGGCCGCCGCGTCCACCGGGACGGTGACGGGCTGCGGGGCGCCAGCGACGGCCCAGTCGGGGTCCTTGAGGCCGTTTCCGGTCACCGTGCACACGATCTTCTGGCCCGGGTCGACGAGACCGCGCTCGGCGGCCTTGAGTAGACCGGCGACCGACGCGGCGGAGGCGGGCTCGACGAACACGCCCTCCTGGGAGGCGAGCAGCCGGTACGCGCGCAGAATCTCACGGTCCGTCACTTCGTCGATGAAACCGCCGGATTCGTCCCGCGCGGCCAGGGCGAACTGCCACGAGGCCGGGTTGCCGATGCGGATCGCGGTGGCGATCGTCGAGGGGTCCTTGACGACCTCCCCGCGCACGATCGGCGCCGAACCGGAGGCCTGGAAGCCCCACATGCGCGGGGTGTGCGTGGAGATCCCGTCGCCGGCGTACTCCTTGTAGCCCTTCCAGTACGCCGTGATGTTGCCGGCGTTGCCCACGGGGAGGACGTGGATGTCGGGGGCGTCGCCCAGCGCGTCCACGATCTCGAACGCGGCGGTCTTCTGGCCCTCGATGCGCACCGGGTTGACCGAATTGACCAGCGCCACCGGGTAGTTGTCGGACAGCGAGCGGGCCAGCGTCAGGCAGTCGTCGAAGTTGCCGTCGACCTGGAGGATCTTGGCGCCGTGGATGAGTGCCTGGCCCATCTTGCCGAGCGCGATCTTGCCCTGCGGCACGAGCACCGCGCAGACCATCCCGGCGCGGACCGCGTAGGCGGCGGCGGAGGCCGAGGTGTTGCCGGTGGACGCGCAGATGACCGCCTTGGCGCCCTCCTCCTTCGCCCGGGTGATCGCCATCGTCATCCCGCGGTCCTTGAAGGAACCCGTCGGGTTGGCACCCTCGACCTTGAGGTGCACCTCGCAGCCCGTGCGCTCGGAGAGCACCTGCGCGGGCACGAGGGGCGTGCCGCCCTCGCGGAGCGTGACGACCGGCGTCGTGGCGGAGACGGGGAGCCGGTCCCGGTACTCCTCGATGATTCCGCGCCATTGGTGGGTCATTGCTGGTTACTCCCCTTCAACACGCATGATGCTGGCGACACCACGCACGGTGTCGAGCTTGCGCAGGGCGTCCACGGTCCCGGTGAGGGCCGCGTCGGCCGCGCGGTGAGTGACGACGACGAGGGAGGCCTCGCCGTCCTTGCCGGACTGCCGCACGGTGTCGATGGACACCCCGTGCTCGGCGAAGACCGTCGCCACCTGGGCGAGCACACCCGGCTTGTCGGCGACGTCGAGGCTGATGTGGTAGCGGGTCACGACGTCGCCCATGGGGCTCACGGGCAGCTGCGTGTACGCCGACTCACCCGGGCCGGTCGCCCCGGCGAGCTTGTTGCGGCACACCGCGACCAGGTCGCCGAGGACGGCGGAGGCGGTCGGAGCGCCGCCCGCGCCGGGCCCGTAGAACATGAGCTGCCCGGCGGCCTCGGCCTCGACGAACACCGCGTTGTACGCCCCGCGCACGGAGGCCAGCGGATGGTCGAGCGGGATCATCGCGGGGTGCACGCGGGCGGTCACCGAGCCGCCGTCGGCAGCCCGCTCGCAGATCGCGAGCAGCTTGATGGTGCAGCCCATCTGGCGCGCCGAAGCGAAGTCGGCGGCGGTGACCTCGGTCATGCCCTCGCGGTACACGTCGTCGAGGCGGACCCGGGTGTGGAAGGCGATCCCGGCGAGGATGGCGGCCTTGGCGGCGGCGTCGAAGCCCTCGACGTCGGCGGTCGGGTCGGCCTCGGCGTAGCCGAGCGCGGTGGCCTCGTCGAGGGCCTCCTGGTAGCCGGCGCCCGTCGAGTCCATCTTGTCGAGGATGAAGTTGGTCGTGCCGTTGACGATGCCGAGCACCCGGTTGACCTTGTCGCCCGCGAGGGACTCGCGCAGCGGCCGGATCAGCGGGATCGCGCCGGCGACGGCGGCCTCGTAGTACAGGTCGCGGCCGTGCTCGACGGCGGCGGCGTGCAGGGCCGCGCCGTCCTGGGCGAGCAGCGCCTTGTTCGCGGAGACGACGGAGGCGCCGTGCTCGAACGCGGTGGTGATCAGGGTGCGGGCGGGCTCGATGCCGCCGATGACCTCGACGACGACGTCGATGTCGCCGCGTTTGACGAGGGCGGTGGCGTCGGTGGTGACCAGCGAGGGGTCGATGCCCTCGCGCACCTTGGAGGGCCGGCGGACGGCGACCCCGGCGAGCTCCACGGGAGCGCCGATGCGCGCCGTGAGGTCGTCGGCGTGCGTCGTCATGATGCGCGCCACCTCTGAGCCGACCACTCCACAGCCCAGCAGCGCCACCTTCAGCGGACGCGTACGCATCATCCGACCTCGTTTCCTGTTCAAACCTGGAATGTGAACCAGTCTCACTCACCGGACCGGGGTTTCTGCCCCCGGTCCGGATCCTGAGACAACTATTTCATCTACCCGACGTCGAGACGCAGGAGATCTTCCTCCGTCTCGCGCCGGACGATCACCCGCGCCGATCCGTCGCGCACGGCGACGACCGGCGGGCGCAGTGCGTGGTTGTAATTGCTCGCCATGGAACGGCAGTACGCACCCGTCGCGGGTACGGCAATCAGATCACCTGGTGCCAGGTCCGCGGGCAGGAACGCGTCACGAACCACGATGTCGCCGCTCTCACAGTGCTTGCCGACCACCCTGACCAGCATCGGCTCGGCGTCGGAGGTCCGCGAGACGAGCGCCACCGAGTACTCGGCGTCGTACAGCGCGGTCCGGATGTTGTCGGACATGCCGCCGTCCACGCTCACGTACGTCCGCAGCCCTTCGAGCGGCTTGATCGTGCCGACCTCGTAGAGCGTGAACGCGGTCGGGCCGACGATCGCGCGGCCCGGCTCGACGGAGATGCGCGGCGCGCGCAGCCCGGCGGCGTCGCACTCGCGCGTGACGATCTCGCTGAGGGCCTTGGCGATCTCGTGCGGCTCGCGGGGGTCGTCGTCGGAGGTGTACGCGATGCCGAGGCCGCCGCCCAGGTCGATCTCGGGCAGCTCGACGCCGTGCTCGTCGCGCACCTCGGCGAGCAGCTGCACGACGCGGCGGGCGGACACCTCGAAACCGGCCATGTCGAAGATCTGCGAGCCGATGTGCGAGTGGATGCCGGTCAGTTCGAGCCCGTCGAGCTTGAGCGCGCGCCGCACGGCTTCGGCGGCCTGGCCGCCGGCGAGCGCGATGCCGAACTTCTGGTCCTCGTGCGCGGTGGCGATGAACTCGTGGGTGTGGGCCTCGACGCCGACGGTGACGCGGATGAAGGCCTTCTGCACCTTGCCGAGCTCCCGGGCGATGTGCGCGACGCGCACGATCTCCTGGAAGGAGTCGAGCACGATCCGCCCGACCCCGGCCTCGACGGCCCGCCGGATCTCCGCCTCGCTCTTGTTGTTGCCGTGGAAGGCGATGCGCTCGGCGGGCATGCCCGCGTCGAGGGCGGTGGCGAGCTCGGTGCCGGAGCAGACGTCGAGGTTGAGCCCCTCCTCGTGCAGCCAGCGCACGACGGCCCGCGACAGGAACGCCTTGCCCGCGTAGAACACGTCGGCGTCCCGGCCGAAGGCGTCGGCCCAGGCCCGGCAGCGGGCGCGGAAGTCGGCCTCGTCGAGGAAGTAGGCGGGCGTGCCGAACTCCTCGGCGAGCCGCGACACTTCGAGCCCGCCGACGGTGACCTCGCCGTCCTCGGTGCGGGTGACCGTGCTCGACCAGACCTTCGGGTCAAGGGAGTTGAGGTCGGCGGGGGGCGCGGAATAGTGCCCTTCGGTCAGCACGTCGGCGTGGCGGGGACCGGCGGGGTGCGCGGATCGGCTCATGTTCTCTACGTCTCTTCTCTTACACGTCTGCGGTCATGTGCGCGCACCACGGGGCATGTCCGCGCATGTCACAGAAACTCGGGGGCGTCGATGCCGAGCAGGGACAGGCCGCCGGCCAGCACCGCTCCGGCGGCCTCGGCGAGGGCGAGCCGGTGACGGTGGGCGGCCGAGGGTTTCTCGTCACCGAGCGGCAGCACCACGTGCTGGAAGCGGAGCAGTTCGTCGGCCACGGCTTCGAGCTGCCGCGCCAGCCGATCGGGCGCCTGGTGCCGGGCGGCGCCTTCGAGTACTCCGGGGTGGTCGCCGAGCAGCCCGAGCAGGGCCTCCCCCTCGACAACGGGCCCGGCCTCGGCCCGGAAGCCCAGATCGAGGGCGTTGCGCGTGAGGGCACGGCTGCGGGAGTACGCGTACCGCACCCGGAACAGCGAGTTCGCCTCCCGCTGGGCGAGCAGTTCCGCGACGTCGGTACGGGGCCGGTCGTGCCGGGCGGCCCGGAGCATGGCCCAGCGGGCGGCGCCGTCCCCGACGCGCTCGGCTAGCCCCGGCTCGGGGCAGGCGACCAGCGAGAGCGCCCGTCCTCCTTGACCGGCGGGCAGAACGCGGGCGACGGCGCCCTGCGCCCGGAGCAGCCGCACGACGACGTCGGTGACGACCCGGGCCCGCTCCTCGGAAGCCTCCGCGAAGTCGTGGACCTGCCCGAGGAGCGCTTCGCCGTGGCCGTACGACGTGGCCTCGGCCAGGACCCGCGGGACGACCTCGTGCCGGGCGCCCCGGTCGAGAGTGATGTTGAGGAACCCCGGCCCGCTGATCTCGACGAGGGCGATCCCGGGCTGCTCGGCGATCCGCCGCCGCAGCACCTCGGCCACCTCGCGGGGCGGCAGCCCGGCCGCGGCGGCGAGCTTGAGGGCGACGCCGCTGGCGTAGTCGCCACCGCCCCCGGGCCGGGGCCGCTCGACCTTGACGGCCTCGGGCACGGCACCACCGACGGCTCCGAGGGCACCCTCGTCGACCGCGCTGCGCACGACGCGCACGACGGTACGGGAGAGCTCTGCGGGGGTCACGGGACCAGCGTATGGGAGAAGGGGGGTCCCTCCGCGAACCGGTTTCGCCATACGGGCAGGGCGGCGGCGCGGGGCCGCCGGCCAGGGCGTCAGCCCCGGGTACTGCCGGCTCGCCCGGGCTCCCTGCTGCCGTCGGTGGACGGCGGAGCCTCCCGGTGCAGCAACTGCCGTACGACACGGACCAGTTCGGCGGGCTCGAACGGCTTCGCCAGGAAGGCGTCGACCCCGGCGGCGAGCCCGGTCTCCACCTCGTACTGGGTGCAGGCGCTGATGATCGCGACGGGCAGCCGGCTCGTGCGCGGGTCCGAACGCAGCCGCGCGGCCGTCCGCAGCCCGTCGAGCCGGGGCATCACCACGTCGAGGGTGACCACGTCGGGCCTGACCCGGTGCACGACCTCCAGGCACTCGGCACCATCGGCCGCGGTCACGACCTCGAAGCCCTCCAGCTCGAGGTTGACCCTGATCAGCTGCCGGATGACCTTGTTGTCGTCGACAACAAGAACCCGGCCGGACACGCCTGGCACACCTTGAGGTTAGGTCCGAGGAGGGCACCGCGTCCGGGTTTTCCCCACTTCCACCCCGCCCGGGCGACAGGCCCCGTGGCAGGGACGGAAATACCTGTTCACAGCCACCCCGGGAGAGCTGGTAGGGTTCTACCCGTCGCCGCCGAACGCGGCGGACGCCCCCGTAGCTCAGGGGATAGAGCAACGGCCTCCGGAGCCGTGTGCGCAGGTTCGAATCCTGCCGGGGGCACCTTGCAGAAGGTGCCGAAAAGACCCCGCCATCAGCGAAGTTGCTGAGGCCGGGGTCTTTTTCTTTGTGCTGGGTCCTTGTACGGGGTCCTCGTACGGTCCTTGCGAGATCCTTGCGCGGGGCCTTTTGTACGCGGGGCTTGTACGGGGCGATGCCGATCGTGGGCTTCGAGCAGGGGCGCGGTGTTCCGGCTGGAGGCCCAGCGGGAGGTTCCCCTGCCCTCTCCTTCACGTGATCCGCCTGCAAGTGTCCCGGGCGGGCTCTGGTGGCTCGTACGGCGCCTCTTACGGCGTCCCTGGCAGGAAACGCGTGAGCCCCACGGCCCTGGACGCCTCAGAGGGTCTAGGGCCCCCTCGTGCTACTGGCTACTGGGCACGCTCGCCGGGCTGAGCACCTCGGAACATGCGAAAAAGCCCCGCACCATGGACCCGTATTCCTACGGGTCTGGTACGGGGCTTTCCCCACAATTTGTTCGGCGGCGTCCTACTCTCCCACAGGGTCCCCCCTGCAGTACCATCGGCGCTGAAAGGCTTAGCTTCCGGGTT
>NZ_JBWKKJ010000008.1:470507-489033 GCF_056431605.1 Streptomyces sp. NPDC045846 | reverse complement strand
TTTGGCACGCTGTTGAGTTCTCAAGGAACGGACGCTTCCTTCGTACTCACCCTCTCGGGCTTTCCTCCGGGCGCTTCCCTTCGGTATTTCGTGTTTCCAGCCTAGCAGATCCAATTTCTTGTTTCTGCCACCCGCTGGAGCGGGCTTTTCGCTTTCCGGCCTTATTGGCTTTCCGGCGATTCAGACTCTAGCAAGTCTTTTCCGTCTTCCTGACCACCGTCTCCGCAGCATGCGGAGTCAGAAATCCAGGTTAGGATCGGGACTTGGTAGGCGCCGCCGACCGCCGAATCACAGTGCTGTGATGGGGTCAGGCAGGAGTACGACAGTACAGGCCACCGGGAGTTGAGGCAAATCGTTTCCGGTGTGCACCTAGGTCCGTCAACCGTCACCTGTCGTGCGGAACTAGGACTTCTTATGACTTACCCTTCTGAACAGTACGCCGTCCAGGACAGGTAGTGACGGCGACACTTGAAGCTCCGCCCCTGGGAGGCTCCCCATGACTAGCGTGACGTCCCCACTTGCCGGACAGGCCATCGGGCTCGCTGCAGTGCCCGACCCCGTCTTCTCCGGCGCGATGGTGGGCCCCGGCACCGCTATTGATCCCGTTCGTGAGCCGTCGGCGGCCGTGGCGCCCGTGGACGGCGTCGTTGTGTCCCTGCACCCGCACGCCTTCGTCGTCGTCGACGACGAAGGGCACGGTGTGCTGACGCACCTCGGAATCGACACCGTTCAGCTCAACGGCGAGGGCTTCACGCTCCTCGTCAACAAGGGCGACACCGTGACGCGCGGCCAGGAGGTCGTGCGCTGGGACCCGGCCGCCGTCGAGGCCGCCGGCAAGTCCCCCATCTGTCCCATCGTGGCTCTCGAGGCCACCACTGACTCCCTCGCCGGCGTCGTCGACAGCGGTGACGTCAAGGCCGGCGACGCGCTGTTCAGCTGGCAGTGACGCCCGCGCCGCCGCGACGGCGCGCTGGACGGACAACAACGGCGGCGGCCGAGACCGCCGCGACTATCGGAGACGGGTGAGATGGAGACAACGCTGCGAGGCGTCGGCGTGAGCCACGGTGTGGCGATCGGCGAGGTACGGCACATGGGCACGGCGGTCCTCGAACCGCCGGCCAAGCAGATTCCGGCGTCGGAGCACGAGCGCGAACAGGGGCGCGCTCGCCAGGCGGTGGAAGCTGTGGCGGCCGACCTGATGGCGCGTGGCAATCTGGCCGGCGGTGAGGCGCAGGCCGTGCTCGAGGCCCAGGCGATGATCGCCCAGGACCCGGAGCTGATGTCCGATGTCGACCGGCGCATCGTCGTCGGCAGCACCGCCGAGCGCGCCGTGTACGACGCGTTCTCGCACTACCGCGAGCTGCTCGCGGGTGCCGGTGAGTACATGGCGGGACGCGTCGCCGACCTCGACGACGTGCGGAACCGGATCGTGGCGCGTCTGCTCGGCGTGCCGATGCCGGGTGTGCCGGACAGCGACGAGCCGTACGTGCTCATCGCGCGGGACCTCGCGCCCGCCGACACGGCGCTGCTCGACCCGGCCCTGGTGCTGGGCTTCGTGACCGAGGAGGGCGGGCCGACCAGCCACAGCGCCATCCTGGCGCGGGCGCTCGGTGTTCCGGCGATCGTGGCACTGCCGGGCGCCGGTGAGCTGGCCGAGGGCACGCTCGTCGCCGTGGACGGCAGCACGGGCGAGATCTTCGTCGACCCGAGTGTGGAGAAGCAGGCCGAGCTCGAGCGGGCGGCCGCCGAGCGCAAGGCGGCGCTGTCCGCCTCGTCCGGTCCGGGCGCCACCTCGGACGGCCACAAGGTTCCGCTGCTGGCCAACGTCGGCGGTCCCGCCGACGTTCCGGCCGCGGTGGAAGCGGGCGCCGAGGGCGTCGGTCTGTTCCGTACCGAGTTCCTCTTCCTCGACGACTCCGCCAAGGCGCCGTCGGAGGAGAAGCAGGTCGAGGCGTACCGCAAGGTTCTCGAGGCGTTCCCCGAGGGGCGCGTCGTGGTGCGGGTGCTGGACGCGGGCGCCGACAAGCCGCTCGACTTCCTGACCCCGGCCGACGAGCCGAACCCGGCGCTCGGCGTGCGGGGTCTGCGCTCGCTGCTCGACCACCCCGAGGTGCTGCGCACGCAGCTGACCGCGCTGGCCAAGGCCGCCGCGGGTCTGCCCGTGTACCTCGAGGTCATGGCGCCGATGGTGGCCGACCGTACGGACGCGAAGGCCTTCGCCGACGCGTGCCGGGAGGCCGGGCTGCAGGCGAAGTTCGGCGCGATGGTCGAGATTCCCTCCGCCGCGCTGCGGGCCCGCTCGATCCTGCAGGAGGTCGAGTTCCTGTCGCTGGGCACCAACGACCTGGCGCAGTACGCCTTCGCCGCCGACCGGCAGGTCGGCGCGGTGTCCCGGCTCCAGGACCCGTGGCAGCCCGCGCTGCTCGACCTGATCTCGCTGTCCGCCGAGGCCGCCAAGGCCGAGGGCAAGAGCTGTGGTGTGTGTGGCGAGGCCGCCTCCGATCCGCTGCTGGCCTGTGTCCTGACCGGGCTGGGTGTCACCAGCCTGTCGATGGGTGCGGCGTCCATTCCCTACGTGCGGGCGACGCTGGCGAAGTACACGCTGGCCCAGTGCGAGCGTGCGGCGTCCGCGGCGCGTGCCGCCGACACCGCGGAGGACGCGCGCAAGGCCGCCCAGGCGGTGCTGTCCGGGGAGTGACCGGGCGGTCGTGAGACCGGTGTGAGAGGGGCTTCCCGTCGCGGTGCGGCGGGGAGCCCCCCTTTTCTTTGTCCGTGGTCTCCTGCCCGGTCCCCGGTCCTGCGTCGCTTCAGTGGTGGGAGTCGGGCTGGTCGACGGGGAAGCCGGGGCGGTACTCCGCGTCGGGTTCCGGGGCGAGCGGGTCGCCGGTCTCGGCGTCGGTGCAGTACGCGCTGAAGACCTCGCCCGCCGTCAGCGGGTCGAGCCGGCCCTGGTGCAGGCGCCAACCGTGCAGTCGGTCGGGGACTCCCGATTCAGTCGTACGGAGTACCAGTCCGCCCGCGCTGTGCCGGGCGATGCCGGACGCCAGGACCGTCACGAACTCGGCCGCTTCGGTCTCGTCGAGGCGTACGGGGTCGAATCCCGTCCGCTCCGCGTGCAGGACGGCGATGAGTTGCTGCTCCTGGGCCGGGATGCTGCACACCAGGTGGTGGATGCCCGGGCCGGCTGCTTCCAGGAGGCTCAGGAGCAGGTGCGAGGCGCTGTCGAAGGCCGCCCGGCCGATGTCCTGACCGCATTCGGCGCACTCCCCCGCCTCGGCCAGGAGCAGCGTCGCGTACTCCCAAGTGGCTTTGCGGACCGCCTTGTTGATGAGCTGCGGCACCAGGCTGTCGATGGGCTGGCCCGCGTAGGCCACGCAGGCGCCGCCCGCGGCCAGTTCGGCCGTGAAGCGGGTGCGGCTGTCCGCGGTGTCCGGGTCCAGGCCTCTGGAGGCGCAGAACTCGGTGAACTCGTCCGGGTCGAAGAGGGCGACCGTGGTGTGCGCTCCCTGGGCTGCCAGGGCGCGCAGGAGTCCTTCGACCTGTCGGAGGTAGGCCGTGTGGTCGTCGAAGACGAAGGATCGGTATCTCGTCATGGCCGTGAAGTCGTGCGCGTCGGCGATCAGGCCGACGGTGCTCGGCATTTCACGGCGGAGTGTGCGACGGATGGCTCTGATGTGTTGGGCGTGCGCCATGTTTCCCCCTGAGCACGGTGTCGATCAATGCTCACTCACCGTAACCGAAGCCACTGACAGTGCCGTCCGCCGTGGTCGCGGCTGGACGAGGCGGTGCTGGACCAGGCACGTTCCGGCGATGACGGTGCCGAAGGTGAGCCAGCCGGCCGGGCCGGTCGCGATGGCCGCGGTGACGGCGAGGGGCCCGATGCTGCGCTGGACCGACTGGGCCAGACCGTGCACTCCGAGGTAGGCGCCCTGTGCCGCGTCGGGCGCGAGGGCGATCGAGAGTTCCCAGGAGATGGTCGCGTGGATGATCTCGGCGAGCGTGAAGGCGGCCGTCGCGATCAGGAGGAAGGCGGTGGCGAGCGCGGCGCCGTGCGCCGCGGAGGCCGCGATGGCCACGCCCGCCAGCGCGAAGATCGCACAGAGCGGGAACAGGAGCCGCCGGGCCGCCGCGGTGGTGGCGCCGAAGTGGGCGAGGGGCACCTGGAGGGCGACCACCATCACGTTGTTGAGCACCATGAGCAGCGGGACGAGGCCGTGCGGGGCATCGGTGGCGTGGACGGTCCAGAGCGGGAGGCCGACCTTGAACACCGCGTCGTCCAGGAAGAGGACGGTCTCGGTGGCCACGAAGGCCAGGTAGCGGCGGTCGCGCCAGGGGTTGGTCGGGTTCGGCCGGGCCGCACGGTCGCCGGACCTGGCGACCGTGCGGGAGGGGGACGGCGGTTCGGCGCAGAGCGCGGTGATGAGGGCGGAGCCGACGAACGAGAGGGCGTTGCCCGCGAGGAGCCACTGGTAGGCGGAGACCGAGCCGACGGCCAGGGCGCCTGCCGCCGCGAGGCCGCCCACGGCCCAGCCCGCGTTGGCGACGGTGCGGCTGACGGCCTGGTAGCGGACGCGGTCGGGGCCGGCGATGCGGGCCGCGTACAGCTTGGTGAGGACGTTGGCCGAGCGGTCGCCGAAGCTTCCCACGGAGGCGATGAGGAGCAGGAGGGCGAAGTTGTCGGTGGTCAGGAGCGCGAACGCGGCGACGGCGCGCAGGGTTTGGAGGCCGACGAGGACGCGGGTGAGGGGCAGTCGGTCGGCGATGCGGCCGCCGATGGGGGCGCCCGCGATGCCGACGGCACCGGAGGCGGCGACCAGGGTGCCGATCTGGGCGAGCGAGAGTCCGGCGACGTAGGTGAAGTAGAGGACGGAGACGGCTTCCCACAGGCCGCTTCCGGTCCGGTCGACGAAGGCGACCGACAGCATCCGGCGGCCGTCGAGGCCTCCCGGGACGCGTTCCCACAGCGCTGCCCTGCGGCGGCTCCAGCTCATTGCTCCCCCTTGACCGACTTTATGTATTGGTACAGAATCACTTACGTGGCAGCACAATATTCGATCTCTGGTACGACAGCCAAGGGGATTGCCGCGTCCGTCGAGCGCGCGGTCGCCGACGGGGGCCTGGGCCCTGGCGACGCCCTCCCTCCGGTGCGCAGGCTGGCCGACGAGCTCGCGGTGAGCCCCGGCACGGTCGCCACCGCCTACAAGGAGCTGCGCGGGCGCGGTGTCGTCGTCACGCGCGGACGCGGGGGAACCGTGGTGGCCGCGGCGCCGGCCGTCGCTTCCCGCAGACCGCCCAAGGTCCCCGAGGGGCTGCGGGATCTCGCGGGCGGCCACCCGGACGCGGCGTTCCTGCCGGATCTGCCGGGTCTCGTCGCGCCGTCGACGGGCCCCCGCTCCCACCGGTCCACGCCGCGGCTGCCCCAGCTGGAGGAGCGCGTGCGGGCCTGGTTCGCGGGAGACGGGGTGCCGTCCGAGCACGTGACGTTCGCCCACGGCGCGCTCGACTGCGTCGCACGGCTGCTGACCACGGAGCTGCGGCCCGGGGACGCGGTGGCCATGGAGGATCCCGGCTACCACCACCTGCTCGATCTGCTCCACGCCATGGGGCTGCGCACGATCGCGGTCGCCGTGGACGACGAGGGCATGCGACCCCAGGCGCTGCGAGCGGCGCTGCGCGGCGGCGCGCGGGCCGTCGTGTGCAGTCCGCGGGCGCAGAACCCGTACGGGGGGCGGTTCTCCCGGACGCGCCGCGACGAGCTGGTCGAGGTGCTGCGGAAGGCGCCGGAGGTGCTGGTCATCGAGAACGACCACGCCGCCGAGATCGCCGGTGCGGAGCTCAACTCCCTGACCCAGGGCGGGCTTTCGCGGTGGGCCCAGGTGCGTACGGTCACCAAGTACCTGGGGACCGACCTGCGGTGGGCGGCCACCGCGTGCGATCCGGTGACGCTGGCGCGGCACGACGGACGGCTGCTGCTCACCTCGGGGTGGGTGAGTCACCTGTTGCAGGCTGCGGTGCTGGGCCTGCTGGACGATCCGTCGGCCCAGCTCCTGGTGGCGCGCGCGGAGGCCACGTACGGGGAGCGGCGCGCCGCTCTCGTCGACGAGCTGGCCCGGCGAGGGATCGCGGCGCACGGGGCGAGCGGGATGAACGTGTGGGTGCCGGTGCGCGATGAATCGGCGGTCGTCAACGGGCTGCGTACGCGCGGCTGGTGGGTGGCGGCGGGGGCCCGCTTCCGCATCGCCGCCGCGCCCGGCGTCCGCATCACCGTGGCCGGTCTGGACAGCTCGGAGGCGGGGGGGCTGGCCTCGGACTTCGCCGCTGTGCTGGGCGAGTCCGAGGCCACCTACGGGGGGTGACGCGGGGCCCGTCAGCCGCGCTTGCGGGCGATGTCCTCGTAGAAGCGGAGCAGGTCCAGGTTGTCGACCGAGCCGGGGTTGACGGCCTTGTCGAGGGCCGTGCCCTGCAGAAGGCGCTTCACGGGCACCTCGATGCGCTTGCCGGTGAGGGTGTGCGGGACACCCGGCGCCTCGATGATCTCGTCCGGGACGTGGCGGGGCGAGAGCTGCTCGCGGATCGCCCGCTTGATCTTCGTACGGAGCTCCTCGTCGAGGACCGCGCCCTCGGCGAGGTGGACGAACAGGGGCATCCAGTACCCGCCGTCCGGCTCTTCGAGGCCGATGACCAGGGACTCGCGGATCTCCGGAAGGCGCTCGACGACCTCGTAGATGTCGGCCGAACCCATGCGCACGCCCTGGCGGTTGAGGGTCGAGTCGGACCGGCCGTGGATGATCACCGAGCCGTGGTCGGTGAGGGTGATCCAGTCGCCGTGGCGCCACACCCCCGGGAACATGTCGAAGTAGCTGTCGCGGTAGCGGCTGCCGTCCGGGTCGTTCCAGAAGCGGATCGGCATCGACGGCATGGGGTTGGTGACGACCAGCTCGCCGACCTCCCCGACGACCGGCCTGCCCTGGGCGTCCCAGGCCTGGAGGTCGGTGCCGAGGCAGGGTGCCTGGAGCTCGCCGATGTGCACGGGGAGGGTCGGAACCGCTCCCGCGAAGCAGGAGCAGACGTCGGTGCCTCCGCTGACCGAGGCGATCCACAGGTCCTCGCGCACCTCGTCGTGGAGCCAGCGGAACCCGTCGGGCGGCAGCGGCGAGCCGGTGGTCGCCACGCAGGCGACGCGGGACAGGTCGAAGTCGCGGCCCGGGTGCACTCCGGCCTTGCGGCAGGCCATGACGTACGCGGCGGACGTGCCGAACAGGGTGGCGCCGGTGCGCTCCGCGACGCCCCACTGCGCGCCCGTGTCGGGGTACCCGGGGCTGCCGTCGTACAGCACGACGGTGGTGCCGGTGAGCAGGCCGGAGACGAGGAAGTTCCACATCATCCAGCCGGTGGAGGTGTACCAGAAGAAGCGGTCGCCGGGGCCGAGGTCGCAGTGCAGTCCGAGCTGCTTGAAGTGTTCGAGGAGGATGCCGCCCTGGGACTGCACGATCGCCTTGGGCAGGCCCGTGGTGCCGGAGGAGTAGAGCACCCACAGGGGGTGGTCGAAGGGCACTTGCTCGAAGACCGGCTCCTGGTCGCCCGCGGTGAGGGCGGACCATTCGAGGGCGCCTTCCGGGGCGGGCGTGCCGAGCAGCGGGATGTGCACGACGGCGCGCAGGGTGGGCAGTTCGCGGCGCAGTTCCGCGACGACGTCCGTGCGGTCGTGCTGCTTGCCGCCGTAGCGGTAGCCGTCGACGGTGAACAGGACGACGGGCTCGACCTGCTGGAAGCGGTCGAGCACGCTGCGGGCGCCGAAGTCGGGCGCGCACGAGGTCCACACGGCGCCGACGGCGGCGGCCGCGAGCAGCGCGGTGACCGCCTGGGGAACGTTGGGCAGATAGCCGCTCACGCGATCGCCGGGGCGCACCCCGAGGGCCCGCAACTCGGCTGCCAGCGAGCCGACTTGGCGGCGCAGCTCCGACCAGCTGATCCCGACCGGTTCCTGGCTCTCGTCGACGTGGAGCAGCGCCGGGTCCGCGGCCCGCGCCGGGTCCTCGGCGGTGCGCAGCGCGTGTTCCGCGTAGTTCAGGGTGGCGCCGGGGAACCACTGGGCGCCGGGCATCGTTCGATCGGTGAGGACGGCTTCGTACGGGGAGGAGAAGCGGATGTCGAACCATGCGGCGACGGCCTGCCAGAAGGTGTCGAGCTCGGCGACCGACCAGCGGTGGAGAGCCGGGTACCCGCCCTCGGCCGGTGCCCCGTAGCGCTCGGCCGCCCAGGCCTGGAAGCGGGTGATCCGCGCTCCGGCGATGCGGTCGGAGTCCGGCTGCCACAGGGGCGCGGGCTGCGGAGCGGGGTTCGCTGCTGAGGTCATGGGTCGGCTCCCGGGCTGTAACGCGTGGTGTGCGTGTTTCCCGCGCACACGCGAGGGGGTGTGCGCGTGAGGCGGCTGACAGGGACGATGCCATGTGATCGTCTTCCGCACCAGGGTTCCCCGCCCATAGTCGGATGCCGGGGCATGTGGTGCCGCCACGGGTGAACGGCAGTTGAACGAACCCCGCACAGGGCCGTCCGGGTGGCAGGGTGAGCTGCATGAACGGCGATGACCTGGTGCGCTCGGTGAAGGCGGTCGGTTCGGTGCGGGGGCTGCGGGCGATGCGCTCGGCCGTGCGGCGGCGCCGGGCGGACGCGCGGGACCTGCCCGCGCGGGGCCCGGAGCGGGCCCGGGTGCCGGGAGCCGTCACCGAGGCCGAGCCGAGTGCGGGCGGCGGTGTGGTGCGGTTCGCGCGCTCCGAGCTCGAGGTGCGGGTCGCGGCGGGCGGCGCGGTGTTCTGGGGCTGGGACGGGGCCGGGCCCGAGCCGTCCTACGCGCTGGGCGGCCGGGTGCCCGAGCCGGATCCCCGGGCGGTCCTCGAGCCGGACAAGGACGGCGGCTGGCGGGTCGTTTCCGAGCGGCTGACCGTGGTCATCTCCCGGCACGGCGCGGTGGACGTGTGCACGCCGGGCGGGGTGGTGCTGCGCCGGGAGCTGCCGCCGCGCTGGTGGGAGCCGGTCGGGGGCGGCCCGGCCCGCTGGTCGCAGCGGTCCGAAGTGGCCGCCGACGCGCGCTTCTTCGGACTCGGCGGGCGCGCCGCGGGGCCCCGGCTGCGGGACGGCGTCTACCGGCTGTGGAACACCGACCCCGGCGGCGCCTTCGTGCCCGGCGACGACCCGCTGTACATCACCATGCCCGTGCAACTGGTGGTCGCGGACGCGGGTACCCACCTCGCGTTCTACGACAGCACCTGGGACGGCCGGGTGGTGCTGCGCGAGGGCGAGGAGGGGGCCGGATCGGGGCACGACCGGCCGGGCGGCAGCGAGCTGCGCATGGACGGGGGTCCGCTGCGCTGCTGGGTGGTGGCGGGCACCCCGGCCCGCGTGCTCCAGGGCTGGACGGCGCTCACCGGCGCGCCCGCCCTGCCCCCGTCGTGGGCGCTGGGCCCCCAGCACGCGCGCTGGGGGTTCGGCAGCGACCGGGAGGTGCGGCGGATCGCGGCCGGGTACGCCGAGCGCGGTCTGCCCCTGTCGGCGCTGCACCTGGACATCGACCACTACGACGCCCACCAGGTCTTCACCGTCGACCCCGAGGCCTTTCCCGATCTGCCGCGGCTGGCCAAGGACCTGGCGGACGACGGCGTACGGCTGGTCTCGATCGTCGACCCCGCGGTCAGGGCGGACCCGGAGAACCCGGTCTACGCGAGCGGGCTCGCCGCCGGGGCCTTCGTCAAGGACGCCCGGGGGCACGAGGTGCGCGGCGAGGTGTGGCCGGGCGAGTGCGCCTACCCGGACTTCACCGACCCCCGGGCCCGCGCCTGGTGGGGCGGGCTCTACCAGGAGCGGCTCGACCAGGGGTTCGCCGGGGTGTGGCACGACATGAACGAACCGGTGTCGTTCGCGCCCGTCGGCGATCCGACGCTGCCCCGATCCGCACGGCACGACCTGGACGGGCACGGCGGCGATCACCGCGAGGCCCACAACGTGTACGGCCTCACCATGGCCCGCGCCGGATACGAGGGGCTGCGCAGACTGCGCCCCGACGAGCGGCCGTTCCTGTTCTCGCGCTCCGGCTGGGCCGGGATGCAGCGCTACGGCGGCACCTGGTCCGGCGATGTGACGAGCGGCTGGCCCGGTCTGCGCGCCTCGCTCTCCCTGGTGCTCGGCCTCGGCCTGTGCGGCGTGCCGTACTCGGGTCCTGACGTGGGCGGCTTCACCGGCAGCCCCTCGCCCGAGCTGTATCTGCGCTGGTTCCAACTGGGCGCCTGGCTGCCCCTGTTCCGTACGCACTCGGCGAAGTGGGCCGGGCGGCGCGAGCCCTGGGAGTTCGGCCCCAAGGTGCTGGAGAGCGCGCGGGCCGCGCTGGCCGAACGGGAACGGCTGCGCCCGTACTTCGTGACCCTGGCCCACCTGGCGCGGCTGACCGGGGCGCCCTATGTGCGCCCGCTGTGGTGGGGCGCGCCGTCCGACCGGGCGCTGCGCGACTGCGAGGACTCCTTCCTGCTCGGCGACGCGCTCCTGGTGGCCCCGGTCCTGGAGCCGGGCGCCGACCAGCGGGCGGTGCGGCTGCCGCGCGGACGCTGGTACGACACCACGACCGGCGAGGCCCACGACGGCCCGGGTCAGGTCCTGCTGAATGCGCCCCTGTCCCGGATCCCGGTGCTCGCGCGGGCGGGCTCGGTGATTCCGGTGCGGGGTGACGGGGGCGGCATCGAGCTGGAGGTGTGGGCGCCGGCCGCCGGGCGCACCGGGGGCGGGATCGTGGTCCGGGACACCGGGGACGGCTGGGAGCCGGCGCGGGCCGAGCGGTTCTCGACCCGGGTCGACCACGGCCGGGTGGTCGTGGAGCGGGTCGACGGCGGGGCCGGCCGCGAGGTCGGTTACCCGGTGCGGGTGCGGGGCGCGATCCGCTGAGCGCTCCCGTGCCGGGCCGGGGCACTGCGGCCGGGCGGCTCCGCCCGCCACGCCTCACCGGCTCGCCGCGACGCCGCTCAGCGGTACTGCCCCGCGAACCAGCCGCGTACCACCCGGGTGTGCAGCGGGAAGGCCAGCTCGGCCGGTTCCCGCAGCAGTTCCCAGCCGCCGCTCTCGTCGGTCGGCCGCGAGGGCGGCAGCACCTCGGCCGGGCACGGGGGCAACAGGCCGAAGAGCAGCAGGTGTTCGGGGGAGCTGAGGGCGTCCGCGAGACGGACCGCGACGGCCGGGGCCTCGATGCCGGTCTCCTCCCTGAGCTCGCGGACGACCGCGTCCTGCCAGCTCTCGCCGTGGTCGATGAACCCGCCGGGCAGCGCGCGGCAGCCCCGCCGGGGCTCGATGGTCCGGGTGATCACGACGAGGGCGGTGCCGCGCGCGTCGGTGACGGGCAGGAGCGCGACGGCGACCGGCAGCGGATTGCGGTACGCCACCGCGCCGCAGGCCGCGCAGGCTCTCGGCCAGGCGCTGTCCGCCGGGTACGGTGCTCCGCACGCACCGCAGTGGGAGTCCTTGAGGGGCTGCTTCGGGGTGGCGGTCACGCGCGGACTGTAGCCGACGGCCGCGGCCCCGGGGAGGGCCGTCCCGAGCGCCGACCACCCTTTCCCGACGACCGGTTGACCTGATGGAGGGTGTGCACATGACACGACGTACGGAACGACGAGACCCCGTCTCCCGGCGGACCCCGTCGCGGGCGCTGCGCGGGCTGGTCGCCGCCGCGGCGGCACTGCTCACCGTCACGGCCCTCTCCCCCACCGCGCACGCGGCGCCGGAGCCGAAGGCACCGAGGGCGTTCGTGGCGCTGAGCTCGGTCGACCCGTCGATCATCCAGGAGATGCGCTACATCACGCCGCACGACTTCGTGGGTGAGCCCATCGACGGGTACCGGCAGCCGCTGTGCATCCTGACCCGGCCCGCCGCCGAGGCGCTGCACCGGGCGCAGCTGAAGCTGCTGCGGCAGGGCTACTCCCTGAAGGTGTACGACTGCTACCGGCCGCAGCGGGCCGTCGACCACTTCGTGCGCTGGGCGAAGGACCTGGACGACGAGCGGATGAAGGCGGAGTTCTATCCGCGTGTCGACAAGTCGAGGCTGTTCGCGGACGGGTACATCGCCGAGAAGTCCGGGCACAGCCGGGGCAGCACGATGGACCTGACGATCGTGAAGCTGCCCGCCCTTCCCACCCGTCCCTACCGCCCCGGGCAGCCGCTCGTGGCCTGCTACGCCCCGAAGAAGGAGCGGTTCCCCGACAACTCCGTCGACATGGGCACCGGTTTCGACTGCTTCGACACCCTGGCGCACACCGACGATCCGCGCGTCCAGGGCGCGCAGCGGGCGAACCGGCGGTTCCTCAGGAGCACCCTGGAGGCGCAGGGCTTCGTCAACCTGCCCGAGGAGTGGTGGCACTTCACGTACCGGCCGGAGCCGTTCCCCGACACCTACTTCGACTTCCCCGTGGCCTGGCGCTCGGTGGCCGGGCACTGAGGCGACCCACCGTTCCGGTTCGCCGGGGCGAGCCCGGCCCTCGCCCGTTCCCGGCCGGTACGGGCGCGGCCGGGCCGTGTTCCGGTTGGGGGTCGAGCGGGTGTCCGGAGCCACCCCCGTCGGTCCCGGGCACCCGCTCTGTCTTCTCGGACGCGAAGCAGGCGTATCCGGTTCTCCGAGGAGCGATTAGGTTCTGGCCCATGACACAGCCGACGTTCGCTTCGTACGAGGAGTTCTGGCCCTACTACGTGGCCATGCACTCCCGGGCCGCCACCCGGTGGGTCCACCTCACCGGCACCCTCACGGGGCTCGCGATCAGCGCCTACGGGCTCGCCCGCGGGCGCAAGCGGTACGCGCTGGCCCTGCCGCTCATCGGGTACGGGACCGCCTGGCCGGCCCACTGGTTCATCGAGCGGAACAACCCGGCCACCTTCGGCCACCCCGCCTGGTCGCTGCGCGGCGACCGGCAGATGATCCGGATGATGCTGGCCGGACGCGACCACGAGCTCGGCGAGATCGCCGCCAAGTGGCTCGCCGAGAACCGCTGAGCCCGCATCCGCCGACCGCCCCTCCCCAACTCCCCCGGCCCGTGGCACACTTCTGACGTTCCGTCAGAAGTGAGTGCCGGGAGGGGCCTTGACCGAAGCACGCACCCGCACGCCTGTGGTCACGGGATGGTTCACGGACACCGAGGGACCGGACTTCCGGCTGCTCGGCACCCGCTGCACCGCCTGTGCCGGTGTCTTCTTCCCGCGCGAGGACTCCTTCTGCCGCAATCCCGCCTGTGCGGGCGGCGAGCTGGAGGAGGTGCCCCTCTCCCCGCGCGGCCGGGTGTGGTCGTACACCGACGGCCGCTACCGCCCGCCCGCTCCCTATGTGTCCGACCCGCACATTGCCTGGGAGCCCACCACGCTCGTCGCGGTCGAGCTGGCGGCCGAGCGGATGATGGTGCTCGGGCAGGCCGCGCCCGGGGTGCGCACCGCCGATCTCGCGGTGGGCACGGAGGTCGAGGTGGTGCCCGGAGTCCTGAACGAGGACGCGGAGACCACCTGGACGACCTGGCACTGGCGGCCCGTGGAGGTGACCCCATGAGCGAGGACATCGCGGTCCTGGGCGCCGGAATGCACCCGTGGGGCAAGTGGGGCCGGAGTTTCGTCGAGTACGGGACGGTCGCGGCCCGCGCGGCGCTCGCCGACGCCGGGGTCGACTGGAGGGACGTGCACGCCGTGGTCGGCGCGGACACCGTGCGCGGCGGCTACCCGGGCTACGTGGCGGGCGCGACCTTCGCCCGGGCGCTCGGCTGGCAGGGTGCGCGGGTGACCAGCGTGTACGCGGCCTGCGCCTCCGGCGCGCAGGCGATCAACGCGGCGCGGGCGCAGATCCTGGCCGGGATGGCGGACGTGGTGCTCGTGGTGGGCGCCGACGCCGCGCCGAAGGGGTTCTTCGCACCGCCCGGGGGCGAGCGGCCCGACGATCCGGACTGGCTGCGCTTCCGGGTGCTCGGCGCCACGAACCCGGCCTACTTCGGCCTCTTCGCCCGCCGCCGCATGGCCCTGCACGGCGATTCCGTCGACGACTTCGCGCAGGTCAAGGTGAAGAACGCGGCGGCGGGCGCGCTCAACCCCAACGCCCGCTACCGCAAGGCCGTCAGCGCCGAGGAGGTCGCCGCCTCCGCCGTCGTCGCGGACCCGCTGCGCCTGCTCGACATCTGCGCCACCTCGGACGGAGCCGCCGCGCTCGTCCTGACCAGCATGGACTTCGCCCGCCGCCACGGCGCCCCCGACCCGGTGCGCATCCGCGCGGTCTCGACGGTCACCCCCACCTATCCCCGGACGGCCCTCGACCTGCCCGACATCGCGACCGACTCGGCGGCCGCCGTCGAGCCCTCGCCGCACTCCTTCCGGGCGTCCATCGCACGGGCCGCCTACGAAGAGGCGGGCATCGGGCCCGAGGACCTGTCACTGGCGGAGGTCTACGACCTGTCCACCGCCCTGGAGCTGGAGTGGTACGAGGACCTCGGGCTGTGCGGCACAGGTGAGGGGGCCAAGCTCGTACGGGAGGGGGCCACCGCGCTCGGGGGGCGGATCCCGGTCAACACCAGTGGCGGATTGGCGTCGTTCGGGGAAGCCGTGCCCGCCCAGGCCATCGCCCAGGTCTGCGAGCTCACCTGGCAGCTGAGGGGCACCGCGGGCGCGCGTCAGGTTCCCGGCGCCCGGGTCGCCATCACCGCGAACCAGGGCTTGTTCGGACACGGCTCCTCGGTGGTGGCGGTGCGCTGAAGCGACCCGCCCGATCACGTGGTCAGGTACTGGGCGTCCGGAACGCGGCCGCCCGTACCCGCCGTCCGGCGGGCCAACAGGCCGTGCTGTCGGCGACCTTGACGGTCCATCACGGCCGGTGAACACTTCCCGTTGTCTCTCGGCGTCACCGTCTTCCAACTCCCGGTCGCGTGGCAGGCGCGCGGCTCCGCGGCGCCGCCCGCACGGCTGACCGCGCCGACGAGGCATGCTCGAAGCGACGCCGGCCGGCGTCCGGGTTCCCCCGCGGCCGGTCTCGCCGCCATGGGAAGCGCGCACCGTGCACGGAGACCGGGGCACACCCCGGGCGAGGGCCTAGGAGCCGCCATGAGCAACGGGGACATCTTCGTCGGGGAAGTCATCGGCACATCGATCCTGGTCCTGTTCGGGGCCGGGGTCTGCGCCGCCGTCACCCTCAAGCACTCCAAGGCCAGGGCGGCCGGGTGGGTCGTCATCGCCTTCGGCTGGGGTTTCGGCGTGCTCGCCGGGGCGTACACGGCGGGACCGCTCTCGGGCGGTCAGCTCAACCCGGCCGTCACGATCGGCATCGCGATCGACACCGGCAGCTGGGGCAAGGTGTGGGTCTACCTCTGCGGCGAGCTGGTGGGTGCCGTGCTCGGCGCCGTCCTCGCCTATCTCGCCTACTTCGCGCAGTTCCAGGCCAACGCCGACCAGGACGAAGCGCTGGAGACGCTCGGCATCTTCTCCACCATCCCGGAGCTCAGGAACCCGGTCGCCAACCTGGTCACGGAGATCATCGCGACCGTCGGGCTCGTCCTGCCGGTCCTCTCCTTCGGCAACACCAAGGGGCTCGGCGAATCCGGTGTCACGGTGCTCGTCGTGGCCCTGCTCGTGGTCGGCATCGGCCTCTCGCTCGGCGGTCCCACGGGGTACGCCATCAACCCGGCACGCGACCTCGGGCCGCGCATCGTGCACGCCCTGCTGCCGATCCCCAACAAGGGGACGTCCGACTGGAGTTACGCCTGGATCCCGGTGGTCGGCCCGCTGATCGGCGGGGCCCTGGGCGGCCTCATCCACCACGCAGCCTTCTGACCCGCAGCCTTGAGAACGAGGGGTAGCCATGACGGACAGGTTCGTCGCCGCGATCGACCAGGGAACCACCTCCAGCCGCTGCATCATCTTCAACCAGGACGGGGCGATCGTCGCCGTCGACCAGCGCGAACACCGGCAGATCTTCCCCAAGCCCGGCTGGGTGGAGCACGACGCCGCCGAGATCTGGTCCAAGGTGCAGGCCGTGGTGGCGGGCGCGCTCGCCCGGGCCGGGCTGCGCGCCGAACAGCTCAGCGCGCTGGGCATCACCAACCAGCGTGAGACGACGGTCCTCTGGGACCGGGCGACCGGCAAGCCCGTGCACAACGCGATCGTCTGGCAGGACACCCGGACCTCCGCCCTCTGCCACGAACTGGGCGGCAGCGACGGGCAGGACCGGTTCCGCGAGGCCACCGGGCTGCCGCTGGCGAGCTACTTCTCCGGGCCCAAGGCCGCCTGGCTGCTGGACAACGTCCCCGGCCTGCGGACCCGCGCCGAGCGCGGCGAGATCGCCTTCGGCACCATCGACTCCTGGCTGATCTGGAACCTGACCGGCGGCACCTCCGGTGGCGTCCACGTCACCGACGTCACCAACGCCTCACGGACCTTGCTGATGGACCTGGAGACCCTGCAATGGGACCAGGAGATCCTCGCCGCGATGAACCTGCCCCGGGCCATGCTGCCCGAGATCAGGTCCTCGGCCGAGGTGTACGGCACGGCCGTCGGCCACGTCGCGGGCGTCCCGGTCGCCTCCGCGCTCGGCGACCAGCAGGCGGCGGTCTTCGGACAGGCCTGCTACGACACGGGGACCGCGAAGAACACGTACGGGACGGGCAGCTTCCTGCTCCTCAACACCGGCGCCCGGCCCGTGCCGTCCAAGAGCGGGCTCATCACCACCGTCGGGTACAAGATCGGCGAACAGGCTCCCGTCTACTGCCTGGAGGGCTCGATCGCGATCACCGGGGCCCTGGTGCAGTGGTTCCGGGACCAGCTCGGCATCATCCGCAGCGCGGACGAGATCGAGTCCCTGGCTGCGAGCGTCGACGACAACGGCGGGGCCTACATCGTGCCCGCCTTCTCCGGGCTCTTCGCGCCCTACTGGCGCTCCGACGCGCGGGGGGTCATCACGGGGCTGACCCGGTACGTCACGAAGGCGCACCTGGCCCGCGCGGTCCTGGAGGCGACGAGCTGGCAGACCCGCGAGGTCGTCGACGCCATGTTCCAGGACTCGGGTGTGCAGATCACGAGCCTGAAGGTGGACGGCGGGATGACCGTCAACAACCTGCTGATGCAGCACCAGGCGGACGTTCTCGGGGTCCCCGTGATCCGGCCCAGGGTGTCCGAGACGACCTGCCTGGGAGCGGCGTACGCGGCCGGGCTCGCCACCGGCGTGTGGTCGGACCTCGACGAACTGCGGGCGCACTGGCAGCGCGATGTGGAATGGTCTCCGCGTATGGAGGCCCCGGTCCGTGAGCGCGAGTACGCCCACTGGCGCAAGGCGGTGGAGCGCAGCCTCGGCTGGCACGAGGAGAGCGGCCGGTAGGCCCCGTGGACGCGCGGCCCGTACCCCGGTCGGTGGGGGTACGGGCCGCGCATCGGTCCGGCACCGTCAAGTGGTGGCGGGCTGACGGGACTTGGCCGACATCGCCATGGCGTGCTCGACCACCCCGACCAGGATCTCCTTGACGGACTCGCGGACCCGCGCGTCGCACATGAGGAGCGGCACCTCGGGGTCGAGGTCGAGCGCGGCGCGCACCGTGTCGGCGGGGTAACGGGTGGCGTCGTCGAAGCAGTTGACGGCGACGGTGAACGGGATGCCGCGCCGTTCGAAGTAGTCGATGCCGGCGAAGCAGTCCTCCAGGCGGCGGGTGTCGGCCAGGACGACCGCGCCGAGCGCGCCCTGGGCGAGCTCGTCCCACAGGAACCAGAACCGGTCCTGGCCCGGCGTGCCGAAGAGGTAGAGCACCAGGTCCTCGCGGAGCGTGATGCGCCCGAAGTCCATGGCCACCGTGGTGGTGCTCTTGGCCTCCACACCGGCGAGGTCGTCGACGGGGCGGCCCGCCTCGCTGAGGCGTTCCTCGGTGCGCAGGGGGCGGATCTCGCTCACCGCGCCGACCAGGGTGGTCTTGCCGACGCCGAAGCCGCCGGCGACGAGGATCTTGAGCGTCACCGGATCGACGTGCCGCTTCCTGCGGCTAGAGCGCCCGAAGGCCATTGATCACCTCGCGGAGAAGGGACTCGTCCGGCAGCTCGGCCGGCGGAACGGGTCGGGTTACGTGCACCAGGGCGTCGGCGACGAGATCGCCGACCAGGACCCGGACCACCCCGACGGGGAGGTCGAGCCCGGCCGCGAGTTCGGCGATCGACTGCGGGGTCTCGCCGCAGCGTTCGACGATCTCCACGTGCTCCGGGGAGAGCGTCTGGTCCCGGCCGGGGTCGTCCGCGGCCGGTTCCGGGACGACCACGGCGATGAGGTCGAGCCGGTGCTGGCCCTCGCTGGTGGTGCGGCCGCGCGTCATGGCGTACGGACGCACCACCGGGCCCGCGTCGTCGTCGAACCAGTGGTGGGGGGGGGGGGGGGGGGGGGGGGGGGGAAGGGGGGGGGGGGGGGGTGGGGGGGGGGGGGGGGGGGGGAGGGGGGAGGGGGGGGGGGCAGAGGTAATGGTGGGATTGTCACCGTGGCAAAGGGCGACCGCCAGAACGCCCCGGA
>NZ_JBWKKJ010000008.1:377674-470497 GCF_056431605.1 Streptomyces sp. NPDC045846 | reverse complement strand
CCGCCCCGCCCCTCCCCCCCTCCCCCCCCCCCCCCCCCCCCCCCCCCCCCCCCCCCCTCCCCCCCCTCTCCCCCCCCCCCCCCCCCCCCCCCCCCCCCCCCCCCCGCCGCCGACCGGTCCCGCTGCCGGTCCTGGGCCCGCTGGTCTGCGTCACTCATCGCGTCCCCCGCTCATGACGTCCCCCACTCACCCTCCGGTGTGCAGGCCGGTCCGTGGTGCGGTGGTCAGATGGGCGCCGACCCGCTTGACCATCAGTGTCATCTCGTAGGCGACCTGTCCGACGTCGGAGTCGGCGTCGGACAGGACGGCCAGACAGCTGCCGTCGCCGGCCGCCGTCACGAAGAGGAAGGCGTCGTCGAGTTCGACGACGGTCTGGCGGACCTTGCCCGCCTCGAAGTGCCGGCCCACGCCCTTGGCGAGGCTGTGGAAGCCGGAGGCCACGGCGGCCAGGTGCTCGCCGTCCTCGCGGGTGAGGTCGCGGGAGGTCCCGGTGGCGAGGCCGTCGCTGGAGAGCACCAGGGCCTTGCGGATGGAGCCGACACGGTCGACCAGCTCGTCGAGGAGCCAGTTGAGTTCGCCGGAACCGCTCCCTCGGGCATTGCGTGCTGCGGCTGAGTCTTGTGGCGCGGTCATCGACCGTCCCCCTCCGGTGTGGTTCGTCGTGCGGTGTCGCCCCGGACGGGTGCGGACGGTCCATCCGCGGTGTCCGATGCTGCGTTCTGCCTGCGGCCGCGCTGCCAGCCGCGCTGCAGCGCGGCCATGCGGTCGCGCACCTCGTCGGCGTCGCGCTCGGGCTCGGGCCCGTCGTCGGGTTCGGGCGCGGCGTGCCGGCCCTCGGGGGCGTCCTTGAGCTGGGGGGCCAGGCTGGCCTGGCGGACCCGGCGGGGCAGCCCGCCGAGCGGTGCCTCCTGCTCGGACGCCGCGGGTTCGGGGAGGCTGCCCCAGGACGGGGCGGAGCTCGGCGCGCCCGGCAGGTCGGCGGGGTTGGGGGGCGGTGTCGCGGGCCGCTCGGACAGACCCGCGGGCCTCACGGGCGTCAGCCCCGGCTGCGGCGCGGGCCGAAGGGGCTGCGGGCCCTGCGGTGGCGCGGGGCGCGGCGGCTGCGGCGGGCGCCGTTCGGGCAGCCGGCTCCCGAAGGCGCGGCCCTGCTGGGGGTCCGGGTCGGGTTCGGGGGCGGGGTGCCCGCGCCCGGGGCCGTCCACGCGGCGGCCGTTGTCGCTGACCAGGGTGGGCACCCGGTGGCGGCGCGGCAGCGGCACCGGGCCCCGCTCCTCGCCCTCGTCCGCGGCCTGCTGGTGCTGCTGGCCGTCGTCGGCGGCCTCGGGGGCCCGGCGGGCCGAGCGCAGGAGTCCGCCGCGCGGGGCTTCGATCTCGTCGAGGCCCGCGGGCGCTTCGAGCACGGAGGGCACGTCGAGCCCCAACGGGTCGAGCGGGGGCTCCAGTTCGACGGGACCGTCCAGGACCGGCTGGCCGGGAATACCGACGGGCAGCGGGGAGAGCGCGCGGCGCGGCGCGTCCGGCACCCGCGGGCCGTCGCCCTTGGCGGCCTTGCGGTCGAGCCGGAACCCGGTGCCCTCGGTGTCGGGGGCGTCGGTGAGCAGCGTCGCCGGGATGAACACCACGGCGGTGGTGCCTCCGTACGGGGACGGCTGGAGCGAGACGCGTACGTTCTGGCGCTGGGCAAGCCGGCTGACCACGAACAGGCCGAGCCGGTCGGTGTCGGAGAGCTCGAACTCGGGGGTCTCGGCGAGCCGCAGGTTCGCGTCGAGCAGCATCTCGGGGGCCATGCCGAGGCCGCGGTCGTGGATCTCCAGGGTGAAGCCGTTGGCGACCCGCTCGCCGTGGACCTGGACGGCGGTGTGCGGGGGCGAGAACACCGTGGCGTTCTCGAGGAGTTCGGCGATGAGGTGGGTGAGGTCGGCGACGGCCGGGCCGCCCACCCCGAGCCGGGGCAGCCTGCGCACCTCGATGCGCTCGTAGTCCTCGACCTCGGCGACCGCGGCCCGTACGACGTCCATGAGCTGGACCGGCTTGCGCCACTGGCGGGAGGGGGCCGCGCCGGAGAGGATCACCAGGCCCTCGGCGTGCCGGCGCATGCGGGTGGTGAGGTGGTCGAGGCGGAAGAGGTCGGCGAGTTCGTCGGTGTCCTCGGTGCGCCGCTCCATGGTGTCCAGGAGCGTCAACTGGCGGTGCAGCAGCACCTGGTTGCGGCGGGCGAGGTTGACGAACACCTCGGCGACGCCGCGCCGCATGTCGGCCTGCTTGACGGCGGCCTCGACGGCGGCGCGCTGCAGGGTGTTGAGGGCCTGGCCGACCTGGCCGACCTCGTCGCGCTCGTAGTCGAGGCGGGGCGCCTCGGTCTCCACGTCGACCTGTTCGCCCGCGGCGAGGCGGCGCATCACGCTCGGCAGCCGGACCCCGGAGACCTCGTGGGCCTCCTTGCGGAGCCGGGTGAGGTCGCGGATCAGCTCGCGGCCGACGCGTACGGACATGAACAGGGAGATCAGCAGGGCGAGGAAGCCGAGGACACCGGCCAGGCCCGCCTTGATCAGCACGTTGAAGGCGACCGGTTCGACCCGGTCCTGGTAGCGGTTGCCCGCCTCGGTGCCCATCTGCGCGAGATGGTCGAGCACGGGGGTCGCGGCCTGCTGCCAGCGGGTGGCGTCGATGTGCCGGGGGTCCTTGGCCGGGCCCGCGTCGATGATGGCGGCCTCGGCGGTGCGCAGCGCCTCGGTGTCGGGGCCGCGCCAGTACTGCTCGAAGACGTCGCGTTCGGTGGCGGGCA
Organism: Streptomyces sp. NPDC045846; assembly: GCF_056431605.1. NCBI lineage: Bacteria > Bacillati > Actinomycetota > Actinomycetes > Kitasatosporales > Streptomycetaceae > Streptomyces > Streptomyces sp. NPDC045846. The sequence goes on along the minus strand of NZ_JBWKKJ010000008.1, from coordinate 467,712 downwards.
GGGTCTCCAGGTTGGTCTCGTACAGGAGCTGCCGGTTGGCCACCAGGTCGGATATTCGGCGCAGTTCGGGGGCGGTCGTCTTCGGGGTGATCAGGGAGGAGGCGACGAGGGCGTCCTCGCGGGAGAGCATCTCGCGGGCCCTGGTGATGCCGACGAGGGCCCGGCCCTGCTTGTCCATCTCCCCGTTCTCCAGGGCGTGGAGATTCATGAGGAAGCTGTAGCAGGGGTCGACGAGCCGGTTGTAGAACTCCAGCGCCTGCGGCCGGTCGACGGTGCCCTGTTCGATGGAGCGCCGCAGCGCGGCCACCGTGTCGAAGCCGTCGAGCACGTCCTTCAGGCGGGCCTTCGCCACGGGTTGGAGGTCGCCGCGGACGTCGGGGTCCTGGGCCGCGGCGCGGATCCTGGCCATCGCGGTGTCGGTGGCAGAGCGGCGGCTGCGCAGCGCCGCGAGGGCGTCCGAGGGGCGTTCGTCGGCGAGGTAGACGAGGGTCTGGCGGCGCTCCTGCTGGATGACGCGGACGGTGTCCTCGATCGGGTAGCCGACCTTCTTGACGATGTTCGCCACGTCCATCAGCTCGCTGGCCTGCCGGCCGGTGAGGTAGGTGGAGAACCCCCACAGAGCGGTGAGGGAGACGAGCGGCACGAGCAGCAACGCCACGATCTTCCTGCGGATGGACTTCCCGCGAAAGCGCATGGCCTCCCCCAGATCAACCGTCAGCAAACGGCGTGAGCCTACTACTGACACACAGACAACTCGAAGGCACGTCCGGACGATTTTCGGCCGCCGTCACGCGCGGTGATCATGAGTTGTCCTGGTATTCCGGGAGATGGCGAACCCGCCCTCGACGGGGCACACCTGGCATGGCGGCTTTTCGCCCACCCCGGCGGATGGCTGGAACTATGCGTTCCGCGCATGTCCCGGGAATCTTCGGGGAGTTCGGTTCGTCTGTCTGTACGGGATGTCTGTTACGTGCGTTCTGTTTGTACGGTCGACGGGCTCAGCGGGTAGGGGGTAGCACGGAGCCGGGCCCCGGCGGCGCCGGAGTCGCGGCGGGGTGAGGCATCGAGGCGCCGAAGGCGGGGAGGAATGAACGCATGAGTGTGGAGCAGCAACCGTTGTGGGTGGAGGAACCTGCCGCGCGGCCGCGGCTGCCCGACCCGGTCCGCACCGCCGCCGTGCGCGCCGTCATCATCGTCGCGGCGACCCTGATGCAGGCGGTGGTCGCCTTCCTGTGCACGCTGGCCGGCTCGTGGCTCGCCTTCCCGATGGTGATGAGCAGCGTCGGCAGCACCGTCCTCGCCACGTGGGGCGTTCTGGACGTGTGGGTGACTCGCCAAGTGTGGAACCAGCGCAACGGCGTCGTGTCGATGCCCAGCAGCAGTGCACGCAAGCTGCGCAAGGAACGGCGCCGGGCCCGGCGGGCGGCCCGCACGGCCGAGCACGCCGCGCGAATACGCTCGGCGGACGGCTCGCGCGGGGACCTCTCGCGCGCCTGAGCCCCCCGGCCGCTTCCGCCGCGCCCTGCCCCAACGGCCGGGTCAGGCGGGCTTCTTGAACATGCGCGTGGCGGTGATCTCGCCGTGCACGGTCTCGCCCGCGGTGTCCTGCTGGGGCAGGCCGGGCCGCAGGTGCTCCTCGACACTGATGTACTTCAGGCCCGCCCGCAGGTCCGCGTCGTTGCGCAGCCGGATCACCAGGGGGAACTCGGCGAGCGCGGTCGTGTCGAACAGGCCCGTGGTGTAGAGGAGTTGGACACCGAGCGCGTCGGAGACGGCCCGCTGGAGCTCCAGGAGGTACGTCGCGTTGGCGCGGCCGATCGGATTGTCGAGGAAGAGCGTCCCGGCGTGCCGGTGCTTGTCCCGGCCGCGGTCGTTGCTGCGCAGCGCCGCCATCGTGCAGTAGAGCGCGATCGCGGCGGTGAGCAGCTGGCCACCGGAGAACACGTCGCCCATCTGCCCGACCGGGACGCGCTCGGCGCGCAGCACCGCGTCCGGCTTGAGGATCTCCACCGAGATGCCGCGCGGCTCCAGTGCCGCCTGCACTCCGCGCAGCAGCAGGGACATGCCGTCCCGGCGCAGGTCGGAGTTCTTCTTGACGGCGGCTCGGGTGGCCTCGTCGATGACCTCGCCGAGGCGTTCGGTGAGGGTGGCCTGGTCGGGCTCGTCGAACCGGATCCGCAGGAACTCCTGCCCGGACCACTCGCCGAGGCCCTCGGGCAGCTGGGACAGGCGCTGGGCGGAGCGGAGCGTGGTGAGCGCCGACTCCACCAGGCCGCGCAGCCGGTCGACGATGGAGTCGCGGTTGCGCTCCAGCTGTTCCAGCTCGTCGGTCAGGACGCGCAGCCTGGGCTCGAAGGCAGCGGCCCAGGCCGCGGCGTGCTCGGGCAGGGCGGCCGCGGGCAGTTCGCGGATCTGCTGGCGGGCCGGGGTGCGGACCTGCTCGTAGCGGGTGGCGTTGGCGTGCCGCACCAGGATGTCCGAGGCCTCGCGCACCGCGGCGTCGGCGGCCGACAGGTCGCCGGAGCAGCCGCGCAGCGAGCGGCGCGTCTCGGCGGCGGACTGCCGGGCCTCTTCCAGGCTGCCCGGGTAGGGCTCGGGTGCGCTCTCGTCCTCCGGCGCCTGGCTGTTGTCCCGCAGCAGGTCGCGCAGCAGCGCCGCCGTCTCGTCGAAGCCGCCCGCCGCGTCCTCGGCCGCGCGGTGCGCGCCCAGGAGTTCGGCGTGGGCGGCGCGCGAGGTCTCCAACTCGTCGGTGCGCGTGGCCAGTTCGGCCGTCGCGGTACGCAGCAGCGCCTGGGCCTGCTCGACGTCGGCGGGCACCTGGTCCTCGGGCAGCTCGGTGTGCGTCCCGCCGTCGGCGGGCGCGAGGCGTTCGGCCTCGCCGCGCAGTCGGCCGAGCTGCTCGCTCGCGGCGGACGCGCGGGTCTCCAGCATCTGGACGAGGGACTCGGCGCGGGCGGCGGCCGCCTGGCGCGAGGGTCCGTCGGCGCCGTCGGTGCCTTCGAGGAGGGTGGCGGCGCGGGTGCGCACCTTGTTGGTGAGGCGGTCGAGTTCGGCCAGGGCGGCGCTTTCGTCGCTCTCGGCGCGCGCCTGCTCGGCGCGCAGGTCGGCGCCCACGCCGACCTTCTCGTACAGCTGGGAGGCGGCGCGGTAGGCCTCGCGCAGGGTGGGCAGCGCGGCGCGCGGGGCCTCGGCGTCCGGCTCCGGCAGCGTTTCGGGGGCGCCCGCGATCTCGGCGCGCTCGGCGCGCAGCGCACGGGAGGTGCGGTGGGCGTCGTCGGCGGTGCGCTGGGCCGCGCGGCGGTCCTCGTCGGCTGCCTTGGCGCGCTCCAGGAACGTCTGGGCGCGGGCCTCCGACTCGGCCGCCTCGTCGGCGAGTTCGCGGAGCTTGACCTGCCAGGCGGCCCGTTCGCGCAACCGGTGGGCGAGTCCGGCGAGCGCGTCGGCGGCGCGGCGGGCGCGCTGGGCGGCCTCCTGCCGTTCCTCGCGTACCCGCGCGGTGTCGGCGGCCGCCTCGTCCGCCTCGGTCCGCGCGGCACGGGCCTCGGCCAGCTCCCGCGCGGCCTCCCCGGCCGCCTCGCGGGCGGTGTGGGCGGCCGTGGCGAGCTCGGCGAGCATGCCGGGCGGGCAGTCTGCGCGCCAGGATCCGATGCGGGCGGCGAGCGAACGGTCCCCGGCGAGGCGGGCGGCCAGCGAGCGGATCTCCTCGTCGCGCGCGGTGGCGCGGGCGCGCAGCGCCTGGCGTTCCTCGTCGGCGGCGTGCTCGTCGTGCATGGCCGGGTTCGGCGGGACCAGGAAGATCCCGGAGTCGGTGCCGCTGTCCGGGGCCGGGACCGGCGCGAGCAGCGCGGCGGTGGTGCCGACGGCCACCGCGGAGCGCGGCAGCAGGGCGGCGCTCGCGAGCGCCTCGCGGGCCCGGGCGTGCGAGGCGGGGTCCGTGATCACGACACCGTCGACGAGCTCGGGGCGGGCCGCGAGCACGGCGGCGTGGTCGGCGGGGGCCACGGCCTGGGCGAGGTAGCGCCAGCCGGGCAGCGCCGGGATGCCGTGCTCGCCGAGGTACTCGACGGTGGCCAGCACGTCGGGGCTCGGGGGCAGCAGGCCGCCGTCGCCGAGCGCGCCGAGGATCCGCGAGTCGTCGGCGGCGGCCGTGCGCAGCTCGAAGAGCTGGCGCTCGGCGGTGGCGACGCTCTGGTCGAGCAGGGCGCGCAGCTCGTCGGCGCCGCGGTCCAGCTCCTCGGCGGTGAGCGGGCTCCGGGGCCCCTCGCCGTCGGCCCGGCGCGGCTCGGGCACGCCGGTCGCGGACCGCGCGGCGGGCAGGCTGAGCAGTTCGGCCAGGCGTTCCTCCGCGGCGATCGCCTCGGCGGCCCGGCGCTCGGCGTCGTGGGCGTGCTCGGCGGCGCGCGCGGCGTCCTCGGCGCGGGCCGCGGCCAGCTCGGCCCGGGACTCGACGGAGGCGGCCTCGCGGGCCCGGTCGAAGGCGGTGCGCGCGGCCTCGCGGGCCGCGTCCCACGCGGCCACCGCGGTCTTCTCGGCGTCGCTCGCGGCGAGCGCGGCGCGGGCCGGGTCGGCGTCCGGCGCGCTGTCGTCGAGCCAGCCCGCGCGCACGGCCTCGGCGGTCTCCTGCTCGACCTCGGCGAGGCGCTGGCGCAGGTGCCCGGCCTCGCTGCGGGCCCGCTGGGCCTCGGTGGCGGCGGCGGTGGCATCGCGGTGGGCGGCCTCGCCCGCTTCCTGGAGCGCGGCGGAGCGCTCCTCCTCCTCGGCCGCGACCCGCTCGCCGTCCTCGGCGGCCGCGTGCAGGGCCCGTACGAGATCGGCGGCCGCCTTGGCGCGGGCGGCGAGCGCGGGGGCCGCGTCGCGCTCGGCCTCCTGGATGGCGGCGGCGACGCGGGCCGAGCGGTCGGCCGCGGCGCGGTGGCGCAGTACGGCCTCGGCGGCCTGCCAGGCGGAGTGCAGCGTCCGGGCGTCGGCCAGTTCGCGGCGCTGCGCGGTCGCGGCCTTCTCGGCCACCGCGAGCGCCAACGAGGCGTGCCGGTAGGCGAGTTCGGAGGCGATCAGGGAGCTGCGGCCGCGCGCCTGCTCGGCGAGGGTGACGTGGTGGGCGGCGGCGGTGACCTGCTGGGCGAGGTCGGTGGCGCGGCCGCGCTCGTCGGCGGCGCGGGCGGAGAGCCGCCGGGCGAGCGTGCGGGTGCGCCGTTCGGCCCCGGCGTGGATCTCGCGGGCCCGGGTGCGTGTCTCGGCGGCTTCGACGATCCGTCCGAGGAGGTCGACGGAGCCCGCGGTGAAGTCGCGTTCGGCGGTGAGTTCGGCGCGGCGGCCGAGCTTGTTGCCGAAGCCGCTCACCAGGTCGGCGAGTCCGTCGGTGTCGCGGGTGTCGGTGACGGCGCGCAGCAGCAGGTCGGTGAAGTCGGAGTCCTTCTTGACCGCGAAGAGGCCCGCCGCCTCGCCCTCGTCGGCGTTCATCTCCCGCTGGTAGCGGAAGAGTTCGGGGTCGAGGCCCAGCTCGCCGAGGTGCTCGTTCCAGCGGTCGTGGATCTCCTCCCAGTAGACCTCCAGGTGCGGGTAGGCCTTGGTCGCCTCGGTGAGGGCGTCGCGGAAGCCCTTCATGGTGCGGCGGCGGCCCTGGGCGCCCGAGGCGCCTTCGGCGGACGGCCGCATCGCGCTGGACTCGGCGACCGGCAGCGAGTCCAGGCTGAGCCCCGGTCCGGGCCGGAAGGAGTACCAGGCCTCGGCGAACTTGCGCGGGTCGTTGGAGACCTGGCGGCCGCGCCACTCGCTGACCTTGCCCACCACGACGAGCTCGCCGGTCAGGGTGTGCTGCCACTCCAGGGCGACGTGCCCGCAGTCGTCGGCGAGCAGGAACTTGCGCAGCACGCCGGAGCTCGCGCCGCCCAGGGTGTTGCGGTGGCCGGGCAGCATCACCGAGAAGATCAGCTTGAGCAGTACGGACTTGCCGCCGCCGTTCTCCAGGAAGAGCACGCCCGCGGGGGCCGGGCGGCGCGGCGGGCCGACCGGCTCGTCCTCGAAGAACTCGGCCTGCGTGGGGGCCGGGTTGGGCACGGGCGCGCCGACTCCGCGCAGGTCAAGCACGGTGTCGGCGTAGCGCGCACCGGCGGGCCCGATGGAGTAGAGGCGGACCCGGGACAGCTCGTACATGTCGGCGGACTCTCGTGGTGGTGGGGGGCGGGAGGCGGGATCAGGAGTGGAACGGCAGCCCGGCGTCGGCCGCCAGTTCCAGGTCGTCGGCGTCGGGCGGCGGCAGCAGGGTGGCGCCGCCGTCGGTGACCGCCACCACGCCGAGCTCGATCAGCTCGGACAGCGCGGCGCTGCCCGCCATGTCGCGGACCTGCAACTGGTAGCGGGCGGTGGTGCGGTAGGCGCCACCCGCGTCGTCGCCGGTGCGCTGCAGGAAACCGGACTCGGTGAGGAAGGCGACGGCCTTGGCGACGATGCCGGTGGTCGAACCGGCGAGGCGGCGCGCGTCCTTGGTGGCTCCGGTGGAGCTGCGCCGCGCGTAGATCCGCCAGGCGGCCTCCAGGCCCGGGGCGCCGGTCTCGGGGTCGGTGTTCTCGCCGGTCTCCTCGGCCCGCTCCTCCAGGCGGCGGCAGGCCTGCCGCACGAAGGCGTCCACCCCGTTGACCGTGATCCGCCCGATGTAGCCGTCGTCGGCGAGGTCCTCGGGGCGGGGGAACGCCAGGGCGGCGACGGCGAGATGGGCCAGGCCGTGCAGGAACCGGTCGGCCGAGTCGGGGGCGGCGGCGCGCCGCGCGTAGTCGCCCATGCGGACGGCGAAGACCGAGTCCTCGGCGGCCGTCACGGCCATCCCGGCGCGAGGCGAGACCTCCAGGACGATCAGGCCGAGGCCCGCGGCGACCGCGTCCGCCAGGCGGGCGAACGCGGGATCCTCGCGGTGGCGCCGCAGCAGCTCCGCGTATTCGGCGTCGCGGGCCGGGAGCAGTTTGGGCTGGAGGCCGAAGGCGACCAGGCGCGCGGCGTCGGCGGCGTCGGCGGGGGTGATCCGGCCTTCGCCGCCGGTGCCGGGTGCGGCGGGCGCCGGCTCGGCGTCGTCGCCGACCGCGGGCTCGGGGTGGTGGTCGGTCACGGGGTGGTCTCCTTGGTGCGTGTGGTGCGGGGCGCGGGGTGCGGGGCCCCGGGGCCGGGGGTGGCCCGGGGTCGATGCGTCACGCCGCCTCCGTCCGGCCCGCGGCCATGCCTGCCGCGTCCAGCAGCGCCATGCCCACGATTAGGTCCGCCCCGCCGAACTCGGGGTCGTCCAGCTGGGTGCCGTCGTCCACGGCGAACAGCAGGCGCTCCTCTCCCTGGCGGTAGGCGGTGCCGACCGGAGGGCTGGCGGCATGGACCGCCAACAGGGCGACCAGGTACGGCAGTTCGGGGTCCAGGCGGCGGGCCTCGGCGAGCAGGCCGGAGAGGCGGCGCGGCGCGTCGTGCTCCAGGGCGAGCAGGTCCATGGCGGCGGCGAGCTGCTCTTCGCTGAACCGGCTGTCGTCCGGGGTGGCGATCAGGTCGGGCTCGGGCATCTCGGCGCCCAGGTGCTCGCGCTCCATGGGGGGCGTCAGCAGTATGTCCACCAGGTCGCCGACCCGTACGGACACCGGGGTGCGCAGGCCGGTGCCGCGCGCGAAGAAGGCGTCGGTGACGCGGACGGCCTGCTCGACCGGGAGCGGAAGCACGGGGGCGACCAGCTGGCCGTACAGGTCGAGGCCGGAGCGGGCGGCGGGGCGGGCGAAGGCCTGGCGGTCCTGCTCGGCCCGGAACAGCGGCCCGGCCTCCAGGAGGCGGGACTGGAGCTGGGTGTGGCGGCGGATGCAGTCCTTGACGATGTCGACGAGCTCGGCGGCGCGGCGCTTGTGCTCCGGGTCCTCCGCCTCGTCGCGCGCCTTGCGGATGTTGGTCAGGATCGCGTTCTCGTGCCGGTAGCGGTCGGCGACGTGGTCGAGGGCCTCGGCGATCATGTCCGGCACCGCGTTGAGCCAGTCGACCGCCCGCACGTTGCGCCGCGTCGCCTCCAGGGTGCGCCGGAGGGTCTCGGCGTACTGCACGGTGCGGTAGCGGGCCTGTTCGGCGGCGAGCTGGGCGTCGGCGAGGCGGCCGCGGCTGATCAGCACCTCCAGCTTGACCTCGGCGGCGATCTGGGCGCTGGTGACGTCCGTGTCGAGGGCGCCCACCAGGACGTTGACCGCCTCGTCGGTGGTGCGCAGGTAGACGGCTCCGCCGTAGCCGGGGACCTCTTCGAGGAGCTTGAAGTCGTAGTCCCTGCGGACGTAGACGCCGTCGGGGTTGAACGTGCCGTACACCGCGCGGAAGCCGCGGTCCACGCTGCCCACGTTGATCAGGTTCTCCAGGACCCAGCGGGCCACCCGCTCGTGCTCGGCGGCGGGCCGGGCCGGGGCCTGGGCGGCCACCCGCGGGACGAGCCGGGCCACGATCTGCTCGTGGTCGGCGCCCGTGTCGAAGTCCATGTTCAGCGTGACGAGGTCGATGGAGGCCAGCGCCACCTCGGCCATCGCGTACACCGAGTACTCCCCCGCGAGGTTGGCCTTGCGCACGTCGAGGTCGTGCAGCGGCGCGGTGCACGCCAGGGCGCGCAGCCGCCGCGCGAGCCCCTCGTCGGCGGCCGGCCCCGGTGCGGGGCGCGCCGCCGCGCTGAGCTGGGGCGGAACGGGTTCCGTCGAGGCAGGCGAAGTCACGGTGGACAGATTAGGTCCTCGCACTGACAACGGTCGAAACGGCGCAGAACCGCCCGCCGTCCGGGACCCGGCGCACGGCCTAGGCGAGGGCGCCCTCGACGAGTTTCCCGTACGCCTCGACGAGCTGGGCACGCGAGTCGTCGAGGTATCCGGCGAGCAGCCGCCCGGCACCGGCCCGCTCCCCCGCGCGGAGCGCTTCGAGGATCTGCCGGTTGCGCACGAGGTAGGGCTGGTGGAGCCGGCGCGGGTCGTCCACCACGTGGAAGGCCAGGCGGAGTTCGGCCAGGACGCCGCGCATCAGCTCGTCGGTACGGGCACTGCCGGCGAGGGCCACGAGTTCGCGGTGGAAGTGGATGTTGGCGGTGGAGACGCCCTGCCAGTCGCCCTCCTCGGCCGCACTCTCGCCTCCCGAGACGGCCGCGTCGAGCCCGTCGAGGCGGTAGGGCGGCTCGCCGAGTCCCTGGACGACGGCGCACTCCACGAGGCGCCGGGTGCGGTAGATGTCGGCCACGTCCTCGACGGCGAGGACCCGGACGAAGACCCCGCGGTTGAGTTCGTGGACCAGCAGCCGTTCGTGGGTGAGCAGCCGGAACGCCTCGCGCAGGGTGTTGCGCGAGACGCCGAGGGCCTTGCCGATTGCGTCCTCGGCGAGGCGCTCCCCGGGCGGGAAGAAGCCCTCCGCGATCCGGGTGCGCAGAATGTCCGCGACGCGTTCTGCCGTGCTGGTGCGGCCCAGCAGGGCGCGGTCCTCGGCAAGTCCGCCGAGCCCGGAGTCCGTTGTGGCCACAGCGCCCTCTCTCCCCCGCCGGCCGCTCCCGCCGACGCGTCCGCCCATCGTAGAAGCATCGCGAGGAGGTGAGGAAGCGGGAATCCCTCGACATGCCCCTTGTCGGATCGTTCAACAATCCCCTACGTTGAGGGCACCGCACCCCGGGGCCCCGGTCCCGCGCCGCTCCCCGGACCCGCACTCCGGTCCCGCACAGTCTCGGCAGCCCTCTCATCCCCTCCTGCGAGGTGCACATGAGCACGACCCAGGCACAGCCGCAGCACGGTCAACACCCGCACGCCGACGGCCCGTTCGGATGGCTGCGCGCCCTCGGCCCCGGCGGCCGCCGGGCCTTCGGGGGCGCCTTCGGCGGCTACGCCCTCGACTCGTACGACTTCTTCACGCTCCCGCTCACGATGGTCGCGATCTCGGCGTACTTCGGGCTCGACACCGGGCAGACGGGGCTGCTGACCACCGTGACCCTGGTGGTCTCGGCCGTCGGCGGCGCCTTCGCCGGGGTGGTCGCCGACCGCATCGGCCGGGTCAGGGCGCTGATGATCACCGTCGGCACCTACGCCGTCTTCACCGTGCTCTGCGGTTTCGCCCCCAACTACGAGACGCTGCTGGTCTTCCGCGCCCTCCAGGGGCTCGGCTTCGGCGGCGAGTGGGCGGTCGGCGCGATCCTGGTCGCCGAGTACGCCTCGGCCCGGCACCGTGGCCGCACCCTGGGCGCCGTGCAGAGCGCGTGGGCGGCGGGCTGGGCGCTCGCCGTCGTCGTGTACACCCTGGTGTTCCAGTACGTGGACGCGGACACCGCCTGGCGCGTGGTGTTCTGGACCGGCGCGCTCCCGGCCCTGCTGCTCGTCTACGTGCGGCGCAACGTGAGCGACGCGCCGCAGGCCACCGAGCAGCGGCTCGCCACGGCCCGCAGCACCAGCGGCGGCGCCACCTTCGCGGCCATCTTCCGCGGTCCGCTGCTGCGCACGACCTTGTTCGCGGTGCTGCTTTCCGCCGGTGTGCAGGGCGGCTACTACACGCTCGCCACCTGGGTGCCGACGTTCCTGAAGAGCGAGCGCCACCTGACGGTGGTCGGTACCGGCGGCTATCTGGCGTTCCTGATCTCCGGCGCCTTCATCGGCTATCTGACCGGCGGCTACCTCACCGACCGGCTCGGCCGGAAGAAGAACATCGCCCTGTTCGCGGTCCTCTCGGCCCTCTGCATCCTCCTCTACACGCACCTTCCGTCCGGCGCGAACACCCTTCTCCTGGTGCTCGGTTTCCCGCTCGGCTTCTGCATGTCGGCGATCTTCAGCGGCTTCGGCTCGTTCCTCAGCGAGCTCTACCCGACCGCCGTGCGGGGCACCGGCCAGGGGTTCACCTACAACACCGGGCGGGCCGTGGGCGCGTTCTTCCCCACCCTGGTCGGCTACCTCGCCGACAGCTGGGGCGTCGGCGGCGCCCTGGTCTTCGGCGCGGTCGGCTACGCCCTGGCCGTCCTCGCCCTGCTCGGACTGCCCGAGACCCGCGGCCGGGAGCTGCTGTGAGCGCCGCCGGACCGGCCTCGCCGAGGTCCCCCGGCGAGGCCCGCGCCCACTTCCGCGCCGGCGCCGACGCGCCGACCGCGGGCTGGGCGCCCGGCCACACCCAGGTCAACCTGATCTCCGTACCGGCCGACTGGGCCGAGGACGTACGGCTGTTCTGCGAGCGCAATCCGCAGCCCTGCCCGGTCCTCGACGTCACGGAGCCCGGCTCCTGGCGGACCCGGCTCGCCCCGGACGCCGATCTGCGCTCGGACCTGCCGCGCTACCGGGTGTGGGAGGACGGCTGCCTGCTCGCCGAGCCGACCGACGTCGGGGACTTCTGGCGGGAGGACCTGGTGACGTTCCTCATCGGGTGCAGCTTCACCTTCGAGTCCCAACTGGCCGCCGAGGGCGTGCCGTTGCGCCACATCGAGCAGGGCCGCAACGTCTCGATGTACGTGACGAACCGCCCGTGCCGGCCCGCCGGGCGGCTCAGCGGGCCGCTCGTGGTGTCGATGCGGCCGATCCCCGCGCCCCTGGTGAGCACGGCCTGCCGGGTGACGCGTGCGATGCCCCGGGTCCACGGGGCGCCCGTGCACGCGGGGGATCCGGCGGCGCTCGGCATCGCGGACCTGTCCCGGCCCGACTTCGGGGACCCGGTGGCCGCCGCGCCCGGCGACGTGCCGGTGTTCTGGGCCTGCGGGGTGACCCCGCAGGCCGCGGTGACGGCGTCCCGGCCGCCGTTCGCGCTCACCCACGCGCCGGGCCGGATGCTCATCACCGACGTCCGCGACGATCACTACCGGACCGGCTGAGCGAGCCGGTCACACCCGGCCGCCGCCCGCGCGTCCCGGGCCCGGCCGGGGCAGACTGCCCCCAGGACCACGCACCGCCGCGAAAAGGAGACCCCGCATCCATGACCCGGTCCGCGACGACGTCGATCGACCTCAATGCCGACCTCGGCGAGGGCTTCGGCCACTGGCGACTGACCGACGACGAACAACTTCTGTCCGTCGTCACCAGCGCCAATGTGGCCTGCGGCTTCCACGCCGGGGACCCGGCCATCATGCGGCGGGTCTGCGCCCTGGCCGCGGAGCGCGGCGTACGCATCGGCGCCCAGGTCTCCTACCGCGACCTGGCGGGCTTCGGCCGCCGCTCCATGGACGTGCCACGCGCCGAGCTGGCGGCCGAAGTCGCCTACCAGATCGGCGCGTTGGAGGTCTTCGCCCGGGCCGCGGGCAGCCGGGTGGCGTACGTCAAACCGCACGGCGCGCTCTACAACCGCGTCGTGCACGACGAGGAGCAGGCCGAAGCCGTCGTCGAGGGGGTGCTCCTGGCCGGAGCGGGCCTCGCGGTCCTCGGGCTTCCCGGATCGCGGCTGCTCGCGGCGGCCGGGCGAGCCGGTCTTCCGGTCGTCACCGAGGCGTTCGCCGACCGCGCCTACACCGCGCACGGCACGCTGGTGCCGCGCGGCCGGGACGGCGCGGTGATCAGCGACCCGGACGCCGTGGTGGCGCGGGCCGTCGCCATGGCCGTGCACGGCACGGTCGTGGCCGAGTCGGGCGAGGCGGTGCCGGTCGGCGCGAGCTCGCTGTGCGTGCACGGCGACACCCCGGGCGCGGTCGGCCTGGCCCGCCGGGTCCGGTCGGCCCTGGAGGCGGCGGGCCTGCGGGTGGCGGCGTTCTCGTGAGCACCGCGCGCACCCTGCCGGTGGGCGAACACGCCCTGCTGGTCGAGCTCGACAGCGGCGAGGCGGCCGGCGCGCTGCACGCCGAACTGCTGCGCCGCCGCGCCGCCGGGACCCTCCCCCCGGTGCGCGAGATCGTGCCCGCCGCCCGCACCGTCCTGCTCGACGGCGTGGACGATCCCGCGGACCTCGCCGCCCGGTTGACCACCTGGCACATCCCTCCCCTGGAGGCGGGCGCCGGGGAGACGGTCGAGATCCCCGTCCGCTACGACGGCCCCGACCTCGCCGATGTAGCGGCGCTGTGGCAGGTCTCGGAGCGGGAGGCGGTCCGCATCCACTCCGCGGCCGAGTTCCGCGTCGCCTTCTGCGGGTTTGCGCCCGGCTTCGCCTACCTCACCGGACTCGGCGAGCGGTACGCCGTGCCCCGCCGGGCCACCCCGCGCACCGCGGTCCCGGCCGGGTCGGTGGCCCTCGCGGGCCCGTACACCGGCGTCTACCCGCGCTCCTCGCCCGGCGGCTGGCAGCTGATCGGCAGCACCGACGCCGCGCTGTGGGACCCGCACCGCGAACCCGCGGCCCTGCTCACGCCGGGCACCCGCGTCCGCTTCGTCCCCCGGGTGGCGCGATGAGCGACCGGGCCCTGTCCGTGGTGCGGGCGGGCGCGCTCACCTCCGTCCAGGACGAGGGCAGGCACGGGCACGCACACCTGGGGGTGCCGCGCTCGGGCGCGCTCGACCTGCCCGCCGCCCGGCTCGCCAACCGCCTGGTCGGCAACGCGGTGGAGGCGGCCGTGCTCGAAACGACCCTCGACGGGTGTGCGGTACGCCCCCGTCGCGCGGTCACGGTGGCGGTGACCGGGGCCCCCTGCCCGGTGACGGTCGACGGTCGGCCGGTGGCGTGGGGCGCCCCGGTGCGGGTGCCGCCGGGCGCCGTCGTCGAGGTGGGCGCGGCCACCCGCGGGGTGCGGTCGTATCTGGCGTTCGCCGGGGGGATCACCGTGGTGCCGGTGCTGGGCAGCCGCTCCACCGACCTCCTGTCGGGTCTCGGCCCGCCGCTCCTGCGGGACGGCGCGGTCCTTCCGCTGGGCCGCCCGTCCGGCACGCCTCCGCCCCTGGACGAGGCGCCCGCGCCCGGGGTGCCGCGGGAACTCGTGCTGCGGGTGCGCCCCGGGCCGCGCGCCGACTGGTTCACGGCGGACGCGCCCTTCGTGCTGGCGGGCGGCCGCTACCGGGTGTCCTCGGCGAGCAACCGCATCGGGCTGCGCACCGAGGGGCCCGCGCTGCGGCGCGCCAAGGAGGGCGAACTCCCCAGCGAGGGAATGGTGTTGGGCGCGCTCCAGGTGCCGCCGGACGGGCGGCCGGTGGTCTTCCTGGCCGACCATCCGACGACCGGCGGTTACCCGGTGATCGGCGTGGTCCCCGAGCCCGACCTGGCGGCCGCGGCGCAGGCCGCACCCGGCACGCCCCTGAGGTTCGTGCCGGTGGGCCGGCTCTGAGCCGCGGGCCGTCCCGGCGCGACCGCCGCCAGCGCGGCGGCCAGGGCCTCGGCCGCGTGCAGGTCGAGGCGGGCCGTATGGCGCAGTTCCTCACCCGCCAGGCGGAGCAGCTGGGGCAGGAGGTCGGTGGAGCGGCGGGCCAGCCACGCGGTGCCCGAGGTGGCCAGCCAGTACAGCGAGGCCGCGGTGCCCGGCGGCGGCCGCTCCGGTTCGCCCGGGGGCGGCTCGCCCGGCGCGAGGCCGCGCTCGGCCAGCAGCGCGTGGCAGCGGGCCGCGATCAACCGGTGCCCGCGCTCCCCCGGGTGCAGCCGGTCCGCGCTCCACAGGCCGCGGTCCGCGACCCAGGCGGGGTCGGCCAGATGCAGATGGACCGCCCCGTACCGCGAGGACAGGCTGTGCACCACGGTGTTGACGGCCCGCTGCCGCCTGGCGAGCGGGCGGGCCAGCGGACCGGGCAGCCCGAGCATGGCGCCCGGGTCGGGCAGACAGGCGGTGAACAGCACGGTTCCCGCCGAGGCGAGATCCGCGTACACGGTGTCCAGGCGTACCGCGATGTGCTGGATGTCGAAGGAGCGGCGCAGTGTGTCGTTGACGCCGACGACGACCGAGGCGAGGTGCGGCGCGAACCGCCGTGCCAGAGGCGCCTGTCGCTCCAGCACGTCCAGGGTGAGCGCGCCGCTGGCCGCGAAGTTGCGGAACTCCCAGCCCGGTTGGTGACCGGCGAGCAGCGCCGCCCAGCCGCGCCATCCGCCGGACACCGGATCGCCGACGCCTTCGGTGAGCGAGTCCCCGAGGGCCGCGAACCGCAGCTCCCGCGGGGGTGGCGGGACGGCCCGGCGGCGAGGGCGACGGCGGTCACGCGATCACCCCCGGCACTCTTCGCGCCGGGCCGGACCCGGCCCGCCGCGCCGCCGGTGCCTCGTGCGCGGCGAGGAAGGCCGCCACCGAGGCGTCCCAGCCGAACAGTTCGGCCCGCGCCCGCGCCGCCTCCCGGCGCGCCCGCTCGGGCCTGCCCAGCAACTCCCGTACGGCGCGGGCGATGTCCTCGCCGCTGCCCCCGGCCGCGAGCCCGGCGTCCGCGACCACCTCGGGCAGCGCGGACGACGCGCTGCACACGACGGGGGTCCCGCAGGCCAGGGCCTCCAGGGCCGAGAGGCCGAACGTTTCGGCGGGGCCCGGCGCCAGACAGATGTCGGCCGCCGCCTGGAGGTCGGCCAGCGTCTCGCGGTCGGCGACATGGCCCAGGAACTCGACCGGCAGCCGCTGCGCGGCGGCCCGGCGGGCGAGGCTCCCCGCCAGCGGGCCGTCCCCCGCGACCACGAGCGCCGCCCGCACCCCGGCGTGCCGCAGCGCCGCCAGCGCGTCCAGCGCGAGAGCGGGCCGCTTCTCGACCGAGAGCCGGGAGCACATCACGAGCAGCACCCGGGCGCCGCGCGCGTGCCGGGCCCTCAGCACCGTGGAGCGGCGCCCCGGCCGGCACCGCGCCAGATCGACCCCGAGCGGCGCCCGGACCACGTTGCGCGCGCCGATGCGTACGAACTCGCGCTCGGCCCACTCGGTGGTGCACACGATGCGCGAGAACGCCCAGCCCGTACGGCGGTTGAGCCGGTCGGCGGCGCCGCGCGCGACGGCTTCGGGCAGTCCCCAGGTGCGCAGCACCCCGTCGGCCGTCTCGTGCGAGACCATCACGGAGGGCACCCGGGCGCGGCGCGCCCACTCCCCCGTCCAGCGCAGGGTGGTGCGGTCGGACACCTCGACGCGGTCGGGCGCGAGCTCGTCGAGGACGCGGCGGATTCGGCGCCGGTCCGCGAGCACCCGGTACCCACCGGTGCCCGGCAGCAGCGCGCCCGGCAGGGTGATCACCCGCCCCTGCTCGGTGTGTTCGTCCCGCGCGCGCCCGCCCGGCACGATCAGCACCGGTTCGTGCCCGGCCTCGCGGTAGCCGCGGCCGAGTTCGCGCAGGGCGGTGCGCAGCCCGCCGGACGCGGGCGTGACGAAGTTGGCGAGCCGCACGATCCGCAGGCCGCTCATGCCGCCACCGCCGCGCGCGCCCCGAGGACCTCGGCGTAGTGGCCGAGGAGCAGGTCGCCGACGGCGGACCAGGTGCGGTCCCGCACGGCGGCCCGCCCGGCGCGCCCGTAGGCGGCCCGCAGCCCGGGGTCGGCGAGTTCGAGCACGGCGTCGCGGACGGCCCCGGCGTCCCCCGGGGGCACCAGGAGGCCCGTGCTGCCGTGGCGTACGAGATCGAGCGGGCCGCCCGCGGCGGGCGCCACCACCGGCACCCCGCTCGCCATGGCCTCCTGCACGGTCTGGCAGAACGTCTCGTAGGGCCCGGTGTGCGCGAAGACGTCCAACGAGGCGAAGATCCGGGCGAGTTCGCCACCGGTGCGCCGGCCGAGGAAGACGGCGCCGGGCAGTGCTCCGCGCAGGGCGGCCGCGCTGGGTCCGTCCCCGGTGACGACGACGCGTACGCCGTCGAGCGCGCAGACGTCCGCGAGGAGTTCCACGTGCTTCTCGGGGGCGAGCCGGCCGACGTAGCCGACGATCAGTTCGCTGTGCGGGGCGAGTTCGCGGCGCCATGCCTCGTCGCGCAGTTCGGGGCGGAAGCGGTCGGTGTCGACGCCGCGCGGCCACAGCCGTACCCGGGGGACGCCGTGTTCGGCCAGGTCGCGCAGGGCGGCGGCGGAGGGGGCGAGGGTGCGGTCGGCGGCCGAGTGCACGGTCCGCAGGCGTCGCCAGGCGGTGCCTTCTCCCGCGCCCACGTAGGTGCGCGCGTACCCGGCCAGATCGGTCTGGTAGACGGCGACGGCGGGGACGCCGAGACGGGTCGCGGCGGCCATGCCGCGTACGCCGAGGACGAAGGGGCTCGCCAGGTGGACGAGGTCGGCCCGGTGCGCGGCGATCGCGGCGGCGACCCGGCGGCTGGGCAGCGCGAGGCGGACCTCGGGATAGCCGGGCAGCGGAAGCGAGGGCACCCGGATGACCGGGCAAGGCGCGTCAGAGCCCTCCCCCGTGGCCGTGGCCGGGGCTATGACGAGCGGTTGGTGACCGCGGACGGCCAGATGCCGTGCGGTCTGCAGGGCGCAGTGCGCCACTCCGTTGACGTCGGGCGGGAAGGATTCGGTGACGATGACGACACGCATACCCGTGTTGTCGCCGCGCCGGGAGTGGCCCGGCCGACTTGGATCTTTCCGCCCGGGGAACGTCCCATGAGCGTTGCCCCATCGGGCTTTGGCCGTGGATCACGCGGCCCCGCCCGTGGGTGGCCGTGGGTCACACGGCCGTGGGGTCCGGGCCGAGCCGGTCGTGGATGACGCTCTGCACCTCGGCCTCCTCGGCCGGGTCGGCCGCGAGCCTGCGCAGGCGCTCGGCCACGCGGGCGTCGACGAGCTCGGCGTACTGGGCGGCCACTTCCCGCGTGGTCTCCTCGCAGTCCCACAGGCATTCGACGGCGAAGCCGGTGGCGAAGGAGGGGTCCGTCGCGGCCAGCGCGCGGGCGGTGCGGCCGCGCAGCTGGGAGGAGGCGGTCTCGCGGTAGACGTGCCGCAGGACCGGTGCGGCGCAGCAGATGCCGAGCCGGCCCGCCCCGTCGACGAGCGCCCTCAGCAGCGGAGCGTCGGGGCCTTCGGAGCGAACCGTCTCGCGGAGCGCGCCGAGCACCAGCTTCTCGTCGCCGGCCTCGCCCCGCGAGGCGAGCACGGCGGCGGCACGGGCGCCGAGTTCGTCGGGGCGCTGGATCCAGCGGCGGGCCCGGTCGACGGCCTCGGGGCCGCACATCCGCTCGAAGGCGTGGACGGCCGTCTCGGCGACGCCGCGCGAGCCGGTGGAGACGGCGAGCTCGATCAGGTCGAGCACGCGGGCGTCGCGCGACTCGGCGAGATAGTGCAGGGCCGCCCCGCGGGCTCCGTCGGTGCCCGCGCGTGCCGCCTCCAGGATGGTGTCGCGGTCCTCGGGCCCGGCGACCGCGCCGAGGCACCTGGCCGCGGGCAGGTGCAGGACCGCGCCGCGCTCCAGGCCTTCGTCGGCCCAGTCGAAGACGGCCTGGACGCTCCAGCCGGGGCGGGGCCCGGACGGCCGCATCTGCCGTTGCCAGCGGTCGAAGGAGCCGCTCTCCTGGGCGGCCCGCACCCGGGCGCCCACGCTCTCGCGCGGATCCTCGGCCCACAAACGCCAGGGCCGCGGTTCGTAGGCGTCCCGCACGGTGGCCGCGAGCTCCGCGTCCCCCTGCGCGGTGGCGGGGAAGCGGTCGAGGACCGGCACGGCGAGGGCGCGCAGGCCCGCGTCGTCGTCCCGCAGCGCGAGCTCGTCCAGCGCCCAGGCCCAGTTGGAGCCGGCCGCGGCGTAGCGGCGGAGCAGCGCGAGCGCGTCGTTCCTGCCGTACGAGGCGAGGTGGCCGAGCACCGCGAGGGCGAGCCCGGTCCTGGAGTCCTCGGTGTCGAGGATGTCCTCGGCGCCGAAGAGGTGCCGCTCGATCTGGTCGAGCCCGCCGTCGAGGTCCAGGAAGAGGCGCGCGTAGTACAAGGAGCGGTTCTCGACCTGCCAGTCGTGGCGTGGGTCGCTCAGTACGCAAGTGTTGAGGGCCGCCAGGGCCTCGTCGCGCGGGGCGGCCAGCGCGTGCAGGGTGCCGTCGCCGCGGCCCCGCTGCAGCAGGCCGAGCAGCGTGCCGCTCGGCGCTATGACTGGATCGAACATGGAAATAGCCTCACATCAAGCTGTCGACGCAACCGGGGATTCGTGCCTTGCCCTAGGCCGCGCAGCAACATGAGGGGTCGCCCGCCGTCTTCTGCTTGGTGTAGACCATCTTCCTGCCTCTCGTCGCGGTCCCCGATGTAGGGACCCTGCCCCCGATGTAGGGGTTCGACGTCATGATGACCCAGCCATTTCGCCATCGCGACCACATTTACGGCGCCCCTCTCCGCGGGCTCTTCGGTGGATCCCCCGTAAACGCTTGGTGGACGCTCAGTTGGCCCCGAACAGGGCGAGCAGCTCCGTCTTGCCGAACATCCGGGCGGTGTCGACCGCCGAGGGCGTCCCGGCGGAAGGATCGGCTCCGCCGGCGAGGAGGGCCTTGATCACGGCGTCCTCGCCCTTGAAGACGGCTCCGGCGAGCGGGGTCTGGCCGCGGTCGTTGGCACGGTCGGCGTCGGCGCCCCGGGCCAGCAGGGCGCTCACGGCGTCGGCGTGGCCGTGGTAGGCGGCCAGCATCACGAGCGAGTCGCCGCGGTCGTTCGTCAGGTTCGCGGGCGCCCCGGCGTCGACGTACGCGGCGAGCGCCTCGGCGTCGCCCTGGCGGGCCGCGTCGAAGATCTTGGCCGCCAGCTCGACCACCTCGGGATCGAGTTCCTCGCTCATCGAAAACTCCTTAGGGGCAACGGAACAGACCCGCACGGCGACGGAGCCGTACGAGTGAATCGACAGGGTACTGCCCGACGGGCGACATGACGTGGCCGATCGACGGCAAAGATCACCGCGAGTGACGGTTTCGTGTCCCGGCGGCCGCGCAGTGTCCCGCTCCGACCCGCTTTTCATATCCGCCACTCCAGTGAAATTGCCGGAGTTTCACCCGTTCGCACCTTTTATCGCATAGATACTTCCTGTGAGCCTGGAAGAACTCATGGTGACCGTCCCCATCGACCAGGAGAACCCAAAATGATCCTCTCCATCTCAGGCGTGGTGCTGCTCGGAATCATCTGCTTCCTCTTCTTCAAGAAAGACGGACTCAAGGCGTCGCACGCGCTCGTGTGCTCGCTCTTCGGCTTCTATCTCGCGGGCACCGCCATCGCCCCGAGCATCACCGCCGGAGGTGCGAGCCTCGCCAGCCTGCTGGGCGGGATCAAGTTCTGACCTCCCGCTGCCCTCCGTACGAACGGCAGACAGCGCCGCGGCACCACCGCGGACCGACTCCAGGAGAACGATGTGGCCCGGCGACCACTCCCCCGCATTCTGAGCAGCGGCAGCGCACCCATCGTTCGCAGCCGCGAGATCGCGCGCACGGCCGCCGACAGCGCCACCGACGTTCTCCATCCGCTCATCACGATCAGCCGCGGCCTGCGGCTGATCGCCGCCGCCCTGCGCGGCAGATGGGCCGCCACCCCCAAGGAACGGCGTGGTCCCGCGCTGTTCCTGACGGCGGCCGTCGTCCTGGTCGTCGCGCTCATCCCGTACGGGCCGCTCCTGGCCCTGATCACGGTGATGGGCGCGGCAGCCTGGAAGGGCCGCGAGAAACCGGTCGTCAAGACCGGCCCCGACGAGGCGGAAGCCGCCCGGCTCCAGGCCCTCTACGAGGCGCTCGTGCCGTACTTCTCCGTCCCCGAGGACCCGGCCCCGCTGTTCTCCCACGGAGGCGAGTGGGACAAGGCCTTCAGTGAGTACGCGTTCGACGACAGCGGCCGTCCCACCCGGCTCCAGGTGCGCTACCCCGCGTACTTCACCGACGGCGAGCCCGCCTCGCGCGCCCGTATCGAACAGCTCCTCCACACCAAATCGGGGCGCGGCCGCGAATACCACTTCGCCTGGGACGAGGAGGGGAACCAGCTCGTCATGAGCGTCCTGGACGCGCTGCCCACCTCGATCGCCGCCCAGCGCTTCGTGACCGCCCCGGGCGAGACCGTCCTCGGCTTCACGGACGCCGACGCCGTGCAGCGGACCGTGCCGGTGACCACCGGCGAGGGAAGCCACGACGCGCCTCCGGTGGTCTGGCGCACGGGGCCGCGCTCCACCGAGCCCCACCTCCTGGTGGTCGGCCAGCCCGGCACGGGCACCACGACGCTGCTCCGCTCCATCGCGCTCCAGGCGCTCCAGCACGGCGACCTGCTGATCGTCGAGGGCAGCGGGACCGGCGAGTACGCCTGTCTGACGGGCCGTTCGGGCGTCCTGGCCGTGGAGTGCGGCCTCGCCGGAGCCCTCGCCACCCTGGAGTGGGCCTCGCACGAGACCGAGCGCCGGCTCATCGCCGCCAACCGGGCCCGCCAGGCGGGCCACCCCGCGCCCGAGGACACCAGGCGGCCGCTGTGGATCCTGCTCGACCGGCCCAGCGTCCTCGCGGACCTGGCCGCGGCCGACGGCCGCACCGACCCGCAGCACCTGCTCCAGGTCCCGCTGCGGCACGGCCGGGCCGCCGGGGTGACGGTCGTCGTCGCCGAGCAGTTCGACACCCTGGACGACCTGTCCGAGCCCGTGCGCTGCCACACCCGGGCCCGCGTGGTCCTCGGCCCGGTCTCGCCCGGCCAGGTCGAGTCGGTCCTTGGCGTCCCCCCGCACACCACCCCCACCCCGAACGTGCCCCCGGGCCGCGGCTACGCCCGCCTCGGCACGGGACCGGTGCTCCGCCTCCAGGTCCCGGCGACCCCGGACCCGTACGACGACGCGACGGCCGAGTCCCACCGCCAGGCGGTCCTCGACCTCCTCCCGGCCCGCGAGGGCCCGGTGGTGGCGACGCCGGTGGAGGCGGTCGTGGCGGACACCGTTCCCGTGGAGGCGGCGCCCGTCGAAGCGGCGCCCGTGGAAGCGGCACCCGTGCGGGCGGTTCCGGCCGAGGGCTGAGGGGCGGGCACGGGCTCCGACGTCGGCGGAGGGCGCCCCCGCTCCCTCACGCCACGAAGGTGCGCGGAGGCTCCGCTCCCCCGGAGCCGCCGCCCGTCTCCACAAGCCGGGCCGCCGCGGCCAGCCGTACGGCCGCCTCGTCCGCGACCGGGCCGCCCACCGTGAACGGCAGCCGCACATAGCCCTCGAAGGCGCCGTCGACCCCGAAGCGGGGGCCGGACGGCACCCGCACCCCGACCCGTTCGCCGACCTCGGCGAGGCGGGAGCCCGACAGGCCGCCGGTGCGGACCCACAGCGTGAGCCCGCCGCGCGGCACATGGAACTCCCAGTCGGGCAGTTCGCGCCGCACCGCCGTCACCAGGGCGTCGCGGTTCTCGCGGGCCTGGGTCCGGCGCAGCTCGACGGCCTGCTCCCAACCTCCCGTGGCCATCAGCCAGTTGACGGCGAGCTGCTCAAGGACCGGGGTGCCCAGATCGGCGTAGGCGCGGGCGGCGACGAGGGAGCGGATGATGTCGGGGGCGGCCCGCACCCAGCCGATGCGCATGCCCGCCCAGAACGCCTTGCTCGCCGAGCCGACCGTGAGCACGGTGGCCCCGGCCGGGTCGAAGGTGCAGACGGGGCGCGGCATGTCGAGGTCCTCGTCCAGCCACAGCTCGGTCATCGTCTCGTCCACGACGAGCACCGTCCCGGCCGAGCGGGCCGCGTCCACCAGGCGGCGCCGCTGGTCCTCGTCGGCCAGCGCCCCGGTGGGGTTGTGGAAGTCGGCGACCACGTACGCCAGCCGGGGCGCGGCGTCCCTGAGCACCTGGCGCCAGCGCGGCAGGTCCCAGCCGGTCAGCCCCTCGGCCATGGCGATCGGCACGAGCCGGGCGCCCGCCTCGCGCATGAGCTGGAGGATGTTGGCGTACGAGGGCGACTCGACGGCGATGCGCTCACCGCGTCCGGCGAACAGATGACAGATGGCGTCGATCGCCCCCATCGCACCGGTGGTCACCATGATCTGCTCGGGCATCGTCGGAATGCCGCGCGCGGTGTAGCGGTCGGCCAGCATCTGGCGCAGCGCGGGCAGGCCCGCCGGATAGTCGCCGTGGGTGTGGGCGTACGGCGGAAGCTCTTCGAGCGCACCCTGGACGCCCCGGGTCAGCCAGGGCTCGGGGGCGGGCAGGGCCGCGCAGCCCAGATCGATCATCGAGCCGAGCGACTCGGGCGGGAGCGGTTCGAGCCCCCGGCCGGGCAGCGGGTGCCCGGCGGGCACGGCGGTCCAGCTGCCCGCGCCGCGCCGCGATTCGAGGAATCCCTCGCCGCGCAGCGCCTCGTAGGCGGCGGCGACCGTCGTGCGGCTCACCGAGAGGGCGACGGCCAGTTCGCGCTCGGCGGGCAGCCGGGCAGCCGCCGGGACGCGGCCTTCGAGGACGAGCAGCCGGATGCCGTCGGCGAGGGCCCGGTAGGCGGGCGGCTTGCGCAGCCCGGCGCCGACCGGGCGGGGCTGCTGTGCTGTGAGCTGACGGGCGAGCTGAGCAGGCCCGATCGCCGAGGTCCACTGCGCCATGAAGTCAGTCCACCTTCCCGGAATTGGCCGTGGTTGGGGTCCATTTCCCTGCCACACAGTGTCATGAGTCAGTCCACTACCACCACCCAGGGGGACCACCTTGTCCACGCACCTCACGCGGCGGCTGCTCCAGCTGTACGTCGGTCTCGCGCTGTACGGCGTCAGTTCGGGGCTGCTCGTCCGCGCCGGGCTCGGTCTCGAACCCTGGGGTGTGCTGCACCAGGGCCTCGCGGAGCACACCGGTCTCTCCATCGGCGTCGTGTCGATCATCGTCGGGGCGGCGGTGCTGCTGCTGTGGATCCCGCTGCGCCAGCGGCCGGGGCTCGGCACCGTGTCCAACGTCTTCGCGATCGGCGTCTTCATGGACGGGACGCTCGCCGTCGTGCCCGATGTGCACGGACTGCTCGCCCAGGTCCCGCTGACGGCCGCCGGGATCGTCTGCAACGGCGTGGCGACCGGCCTCTACATCTCGGCCCGCTTCGGCCCGGGCCCGCGCGACGGCCTGATGACGGGCCTGCACCGGGCGACGGGACGCTCGATCCGGCTCGTGCGCACGTCACTGGAGGTGGTCGTGGTGGCGACCGGGTTCCTGCTCGGCGGCTCGCTCGGCGTCGGCACGGTCCTGTACGCGCTGGCGATCGGGCCGCTCGCCCAGTTCTTCCTGCGCGTCTTCGCGATCCCCGAAGCACCCCGGACCCCACAGGCGGGTACGCCCGCCGCCCCCGCGTTCGAGGTCACCTCACCGGCACCCGCGCGCGGCACGGCCGTCGCGGAGGCGACACCGTAGCGCGCGATACTTCCCCGGTGACTCGCGTACGCCACCCCTACCTGGACCACCCGTCGCCGATCCCGTTCGCCCATCGCGGCGGGGCGGCGGACGGCATCGAGAACACCGCGGCCGCCTTCGAGCGGGCCGCGAAGGCCGGCTACCGGTACTTCGAGACCGATGTGCACACCACGGCCGACGGACGCCTGGTCGCCTTCCACGACGCGACGCTCGACCGCGTCACCGACGCCCGGGGACGGATCGCGGAGCTGCCCTGGGCCGAGGTGCGGCAGGCCCGGGTGGCCGGGCGGGAGCCGCTGCCGCTGTTCGAGGAGCTCCTGGAGGACTTCCCGGGCGTGCGCTGGAACGTCGACCTCAAGGCCGAGTCGGCGCTCGTCCCGCTGATCGACCTCATCCGCCGCACCGGCGCCTGGGACCGGGTCTGCGTCGGCTCCTTCTCGGAGGCCCGGGTCGCCAGGGCGCACCGGCTCGCGGGCCCGCGCCTGGCGACGTCGTACGGCGTGCGCGGTGTCGCCGCGCTGCGACTGCGCTCCTACGGGCTGCCCGTGCCGCTGCGCGCGGGCGCCGTCAGCGCGCAGGTGCCCGAGAGCCAGCACGGCATCCCGGTCGTGGACCGCCGCTTCGTACGGACCGCGCACGCCCTCGGCCTGCAGGTCCACGTCTGGACGATCAACGATCCCGCTCGGATGGGGGCCCTGCTCGACCTCGGCGTGGATGGCATCATGACCGATCATCTGGAGACGCTGCGCACGGTTCTGACCGACCGGGGAGCCTGGAACTGACCCCGGCGGCCACCGCTCGCGTACGGGGCACGAGCGAGGGGGCGCGAGATGCGCGCTGAGACCACCGACCTGGCGGACCGCACCGATCGGCCGGTGCGCACGGCCGACCGGGAGCGGGAGCAACGCGGCTGGTACTTCTACGACTTCGCCTGCTCGGTGTACTCGACGAGCGTGCTCACGGTGTTCCTGGGTCCGTACCTGACGGCCCTGGCGAAGGCGGCGGCGGACGCCGACGGTTTCGTGCACCCCCTCGGCATCCCGGTGCGGGCGGGCTCGTTGTTCGCGTACGCCGTCTCGGCGTCGGTGATCCTCGCGGTGGTCCTGATGCCGGTCGTGGGCGCCGCCGCCGACCGCCGCGGCCGCAAGAAGCCGCTCCTCGCGGCCGCCGCCTACACGGGCGCGACCGCGACGGCCGGGATGTTCTTCCTGGACGGACACCGCTACCTGCTGGGCGCGGCGCTGCTGATCGTCGCGAACGCGTCCCTGTCGGTGTCGATGGTCCTCTACAACGCGTATCTGCCGCAGATCGCGGGCCCCGAGGAACGCGACCGGGTGTCCTCGCGCGGCTGGGCCTTCGGCTACACCTCGGGCGCCGGCGTCCTCGTCCTCAACCTGGTGCTCTACGCGGGGCACGACCGCTTCGGGGTGTCCGAGTCGACGGCGGTACGGATCTGCCTGGCTTCGGCGGGCATCTGGTGGGGCGCCTTCACGCTGGTCCCGCTGAAGCGGCTGCGCGATCGCCGGGTGGCCCCGGTGGCGGCGGCCGAGGGGAGGGTGGGGGCAGGCTGGCGGCAACTGATCGCGACGCTGCGGGACATGCGGGCCCGCCCGCTGACCCTGGCCTTCCTCCTCGCGTACCTCATCTACAACGACGGCGTGCAGACGGTGATCTCGCAGGCCTCGGTCTACGGGTCCGAGGAGCTCGGGCTCGACCAGGACACCCTCATCGTGGCCGTGCTCCTCGTGCAGGTGCTCGCGGTGGCGGGCGCGCTCGGGATGGGGCGCCTGGCGCAGACGTACGGCGCGCAGCGGACGATCCTGGGCTCGCTCGCCGTCTGGACCGTGATCCTCGGTGCCGGTTTCTTCCTGCCCGCCCGTCAGCCGGTGTTCTTCTTCGTCCTGGCGGGGGCCATCGGGACGGTGCTCGGCGGCAGCCAGGCCCTGTCGAGGTCGCTTTTCTCACACCTGGTGCCGAGCGGCAAGGAGGCCGAGTACTTCTCGGCCTACGAGATGAGCGACCGGGGGCTGAGCTGGCTGGGGCCATTGGTGTTCGGTCTCGCGTATCAGCTGACCGGGAGCTACCGGGATGCGATCATCTCGCTCGTGGTCTTCTTCGCGGTCGGGTTCGTGCTGCTCGCGCGGGTTCCCGTGCGGGCCGCCGTGGCGGCCGCGGGGAACCCTGTTCCGGCGCGGATTTAGACGTCGAAGTGAAAGGCCGGTAGTGTACGCCTTTGGCCTGCCAGGCGGACCGTTACTGCGTGCTCAAGTAGTGAAGACGCTGGGTGACATCTGCTGTCAGATGTGACAAACCGGTCACTGGTGGGTACAACAAGGGGCGGCACGACGGCGACGCATGACCCAGAACGGGAATCTTTACCGCCGACCGGACGTTGACCGGATGACGACGACAGTGACACCTGTCCTGTGGGCGACAAGCCCGGGAGGCACGATTCATGAGTGAGCGAGCTCTTCGCGGCACGCGCCTCGTGGTGACCAGCTACGAGACCGACCGCGGCATCGATCTGGCCCCGCGCCAGGCCGTGGAGTACGCATGCGAGAAGGGACATCGCTTTGAGATGCCCTTCTCG
The DNA here is from genome assembly GCF_056431605.1 of Streptomyces sp. NPDC045846. Taxonomy (NCBI): domain Bacteria; kingdom Bacillati; phylum Actinomycetota; class Actinomycetes; order Kitasatosporales; family Streptomycetaceae; genus Streptomyces; species Streptomyces sp. NPDC045846. The sequence continues at coordinate 441,071 of NZ_JBWKKJ010000008.1, read as the reverse complement.
GTGGAGGCGGAGATCCCGCCGGAGTGGGAGTGCAAGGTCTGTGGGGCCCCCGCACTCCTGGTGGACGGCGACGGTCCTGAGGAGAAGAAGGGCAAGCCCGCGCGTACGCACTGGGACATGCTCATGGAGCGGCGCACCCGCGAGGAGCTGGAGGAGGTTCTGGCCGAGAGGCTGGAGGTCCTTCGTTCCGGCACCATGAACATTGCCGTGCATCCGCGCGACAGCCGCAAGTCCGCCTGATCGCGCAGTTCGGCGATACAGCGCATACAGCACAAAGCTGAGGGCCGGTCACACCATCTGGTGTGACCGGCCCTCAGCTTTGTGCCGGAAACCCCGCTCCCGGTCAGGGAGTCAGCGGCGGCCGCGGGCCCAGGTCCTCGCGCGGGGCGTCGTCCCGGATGACCTCGCCGGGCACGACCTTGCCGTCCGGGTAGTGGATGCGGGCCTGCTGGAAGGCGTCGCCGAGACCGCCCGGGGCGACCGTCCGCATCCGCCGGTGCAGCGAGCGCTCGGCGCGACGGGTCACGAACTTCCGTACCGGCGGCACCAGGCAGAGCAGCCCGAGCGCGTCCGAGACGAAGCCGGGGATGATCAGCAGCAGACCGCCCAGCATCGTGAGCGCGTTGCCCTCGCTGCCCGGCCTTGCGGCCTGCGGGGCGGCCCCGGACTGCTGCTGCTGGAACGTCTGGGTGAGATTGCGGAAGGCGCGGCGCCCGGCCCGCTTGATGACGTAACTGCCGAGCAGCAGGCCGCCGATGAGCAGCAGCAGGACGGTGAGGCCGCTGGTCGCGCCGGCCACCACGGTGAGCAGCCAGATCTCCAGGACCAGCCAGGCGGCGATCCCCAGGGGCACGAAGGTGCGTGCGCGCGAGCGCTTGGGAGCTTCGGTCGGAGGGCGAGTGCCGGTCGTCATGCTCCCAGTGTGCCTGGGAGCCGATCCGGACGGCGTAAGGAGCGGATCAATACGCCCTGGTCACGAAGGCTTACGGCCCAGGAGTTTGTTGGCGCGCGCGCCGACGCCCCAGGCCGTGACCCGCCAGAGCGCCTCGACCAGGATGTCGTTGCTCATCTTCGAGTCGCCGCGTTCGCGCTCGACGAACGTGATGGGGACCTCGACCACATGGAAGCCGGCACCGACCGCGCGGCGGGCGAGGTCGACCTGGAAGCAGTAGCCGGCCGAGGCGACCTCGTCGAGGCCGAGGCCTTCGAGGGTCTCGCGGCGGAAGGCCCGGAAGCCGCCGGTGACGTCGCGGATCGGAACGCCTAGGAGCAGCCGGGAGTAGGTGGAGCCGCCGCGCGAGATGAACTCCCGGTACTTGGGCCAGTTCACGATCCGCCCGCCGGGCACCCAGCGGGAGCCGAGCACCAGGTCCGCGCCCTTGAGGGCGGTGAGCAGCCGGGGCAGTTCCTCGGGCTGGTGCGAACCGTCGGCGTCCATCTCGACGAGCACGCCGTAGTCGTGCTCGATGCCCCAGCGGAAGCCCGCCAGGTAGGCCGCGCCGAGGCCTTCCTTGCCCTTGCGGTGCAGCACGTGCACCTGGTCGTCCTCGGCCGCGATCTCGTCGGCGAACTTGCCCGTGCCGTCGGGGCTGTTGTCGTCGGCGACCAGAATGTGGGCCTCGGGGACCGCCGCTCTGACGCGGGCGACGATCGGCTTGATGTTCTCCGCCTCGTTGTAGGTCGGAATGATCACCAAGGCTTTGCCCAGCGGGCCGTACCGCCTCTGACCGCCGTCGTTCACTGCTGCCCCTTATTGTCCGTACGCAGAGGTCCACCATAGCGAGCGGTCGTGATCAGGCCGCACCGCGAGGGTGCGTGGTGTCGGATGCGCCCGGATGGCGGCCGGGATCCGCCGGAATGCCGGAAGTGGGGACCGTGTCGGTACCGGGGCCCGGCGCCCTTCGGGCCGACCTGGGACCCGCTGGCTGCGGGTCGACCGAGAGCCGTTGTCTACTGAGCGACCGGGCCCCACCCGGGTCGCACCGTCCCCGGGGCCCGCAGGGGCAGGGGGGACACCCTCACGGCTGAAACCTTCCCTCGCCCCCGAGGCGCGGGCGCTGAACCTGGCTCCCAGTGACGGGGTGCCGGTGCGGCACCCCGCCCCATGACCCAGCGGCGTTCGACGACTGCGTGGAGGTTCAACCGGCCGGACGTCCTGTGGTGGACTCGGCCGAACCTACCGGCCCCTGGCCGCTTTCTGTCAACAGCGGTGTGAGCTGCGACGTTTTTTCAAATCACCAGGTCAGTGACGAAGATCCGCAGGTCGTGGCGATGCCGTGACGGCCGTCCACCAACGGTACGAAATGTCCCTATGTCACTCGTTCGGCCGCGCGAATACCGTTTGTCCGAACACCACGGTGCGCAGACAGACCGGCAGGTCCGCGCCCGGCGTGAGGTCGGGCAGGCCCGGGGTGCCCGAGCGCGGGTCGGTGGACCAGCGGGCCACCCGGTCGTCCGGGGCCTGGACCACGAGGTCCTCCGCGCGCCAGATGGCGTAGTCGGCCGGAGCCCCGGGCACCAGGGTGCCCGCGTCGTCCCGGCCGAGCGCGCGCCAGCCGCCCCGGGTGTGGGCGGTGAAGGCGGCCCGGGCCGAGATCCGGTGCTCGGCGGTGCGGTGGAAGGCGGCCGCGCGCACGGTCCCCCACGGGTCGAGCGGGGTCACCGGCGAGTCGGAGCCGAAGGCCAGCGGCACCCCGGCCCGCAACAGGGCCGCGTACGGGTTGAGGGTGCGGGCCCGCTCGACGCCGAGCCGCTCGGCGTACATGCCCTCCTCGCCGCCCCACACCGCGTCGAACGCGGGCTGCACGGAGGCGGTGAGGCCCAGCTCGGCGAAGGCGGCGATGGTGGCGGGGGTGAGCATCTCGGCGTGCTCGACGCGGTGCCGGGCGGCCCTGATCCGGGCGAGGCCCACCTGCTCGGCGGCGGCCCGCACCCCCTCGACGACGGCGGTGATCGCGGCGTCGCCGATCGCGTGGAAGCCCGCCTGGATGCCCGCCTCGGTGCACGCGGCCACATGGGCGGCGACACCGGCCGCGTCCAGGTGGCCGGTCCCGGTGTGCGGGGCGTCCGCGTACGGGGCGTGCAGGCAGGCGGTGTGGGAGCCCAGCGAGCCGTCCACGAAGAGGTCTCCGGCCGCGCCCACCGCGCCGAGTTCGCGGATGCGATCGGCGTCCTTGGCCCCAGTGACCCGCTCGGCCCAGTAGCCGAACACCCGCGGCCCGGCCTCCTCGCGCGAGAGCCTCAGCAGCGAGGTGAAGTCGTCCTCGTCGGAGATCTCGGGCCCGCCGCACTCGTGGACGCTGCCGATGCCGAGGGAGGCGGCGTGCCGCAGGGCCGCGCGCTGCGCCTCGGTGCGCTGGCGCGGGGTGACCGCGCCGTGCGCGGCGGCCCGCACCGCGTGGTGCGCGGCGCCGGTGAGAGGCTCGCCGTCCCGGTATCCGGCTAGGTCACGAACGCCGGGGACGAGGTCGAGCAGGGCGGTGGTGACGACGGCCGAGTGGACGTCGACGCGGGGCAGGTAGAGCGGGCGCCCACCGGTGGCGGCGTCGAGTTCGGCGCGCGAGGGGTGGCGCCGCTCGGGCCAGCGGGCGGCGTCCCAGCCGTGGCCGAGCAGCACCCGGTCCTCGGGGCGGGCGGCGGCGTGGGCGCGTACGGCGTCGAGGGCTTCGGCCAGGGTGCGGGCCGGGGTCAGGTCGAGGCCGGTCAGGGCCAGACCGGTGGCGGTGGTGTGCACGTGTGCGTCGGTGAACGCGGGGGTGACCAGGGCGCCTTCGAGGTCGACGACCTCGTCCACCCCACTGGCGAAGGCGTCCGCGGCGCCCTCCGAGCCGACCCAGGCCACGTGTCCGCGCTCGACGACCATCGCGGTGGCGAAGGGGTCGGCGGGGCTGTGCACGTCGCCCCCGCGCAGCAGGACGGTGCGGTGGGCGGTCTCTTCGGGTGCGGAACTCGCGGAACTCATGGAGACAGCCTAGAGACGCGGCGGCCGTGCTCCGTACGGGGTGGGCAGGATGCGCGGCGGCCGCGTGCGGGCCGGCTCAGATGTGCGGCGGCCGCGCCTCGTACGGGGTGGACAGGACGACGGTCGTACGGGTCGAGACGCCGGCCAGGGTGCGGATGCGGGTCAGCAGGTGCTCCAGCTCCAGCGGGGTCGCCACCCGCACCTTGAGGATGTAGTTCTCGTCCCCGGCCACGCTGTGGCAGGCCTCCAGCTCCGGTACGCCCGCCAGGCGCTCCGCGATGTCGTCGGGGGCGCTGGGGTCGAAGGGTTTGACCGAGATGAACGCGGTCAGCGGCAGGCCCACCGCCTCGGGGTCCACGACGGCGGCGTACCCGCGGATGACCCCGCGCTGTTCGAGACGGCGTACCCGCTGGTGCACCGCCGAGGTGGACAGGCCGGTGGCCTTGCCCAGGTCGGTGTAGCTCATCCGCCCGTCCTTGACGAGCAGATCCACGATCTGACGGTCCAGCTCCTCCATGGCGATCAACCTATTGCCCCGGGTCGCTTCCGGCACAGCCGGGCGGCGCCCGAATCGGCGCCTGCGGGCACCATGTGACGAACGCCACAGGTTTGCGGGCGCCTCGGCGGGGGCCTCGTGGTTACCGCCACGGCCTGGCGGGAAGTGCTTGCTTTGGTCGCGGCCGCGGCGCAATGCCGGCCCACCCGAGGGGGAGTGTCCCAATGCAGAATCCCAAGCGCACCGGACGTACGGAACGTGAACGTACCGAACCGGACCCTGTCGATATCGCCGAGCTCGTCGACGACGAGGACGACTCGCTCGACGCGTACGACACCTTCGAGATGTACCGGGTGGTCTGCCCGGACTGCGCCCAGCCGATCGCGCTGCTCGCCGACGAGGACGAGCTGCCCGAGCACGCCCTGTGCCCCAGCCCGTGGAACCCGTTCGTGCTGACCGTGTGCGCCGGGACCGGGCGTCCCGCGGCGGAGGCGAAGGCGGCGGACGAGTCGCTCGACGTCCAGGAGCAGGACACCGCGCTGCTGCTCACGCTCCCGCAGGGCCTCGACTGGCGCACCCAGCCGTTCTCGCACGTCGGCGGCCCGGGCTCGCGCCCGCTGCGCGTGCCGCAGATGCGCCGCGCCGCCTGAACGCGCGACGAGTTCCGCGCGGGCCGGACGCCGCAGGGGCGTCCGGCCGACGAACCCTCAACTCCAGTACGTACCGCGCACCATGGCCTCAAGACTGGCCCGGTGCAGGATCAGCGCGTCCGGATCCGCGGGCGGCTCGGTCTCGCCGAAGTGCAGTTGCCGGTAGGCGATCCGGAGCATGACCACGGCGTGCCGCAGCGCCGCGTACAGCGTGTGGAACTCCATGTCGCGCGGGGTGTGGCCGGTGAGTTCGGCGTAGCGGCGCTCGATGTCCTCGCGGCGCAGGAAGCCGGGGAGGCCCGGCTGGCCGAAGGTCACCGTCAGGTCCTGGAAGAAGCGGTGCAGATAGACGGTCCAGCCGAGGTCGAGTTCGCGCGGGCCGCAGGCGGCCATCTCCCAGTCGAGGACGGCCGCCGGGTCGAAGCCGTCGTAGACGATGTTGCCGATGCGCGCGTCGCCCCAGGTGAGGACCGAGGGTCCCTCGTCCTCGGGCCAGTGGGCGTCGAGCCAGTCGAAGGCCGCTTCGATGAGGGGTGAGCGTGGAACCCCTTCAACCACCCATGCGTAGTAGGCCCGTTGGGACTCCACGTGCCGACGCAGCGCAGAGCCCTGCGGATGCGCTTCCGGCAGCAGGAACTCGGCCTCCGGCGGCGGGAATTGACCGTGCAGGCGCGCGAGCACGGACAGGGTGCCCTCCTGGAGGCGGGCCCGCTCGGCGTCGGTGGCGGCGTGCAGCCAGTTGCCCTCGTAGGTGTAGGGCATGACGTCCGGCGGGACGCGGCCTTCGGCCCGGTCCATCACAAAGAACGGCGCGCCGAGCGGGATGGGGTCCTCTTCCAGCCAGCGCACCCGCGGCACGGGGACGTCGGTGTGCTCGGCGACCAGACGCATGACGCGGTACTGGCGGCCCATGTCGTACACGGGGAAGACGGTGTAGGCGGCCGGGTCGGCGGCGAGCCGCAGGGCGCAGGCGCGGACGGGGGTGTCGGGGTGCTCGATGTCGAAGAGCAGGGTCTCACTGGACATGCCGTTGGAGGACGGCACCCGGATGTCGCTGACGCGGGCGCCGGGCAGCCGGGCGTCCAGCCAGGCGGTGAGGCGGCGTCCGACGTCCTCGGGGTCGCGGGTGGAGGTGCGGGGGCGAGGCGCGGTGGCCATGGGGCGTGCTCCTTCGCGGCGGGCCTCAGGGGGCGACGGAGGTGTGGTCGGCGAAGCCGCTGGGGTCGTGGCGGCCGAAGCTGCCGTGCTCGAAGATCCCGTATCCGGTCCGCCCGTCGAGGGTGAAGCGGGCGGCGTGGTCGGTGACGCCGTAGGCGGCCATCGGGTGGGCGGCCGGGTCGGACAGGTCGTAGACCTGCCGGTCGGTCCAGCCGCGCCCCTGCCAGGTGCCGTGCTGCCAGCCGTCGGCGGGCGGGTAGCCGGCGCCGACCGCGAGCGGCGAGGAGGCGAGGATCTCGACGCCGAGTTCGAGGGGTTTGCGGGACTGGTCGGTGAGGTGGATGACCGCGCGTTCGGGGTGGCGGGTGCCGGGGCGGTAGGTGATGTCGGCCTGCGGCCAGCCGAGTTGGGCGTCGGGGTGCCCGTCGCGCACCAGTACCGCCTCGTTCAGGGTGCGGTAGCCGTCGGCGTCCTCCTGAGCGACGACCATCACGAACCGGTCGTCGAACCGGGCCGGGACCCACAGCCAGTGGAAGCCCTCGGGCCGGTACTCGTCGCCGCGCCCGGCGTCCTCGCCGGGGAGCGGCCGCACCCCCCAGCTGCGGTCGCGCGTCCCGGTCCACTCCCCCGCCGTCACGGCCGTCTCCTCGCCGCCGACGCGGATCACGCCCTCGCACCGGCCCGCCTGCACGAACCGCCGCCCCTCCAGCGTGAGCCGGTCGCCCCGGCGCTGCACGTGATGGGGTTCCCACAGCGCGGGGAAGTCCGCGTTCCAGACGATGTCGTACGAGAGTGAATTCGGGTCGCCCGGATCGGGAGCGCAGTGCAGGCCGAGGCGGCGCAGCGGGACGTCAACGGTGATCCGCAGGGGGCCGACGGCGAGGTTCATACGGTCGTCCGTGAGGGCGTCGGACGCACGGACGGCGTGCAGGCGGTCGCCCACGCGGAGGGTGGCGTAGGCGTCGATCACCCCGGTGTTGGGGTAGACCCCGAGGCCCGCGATGAGCAGGGCGCGGCCCTGGTGGTCGAAGACGTGGAAGATGCAGCGGTCGTAGGCGTTGCGGTCACCGGTCACGACGTGCTTCATCGAGAGCGGGGCCTGGTGGATGGGGTACTCGTCGAGCGGGACGGGTCGGTCCTGGGGCGGCATGAGCAACCTCCGGCGCAAGTAGAAAACCTGACGGTACGTCAGCTCCCCGCCACCCCGCCATACCCCGAGCGCGCCCCCTGCACCCCAGGGAGTCCCCCGCCCACCCGTGACGGGGGTCGGAGACGTCAACTGCCGGGCCACGCCCGGACCCCAAGCGCGAACTCCACCCGCCCCTCAGGGAGTTCCCCACCCACCCACCCGTGACGGGGGTTGGAGGGTTCCGCCCCTGGGGCTGCGCCCCAGCCCCCCGCGGGGACTTCGTCCCCTGCACCCCTCCCGGGGCTCCGCCCCGGCCCCCCGCCTCGCCCCCGAAAGACGCCCACCCTCAAACACCGACCAAGCCAAAACCACCCCGCCCCCACCCAAGGGCCCCAGGGCCAACACCCCAGCCCCCCACACCCTCAGGGGCGCGAGGAACTGCGCGAACAACCCCACACGACCGGAAGCCGACAATCCACCGGGGCCAGGGAGCCGCACCACCACGCCCCCCCCCCCGCACCCACACCCCCCAGGGGCGCGGGGAACTGCGCGAACAACCCCACACGGCCGGGAAGCCGACCACACACCGGGGCCAGGGGGCCACACCACTACGACCTCCTGCACCTACACCCCCAGGGGCGCGGGGAACTGCGCGAACAACCCCACACGGCCGGGAAGCCGACACCACACAGGGGCCGGGGCCCGCACCACCACCCCCCGCGGGTCAGACGGCGCGGGAACCACGCGGAGCCGCCGCACGGTCGAGGTCCCAACAAGGCTCAAGCTCGCGGGAGTTCAGGTGAGGGACGGGGCCGCCGCAGGGCCCCGCGGAGGGCTGCCGCGGCCGGATCGGCGTGGGCAACGCCGCGGCACCCCGGCCGACGGGGTGGAGGCGCGACGAAGGGGCGCGGGGGCGGCGGGGTTCGGACGTACGGCCGAATCTTCCCGGGGGTGACCCCCGCGCGGCGGGTCGCGTTGGCCAAGCCATGAGTTTGCTTCATTCGACCGCACCCGGCCGAGGACGACGCCGGCTCGCGCCGCCCACCCCCGCCACCCCCACAGAAGAATCGGTTCTGCGGCACGCTGACGCGCCCATCTACCAGGCCCTGCTACACCATTGGGCCAGCAAGGGGCGGACCCTCCCGGGCCACCGGGACCAGGAGTGGGCCCGGCTCGCGGCGGCCCCGGTGTGGCCGGGGCACGGCGCGGCGGGGGTCAGCGGGTCTCCGGACCCGCGAGGTGGCGGGCGATGACCATGCGCTGAATCTGGTTCGTGCCCTCGACGATCTGAAGCACCTTCGCCTCGCGCATGAACCGCTCGACGGGGAAGTCGGCCGTGTAGCCGTAACCCCCCAGGACCTGGACCGCGTCCGTGGTCACCTTCATCGCGGCGTCCGTGCAGAACAGCTTGGCCATCGCGGCCTGGCGGGAGAACGGGCGGCCGGCGTCGCGGAGCCGGGCGGCGGCCAGGTACAGCGCGCGGCCCGCCTCGATCTGGGTCGCCATGTCGGCGAGCATGAAGCGCAGGCCCTGGAAGTCGGCGATGGGACGGCCGAACTGCTCGCGCCCGGTGGCGTACGCGAGGGCCTCGTCGAGGGCGGCCTGGGCGACACCGATCGCGCAGGCCGCGATGCCGAGCCGCCCCGAGTCGAGCGCGGAGAGGGCGATCGCGAAGCCCTGGCCCTCCTCGCCGACCCGGCGGGCGTCGGGGACGCGTACGCCGTCGAAGTGGAGCTGGGCGGTGGGCGAGCCCTTCATGCCCATCTTCTTCTCGGGCGCGGCCGCGCTCAGCCCCTCGGCGTCGCCCGGGACGAGGAAGGCCGTGATGCCGCGGGCGCCCTCACCGCCGGTGCGGGCCAGCACGGTGTAGAAGTCGGCGATCCCGCCGTGGGTGATCCAGGCCTTGGTGCCGGTGATGACCCAGTCGCCGCCGTCCCGCACGGCCTTGGTGCGCAGCGAGGCGGCGTCGGAACCCGAGGAGGGCTCGGAGAGGCAGTACGCGCCGAGCAGGCCGCCGCCGAGCATGGCGGGCAGGTGCTCGGTCTGCTGCTCCTTGGTGCCGTAGCCCGCCAGCGCGTGGCAGGCGAGCGAGTGGACGCTCACGCCGAGGCCGACCGTGAGGCGGGCCGAGGCGAGCTCTTCGAGCACCTGGAGGTAGACCTCGTAGGGCTGGTCGCCGCCGCCGAACTCGGAGTCGTACGGGAGGCCGAGGAGGCCGGATTCGGAGAGCAGGGTGAAGATCTCGCGCGGGAAGTACCCGGCGTCCTCCTGCTCGGCGGCCCGAGGCGCGATCTCCCGCTGGACGATGTCGCGCACCAGCGCGACGAGGTCCCGGGCCTCTTCGGTGGGCAGCTGTCGTTCCACCGGCTGTGGGGCACGGTCGGGCATGGCGGCGCTCTCCTCCCTGTCGGGCGCTTCGACGGCCGCACGCGCAGGGTGTGGCGGCGCCGCCGGTGACTCTGCTCTACGGCCGTTACCTTCCCCTCCGGGTCACGGAAGTAGCAGGCGGGTGGCCGTGGCGCTGTGAGTATGCCCGATCGGACGCGTCCCGTCACTGGCCCCAAGATCACGATTTCCACCGGGTCCCCAGCGGCGACCAGCGCTGGAATCCGGCACTCCGGAATTGGTCCGCACCATTGACCGCACTGGTCTAGTCCTTCTAGCGTTCCCTCCAGCGACTTAGTGCGTTCATGTCAAAGCAGTCGTGCCCGGCCCCCGCTCTCCCCTTCCCCACGAGGAGATCACGATGCTCGGACCCCGTCCCGCCCGCCTCAGAGCGCTGATCGCCGCCGCGTGCACCGGCGCGCTCGGCGTCACCCTGCTCGCCGGCGCGGGCAGCGCCACCGCCTCCCCCGACCGGACCCCGCAGACCCCGCGCGCCGCGGCGGCGGGCTCCAAGGTCGTCGGATACTTCACCGACTGGGGCGTCTACCAGCGCAACTACCACGTGAAGAACATCGAGACCTCGGGCTCGGCCGCCCGGCTGACCCACATCAACTACGCCTTCGGCAACGTCACCGGCGGCAAGTGCGCCGTCGGCGACGCCTACGCCGACTACCAGAAGACGTACGACGCCGCCTCCAGCGTCGACGGCACCGCCGACAAGTGGGACCAGCCGGTGGCCGGCAGCATCAACCAGCTCCGCGAGCTCAAGAAGAAGCACCCCGGGCTCAAGGTCCTCTGGTCGTTCGGCGGTTGGACCTGGTCGGGCGGGTTCGGCGAGGCCGCGAAGAATCCCGCCGCGTTCGCCGACTCCTGCTACGGCCTGGTCAAGGACCCGCGCTGGGCGGACGTCTTCGACGGCATCGACGTCGACTGGGAGTACCCCAACGCCTGCGGGCTCACCTGTGACACCAGCGGGCGCGAGGCCTTCAAGAACCTTCTGGCGGCGCTGCGTTCGAAGTTCGGCCGCTCCAACCTGGTCACTGCCGCCATCACCGCCGACGCCTCGCCAAAGGGCAAGATCGACGCCACCGACTACGCGGGCGCGGCCCAGTACGTCGACTGGTACAACCCGATGACGTACGACTTCTTCGGCGCCTGGGCGGCCCAGGGCCCGACCGCCCCGCACTCGCCACTGACCTCCTACAGCGGGATCCCCACGCAGGGCTTCGACACCGACGCGGCGATCAGCAGGCTCAAGGGGCTCGGCATCCCGTCGGGCAAGCTCCTGCTCGGCATCGGGTTCTACGGGCGCGGCTGGACGGGCGTGACGCAGAAGGCGCCGGGCGGCACCGCGACCGGGCCCGCGGCGGGCACCTACGAGCAGGGCATCGACGACTACAAGGTGCTCAGGTCCAAGTGCCCCGCCAACGGCACCGTCGCGGGGACGGCGTACGCGTACTGCGGCAACAACTGGTGGAGCTACGACACCCCGGCCACCATCGCCGGAAAGATGACCTACAAGAACCACCAGGGCCTCGGCGGCACCTTCTTCTGGGAGCTGAGCGGGGACACGAGCAACGGTGAGCTGATCAAGTCGATCCACTAGAACGGGAGTTGAGCGCTGGGGCGGTCGGCCGTCGCCGACCGCCCCGGCGGCATGCCCGGATTCAGGCCGACGGCTCCGGGGCGGGGCAGGACGGCTCGAATTCCTCGATGGTGTCCAGGGTGTGGCGCAGCATCCGCACCAGCAGCTCGCGCACGGTGTCGCGCGGCGGCTCCAGGACCCCCAGCCAGTCGAGCGTGACGCTCTCCACGGTGCCCAGCCAACCGACCAGGGCGAGCCGGGCGAGGGCGGGTATCTCGCGGCTGCCGTAGGCACCCTCGGCGATGGTCGCTATCAGCTCCTCGCGCACCGCGTCCCGGATGGCCTGCACCTGGGTGTCGAAGCCGACGCCGCCGCTGACGATCGTCCGGTAGGCCGCCTGATGGTGCTCGGCGTACCGGAGGTAGCCGTCGATGGTGCGGTGGACCCGTTCGGCGCGGGGCAGGTCGGTGTCGCTCGCCGCACGCGACACCAGGTCCGCCACGGAGTCCTCGACTATGGCCAGGTAGTAGCCCCGTTTGGACTTGAAGTAGTAGTAGATCAGCCCCTTCGCGACCCCGGCGTGCTGAGCGATGTCGTCCATCGACAAGGCGTCGTAGGAGGTGTCGGCGAACAACTTCCGGCCAGTCGCGATGAGTTCGGAGCGGCGGACCTGGGATTTTACGGTCGTTCCGCGCTGTTGACTATTATTCAAATCCGGCCCTACTCTCCAACTGCCACAGGATGCCCGCAGTATGGCAGACCTGCATTCGCACTCCCCCTGCACCGGCTTTCGCGGGTTCGACGGATCGTACGGGAGGACCAAGTGAGCGCAGCCAAGCGGCCGTTGGCCGAAGGCGGAACCGCCTGGAAGAAGACCGCGGTCGTCGCCCTGCCGGCGGTGGTCGCCGTAGGGATCATGGCCAACGTGATGGCCGAGGGCGCGCTGGCCGCGTCCTTCGCGGTCTCCGGCACCAGCTTCCAGGTCGCGTCGGGGAAGCTGACCAGCTCGGGGCTCTCCTCGTACGTGCAGACCGACAAGTCGGTCGACGGGAAGGGGCACCCGGTGGCGCTGCTCGGCATCGGCGACGCCCGGCTCAGCGACATCTGCCAGTCCGCCGAGGTCAGCACCCCGGTCGGCACCGTGGTGTTCAAGCTGACGGCGGGCGGCGACGCGGGTGAGGTCACGGCCAGCAACCTGGTCATCGACGGCGAGGACCTGGTCGGCGACGCGCAGTTCGGCACCGCCCAGATCGGCCGGGACGCCTCGACGCTCGACGCGGTCAAGGGAGTTCAGGGCGAACCGGGCAAGTTCGGGCTACAGGCCGGGAACATCGAGGTCAACGGCGTGAAGTCGCACGCCTGGTCGGCGACCGGCGGGAACTTCCGGCTGAAGGGGATGAAGGTCGATGTGAGCATCGGCGGCAAGAAGTGCTTCTGAGACGACTGGCGCTGCTCAGACCCCCGCGCACCGGCCGGAGTGCGCCGGCCCAGCGGCCGCCCGTGCGGGTGCAGGGCGACCCGCGGGCGGGCGAGGGCCTGTGGCCGGGGGCCGCGGCCCCCAGCCAGGCTGTCGGTCCACTCGCCGGGCCCGTTACCGGCGCGCGGACCGGCCAGGGCGCGGGGCCCCGCGCCAGTGAGGGGACGGGGCCCCGCGCCGGCGAACCGCGAGCCGCCTCCTGGGGCGGTCCCGCCCCAGGCGAGACTCCGCGAGGCCTCCGGTTCCCGGCCCTCGACGAGCGGCTCCCGCTGCCCGAGGCCCGGCGCGCGTTCCGGGGCTGGCGGCGCACGCGGCCCTTCTGGGCCGGGCTCTACCTCGTCCTCGGCGGTCTCGAACTGCTCGTGGTGCCGCTGTCCCCGCTGACCATTCTGGTCAGCCTCGGGCTCGGCGGGATCGCCGCGATCGGCATCGGACTCGCCCTCGTCGCGGCCGGGCTCTTCCTCTGGTTCCTGCCGCACACCCGGCAGTACGTGTCCGTCAACGCCCTGATCCTGTCGGTGCTCTCCTTCGCCGCCACCAACCTCGGCGGCTTCCTGGTGGGGATGGCCCTGGGCATCACGGGCAGCGCGATGGGCTTCGGCTGGACACCGAAGGAGGAGGAGCGGGTGCCCCGGGTGCGCACCCAGCGCACCCTGGCCGCGGCCCTTCCGGTCGCCCTGCTGGTCACGCTCGGCGGGCACCGGATCGAGCAGGCGCCGCCGCCGGGGACGGTGACCGCCCCGGCGGTGCCGCCGACGGTCACCACCACCCGGTTCTCCCCCAACGGCTTCCTGCTCGCGGGGGTGACCACCGTGCCCACCGCGCACGGCCCGCTCAAGGTCATGATCCTGAGGATGACGTCGGCCTCGCTCACCGACTACCGCCTCCACACGCGCGACGGCCACGACGAACTCACCCTGGGCGCCAGCTCGTTGGACCTCAAAGGCCATGTGACGCTCTACCTCACCAAGTTCAGCGGCTGCCTCGAAGGGCTGCTCTGCATCACCTTCGACCCCACCACCCTGCCGGTGCCGCCGGTCGTCCCGCCGTTCGTCTTCATGACCGACGTGACGGCCGAGCAGGCGCTGGTCACCTCGGACTCGATCGTCGCGAACGGACTGACGCTGGGGGCATCGTGATCCCGATCCAGGCCGCCCTCTTCTGGGCGTACGCGACCGGAGCGGTCTTCGCCGTCTCGGCGGCCCGCCAGCTCCAGTGGTGGCAGCGCTCGGTGCACGAGGAAGGGGTGCGCACCCGCAGCCGCGCCGCCAACCCGTACCTGACGCTGACCGTGCTGTTCGCGGCCGTGCTCCTGGTGCCGACCGGGCTGTTCATGATGTGGCAGAACCCGTCATGGGCGACCATGCAGGTGGCCCGGGACCACCACGGGATCTGGGCCGGGTTCGTGCTCTGCTACGCGGGCGGCACCGTCGTGGCCGCGCTGCTCGGCTTCCTCGTGGCGCAGTGGCTCGTGCTCGTGGGCGCGGGCTACTGGGCCTATCTGCAGAGCGTGGGCGGGCACTTCCTGCTGTTCGGGATGCTCGTGCACGGCTGGGACGGCACGGGCTACCGGCGGCTGCTCACCACGAGCCAGGGGGCGCTGCGGGAGTGGCCGAAGGACAGCGTCGTCAACGACCTGCTGCGCTTCCTCACGTCCGGCACCTTCCTCGCGCTGCTGATCCTCGGCGCCGCGGTGCTCGGCACCCTCCTGATCACCGAGATCGGCTGGCTGATGGAGGGCTGGGAGCTGCCGGGCGCGGACGAGGACCGCAAGGTGGGCCGGGTGCTCGCGGTGGCGATCGCGGCGGCCGGGGTCTACGGGCTGCCGTTCATCGGCGCCGTCGCCGCGAGCCTGCTGGTGCGCCTGGCGGGGTGGCCGGTGGGACTGGTGGTGTTCGCCGCGGTGGCGGGCGCCGTTCTGCTGGCCCGGCGCTCACCGGTGCGGCTGCTCTACGGCCTGGTCGGCATCCCGGACCGGCACTGGAAGGCCGAGCTCGACCTCGCCCCCGCGTCGTAGCTACAGCAGGCCGGACTGCGTGACCAGCATCGCCAGGACCACCACGAGGGTCCAGCCGAGGACGTGCTCCAGGATCTTGGGGCCGGTGTCCTTGGGGCCGCCGGTCCGGGCGCGGAGCTCGGCCAGCGCGCGGGGATCGTCGACGGTGGTGGCAGGCAGGGTCATGGGAACTCACTCGGTCGTGTGGCGGTGCACGGTCCCCCCGGTGACCTGTCCACAGTGCCAGCGGACCGCGCCCCGGGGGTAGAGACGTTCGTCACTGCCCCGGGACGCCGGGGACCGCTCAGTGGATGCCGACCGCCGCGAGGGCCTTGCGCTGCCTGGCCGTCGGGTACGCGGGCCAGTACAGGTAGCAGACGCCCCCTGTGCCCGACACCACTTTCCCGGAGGCGTTGTGGCGCTTGGTCCGCAGCCAGATGTTCTCGAACTCGCGCCGGCGGTAGACGCGGCGCACGGCCGCGTCGTCCGGGGCCGCCGGGTCGTGGGCGATCACGTCGCCGTCGTCGGTGAAGCCGATCACCGTCATCAGGTGTCCCGAGGTGCCGTAGCCCGCACCGGTCAGCTCGGTCGCCAGGAAGGACTGGGACGTTATGGCCGGGATGCCCGCGCGGACCAGCGTCTCCACGTCGTTCAGCGAGCGCAGCCGGGTCACGACGGAGCTCATGTCCCGGTAGGTGGCGGCGTACGCGGCGTTGAAGGGCCAGTTGCCGCAGCCCGCGTACTGGTAGTCGTAGGTCCCCCGGGCGGCCTGGCACACCTGCGGGTCCGCGTAGGAGGGGTCGACCCAGGCGAGGTCGGCCGGGCTCGGCCGCCGCCCCCAGTGCTCGATGATCATCTGCGAGGAGGTGGGGCTGCACCAGGCCTCGCCGCCGTTGTCGTACTGCGGGTACTGGCCCTTGTGGATCTCCTGCGAGTAGCTCGGCACGTCCAGCTCGCCCGCGAACCCCGGGGTCGAGGCGTCCACCGTGAAACGGTCCGGGATGTCGGATGCCATGGCGCCGACCCGCCACACCGTCGGCGTGAGCCCGCTGCCCGGGAGCCGGTAGAGCGTGACCCGCAGCCGGTAGGAGGCCAGGCGCAGGCCGCCGGCCGGGGTGTCGATGGCGAAGGTGTCCGTCGAGATCGAGCTCTTGCCGTCGCCCTGGCCGTCCACGGAGGTCCGCCGGATGTCGGTGTCGCCGTCGCCCGCCGTCCAGCGGCCCATGACGTACGCCGGGGTGGCGGTGCCGTCCGTGTAGGTGCCGAGCAGTTCGACCTGGAGCCAGGTGCCGGCCGGGGTGCGGGCGTTCCAGTGGGCGACGGCCTCGGTCGCGGGCACCTCGCTCCGGTGGACCGGCGAGGTCCAGCTCGCGTACTCCCAGGTGGCGGTCCTGTTGGTGTGCGGGTCGGTGTACGAGGTGGTTCCGGCCGGGCGGTCGATGACGATGCCGGGTCGGCGGCCCCCCTCGGTACGCACGCCGTCCGCGGTGCCGGAGCGCCATTGGGCGTGCGTGGTCCAGGCCTGGTTGTCCACGAGCTGCGGTCCCTGCTGGGGTCGGGCCGCGCCGCCGGAGGCGGTCGCGGGCCCCTGGGACGCGGACGCGGGTCCTGCGGATCCGGCCACGGCGGCGCCCGCGGCGAGGGCGACGGCCGCGGCGAGGACGGTTCTGCGCGGGGTTGGGCTGGTCACGGTGGAGACCCCCAGTCGGGTGCGGATGCGGCGGCGAGTGCACGACAGCGGGCCAACTATCGCGGGTCGAAGGCACCTTCGGCCAGTGATTCGGCACGCGCCCCACCGCCAATATTGGTCTCGACCACTGGCGTGACCTGGGCATGAGCCGGAAGCCGCGAGTCCCGGGGCCCGGCGGTGGGCCCGGGCGCAGCCTCGCGCCACACCCCCGGACGCCGGGGTACCGTCGACATCCCCCGCTCCCTCCCGGGCGCGCGGGCCGCTCACCGCACCCACCGAACCACCAGGCAGGACGCCATGGACAGCACACCCCCCCCTGACACCGCCGTGGCCGAACTGGCCGCTCTGGTGCGGGAGTTGCCCCCGTCCTGCGGGCCGGTGCGGCTGGTCGCGGTGGACGGCCACGCGGGGTCCGGCAAGTCCACGTTCGCGGACCGCCTCGCGCGGGCGCTGGGCGGGGCGCCGGTGCTGCACCTGGACGATCTGGCCACGCACGAGGAGTTCTTCGGCTGGACGGACCGCCTGCGCCGGCAGCTGCTCGACCCCCTCGCGCGCGGCGAGAGAGGCCGGTACGAGCCGTACGACTGGAATCTGCGGCGCTTCGGGGCCGCGCGCGCCGTGGCGCCCGCGCCCGTGGTCCTGATCGAGGGCGTCGGCGCCGGACGCCGGAAGCTGCGGCCTTCCCTGGCGCTGCTGGTCTGGATGGAACTGGACGCACAGGCGTCCTGGGCGCGGGGCCGGAGCCGCGACGGAATCGGACTCTCCGCTTTCTGGGACGACTGGACGGCGGCGGAGATGTGCCATTTCGCGGAAGACCCGTCGAGACCCTTCGCCGACGTCCTGGTACGTCAGGTGCGGGAGGGGTACGAGTGGCTCCCGGGACCCGATTCGACACCCTGCGAGGCCCGTCCGCTCACGCACCGTGACGACCTCACCCCACCGCACTGAAGAGTCGCAAAACAGCCCCCGCAGTCCCTCAACTCCGCTTGACCCAGGGGCCATACAGGTCTTACGTTCTCAATGTGCGGCTTTCCGAAGCCGCCGCGGACGCGAAGCCCCCGGTTGTTCCCCCGTGATCGGGGGCTTCGTTCTGCCCTTTCCCCCTCAACGAGCCCGTCACGCAGGGCATTTCGCTCACCCTGGGTCACCACCGGAGCTCCCTCCGCGCCCCCTTCGGCAGCGGGCCTTTCCGCAGGTACGATGCACAACGGTGCGGTCAACTCCCGTCAATTCCCTTCTGTGAATTGGCGGTTCAGCACGGGGCACGGTGGTGGGGGACGTGATGGACTTCGGCACTACGGGCGCGCACGCCCCGGCCGAGCTCGCCTGGCTGCGCGGTGTGGACGCCTACACCATGGGCGCGTATCCGCAGGCCGAGGAGGAGTTCCGCACGGCGGTGCGGCTCGACCCCTCGATGGCGGACGGCTGGCTCGGACTGCACGCCCTGCGCGTGGACACGACGACCGCGCTGCTGCGCATGTACCGGCACCGCGAACGCTTCGGCGAACAGCGAGCGGGCCACCGCAGGACCCTCAACTCCTGGTACTGGCTCGGCTGGTGGGTCCAGCCCGTCCTGGAGAGCCCGCGCGATCTGCTGCTCGCCCACGCCTCGCACTGGCTGGACGGCCGCCATGTGCCGGAACTGGACCGGGCGTTGGCCGGGCTGCCTCCCGTCGACACCGACCCGCAGGTGCGCTTCCTGCACGCCTGCCGGGCCTATCTCGTCAAGGACTGGGAGCAACTGGTCCGCCACACCGAGCCGTTGGTCGACGATCCGCTGCTCGGCATCGAGGCCGGTCTCTTCGGCGGGATGGCCCGGGTGCGCCTGGAGATGTTCGGCCAGGCCGAGCCGCTGCTCTCGGCCGCGCTGATGCGCTGCCGCAGCGAACAGCCCCAGCGCAAGGAGCTGCGCTACTGGCTGGCCCGCGCCCACGAGGGCACCGGCCGCTCGGCCGCGGCCCTCCCCCTGTACCGGGCGGTGCACCGCGTCGACCCTGCGTTCATGGACACCTCGGCGCGGCTGACCGCGATCACCGAGAACGACGGGTACGACGGCTCCGCCGACTCCCCCGACCTCGCCGCTGTCGCCCTGTCCGGCTTCGGCGACACGGTGGAGGCGGAGGCCGAGTCCGTGCTCGGCCTGGATCCGCCCGAGGGCCGCGAGCTCCGGCTGGGCGGCGAACCCCAGGCGCCGCCCGCCGGCCCGCCGCGCGGGGCGCGCGACGGCGTACGGGACAAGCCCGGCATCCCCTCGCAGCCGACGCCCCCGCAGTTCCCCGCCGGGCCCACCGATCCCGTCCTGCTCGCCGAGGCACTCGCCGAACTGGAGCGGATGGTGGGCCTCGAACCGGTCAAGCGTCAGGTCAAGGCGCTGTCCGCGCAGCTCAACATGGCCCGGCTCAGGGCCAGTCAGGGCCTGCCCGTCCAGCCGCCGAAACGTCACTTTGTCTTCTCCGGCCCCTCCGGCACCGGCAAGACCACCGTGGCACGCATCCTGGGCCGCGTCTTCTACGCACTCGGACTCCTCGGCGGCGATCACCTGGTGGAGGCCCAACGGGCTGACCTGGTGGGCGAGTTCCTCGGCCAGACCGCCGTCAAGGCCAACGAGCTGATCGACTCGGCGCTGGGCGGCGTCCTCTTCGTCGACGAGGCCTACTCGCTCTCCAACTCCGGCTACAGCAAGGGCGACGCGTACGGCGACGAAGCGCTCCAAGTGCTCCTCAAGCGCGCCGAGGACAACCGGGACCACCTGGTGGTCATCCTGGCCGGCTACCCCGAGGGCATGGACCGGCTGCTCGCCACCAACCCGGGCCTGTCCTCCCGCTTCACCACCCGCGTCGACTTCCCCTCCTACCGGCCCCTCGAACTCACCTCGATCGGCGAGGTGCTGGCCGGGGAGAACGGGGACGCGTGGGACGAGGAGGCGCTGGAGGAGCTGCGCTCGATCAGCGGGCACGTCGTCGACCAAGGCTGGATCGACGAGCTCGGCAACGGCCGCTTCCTGCGCACCCTGTACGAGAAGAGCTGCGCCTACCGGGACCTGAGGCTGTCGATGTATCCCGCCACGCCCACCCGCGACGACCTCTCCACCCTGCGCCTGCCCGATCTGATGCAGGCGTACGGAGAGGTCCTGTCGGGTCGCGGCCCCGCCCGCCGCGACCCGCAGGAACCGCTCTAGCGGCTAGCCGGCCAGCGCCTGCTGGGCCTGTTCGCCGCGCGGCTCGGCGAGCCGGGCGAGCGCGGTGGGCTCCTCGCGGTGCGCGGGGTCGCGGACCTCGCCCACCAGCTTCTCCAGGACGTCCTCCAGGGCGACCAGGCCGAGCACCCGGCCGGAACCGTCCGCGACCTGGGCCAGGTGCGTCGCCGCGCGGCGCATCACGGTCAGGGCGTCGTCCAGGGGCAGTTCGGCCCGCAGCGTGGCGAGCGGGCGCCACAGCTGCTGCGGCACCGCACGCTCCCGGTCCTCCACGTCGAGTACGTCCTTGACGTGCAGGAAGCCCATGAAGGCGCCACCCTCCGCGCACACCGGGAAGCGGGAGTAGCCGGTGCGTACCGTCAGCTCCTCCAGCTCCCTGGGCGTCACCGAGCAGTCCACCGTCACCAGTGAGGCCCGGTCGAGCAGGACGTCGGTGACGGGGCGGCTGCCCAGTTCCAGGGCGTCCTCCAGGCGTTCCTGGGCCTCCGGCTCCAGGAGCCCGGCCTGCCCGGAGTCCTCCACGAGGCGGCCGAGCTGGACGCTGGTGAAGACGGCCTCCACCTCGTCCTTCGGCTCGACCCGGAAGAGTCTCAGAATCAGCCGCGCGCAGGCGCCGAGCGCGATGGTCACCGGCTTGCAGACCCGGGCGAAGGCGACCAGGCCCGGGCTGAACCAGAGCGCGGTCTTCTCGGGCGCCGCCATCGCCAGGTTCTTCGGGACCATCTCGCCGATCACCAGGTGGAGCGAGACCACCAGGGCGAGCGCGATGACATAGCCCAGCGGGTGGACGAGCCCCTCGGGGATCCGGGCCGCCTGGAACACGGGCTCCAGGAGCCGGGCCACGGTCGGCTCGGCGACCGCGCCGAGCGTCAACGAGCAGACGGTGATGCCGAATTGGGCGGCGGCCATCATCTGCGGCAGGTTCTCCAGGCCGTGCAGCACCTGGCGGGCCCGCGAGGACCCGGCGGCCAGCGGTTCGATCTGGCTGCGGCGCACCGAGACCAGCGCGAACTCGGCGCCGACGAAGAAGCCGTTGGCGAGCACGAGCAGCAGCGCGAACAGGAGTTGGAGCAGGCTCATCGGACCGCCTCCGCCACCGGCGCGTCGGCCGCCCGCACGAAGCGGACCCGCTCCGCGCGGTACCGCTCCACCCGGCGGACCTGGATGCGCCAGCCGGGCAGCTCGACCCGGTCACCGGGAACCGGGATGCGGCCGAGCAGGTCGGCGACCAGGCCGGCCACGGTCTCGTACGGTCCCTCGGGGGCCTCCAGGCCTATCCGGCCGAGCGAGAGGACCCGGCAGCTGCCGTCGGCCTCCCAGGCGGGACGGCCGTCCTCGCCCGCCACGACGGCGAGTTCGGGCCGGGCGGCGTCCGCGCCGTCGTGCTCGTCGCGGACCTCGCCGACCAGTTCCTCGATGATGTCCTCGAGGGTGACGACGCCGGCCGTGCCGCCGTACTCGTCGACGACGACGGCTATCGGCTGCTCGCTGCGCAGCCGCTCCAGGAGCTGCTGCACCGGCAGCGTCTCCGGGACCAGCAGCGGCGGCACCGCGATCAGGCCGACCGCGGTGCGCAGCCGCTCCGGCGGCCGGACCGCGAGCGCGTCCTTGAGGTGGACCATGCCCACGACCTCGTCGATCCGCTCCCGGTAGACCGGAAAGCGGGAGAGGCCGGTGGCGCGGGTGAGGTTGAGGACGTCGGCCGCGGTCGCGGTGGTCTGGAGCGCGCTGACCTTGACGCGCGGGGTCATCACGTTCTCGGCCGTGAGGTGGCCGAGCGAGAGGGTCCGTACGAACAGGTCGGCGGTGTCCTGCTCCAGGGCTCCGGCCCGCGCCGAGTGCCTGACCAGGGAGACCAGTTCACCAGGGGTGCGGGCGGAGGCCAGCTCGTCGGCGGGCTCCACGCCGAGCGCCCGCACCAGGCGGTTGGCGACCGTGTTGAGCAGGGCGATGACCGGGCGGAAGAGCCGCGAGAAGCGGTCCTGCGGCCCGGCCACGAAGCGGGCCACGTGGAGCGGCCTGGACACCGCCCAGTTCTTCGGCACGAGCTCGCCGACCACCATCTGCACGGCGGCCGCGAGCAGCATGCCGAGCACGACGCTGATGCCGGAGACCGCGCCGGCCGGCAGACCGGTGGCGCCGATGGGTCCGTCGAGCAGGTCGGCGAGCGCGGGCTCGGCGAGCATGCCGACGACGAGCGAGGTGATGGTGATGCCGAGCTGGGTGCCGGACAGCTGGAAGGACAGCTCGCCGAGCGCGCGCACCACGGTGCCGGCTCTGCGGTCGCCGTCGGCCGCGGCCCGCTCGGCGTCCGGCCGGTCGACGGTGACCAGGCCGAACTCGGCCGCCACGAAGAAGCCGTTGGCGAGGATCAGGAGGAAGGCCGCGAAGAGCAGCCCAAGCGTGATGGTCATGCCGCCGCCTCCTGGGAGGGGGCGGCGCAGGTACTACCGGACGGTCCGTCCATTGCTGGAGGGAGTCACTCCTCGGGTCGCAGGTGCCCCGCGGCCGATGGTGCAGGCCCGTGTGCGGGGCGGGGCGCGCTCGGCGCCGCCGACATCAGGGTAATCAAGATGGTGCCAGGTGGGGCAGGGGGCTCAGCCGTTGTCGCCGGGCGCGCCGGGGGAATCGGCCCCGGTGCCGTGGGTCTCGGCGAGCGCGCGCAGCGCCTTGGCGTCGCGGATGGCGCGGGCCTTGCCGATGCCGGGCTGGATTCCGAGCACGGGCAGGCTGGTGCCGTCGCTGAGGTCGAGGAAGACCCAGGGGTCGCCCGGACGGAGGTTCACCCGGAGGATCTCCGCCCAGGCGAGGCGGCGCCGTGCGGTGAGGTTGACGACCGTGACGCCCGCGTCGTCGGCGACCACCTTGGGCCGGCTGAGCAGCACGAGCACCCCGGCGAACAGGGCGGCCATGAGGATGAAGCTGCCCCGCTCGCCCCCGCTCAGCGTCTCCAGGAGCAGCGACATCACCGTCATCGCGACGAACATGGCGGCGGCGCTGATCAGCAGGACGGCCCGGGTGCGGGTCGGCCTGAACGTGATCGGCAGGGCGGGGGGCAGGGGGGCGGGGGCGGACACGGTGTCGTTCGCTTTCGGTCGCTGTCGTCGCGGTCGTGCGGCCGGCCGTCAGAGGCGGCAGGCGTGGATGGCCGTGGTGAGGATCGCCCGGGCACCCAGCTCGTACAGGTCGTCCATGACCCGCTGGGAGTCCTTGGCGGGGACCATCGAGCGGACCGCGACCCAGCCCTCGTTGTGCAGCGGGGAGATGGTCGGCGACTCCAGGCCGGGGGTGAGCGCGACGGCCCGCTCCAGGTGTTCGGCGCGGCAGTCGTAGTCCATCATCACGTAGCTGCGGGCCACGAGGACGCCCTGGAGGCGGCGCAGGAACTGCTCGACCTTCAGCTGGGTGGCACCGTCCGCACCGGCGCCGGTGCGGCGGATGACGGCCGCCTCGGACTTCATGATCGGCTCGCCGAAGACCTCCAGGCCCGCGTTGCGCAGCGAGGTGCCGGTCTCCACGACGTCGGCGATGGCCTGGGCGACGCCCAGCTCGATCGCGGTCTCCACCGCGCCGTCGAGGTGCACCACGGAGGCGTCGACGCCGGCCTCGGCCAGGTGCTTGGCGACGATGCCCTCGTAGGAGGTGGCGATCGTTTTGCCCGCCAGGTCCTGGACGGACGTGACGGTGCCGGGCTTGGCGGCGAAGCGGAAGGTGGAGCGGGCGAAGCCGAGCGGCAGGATGACCTCGGCCTCGGCGCCGGAGTCGATCAGCAGGTCCTCGCCGGTGATGCCGATGTCGAGCTTGCCTGCGGACACGTAGATCGCGATGTCCTTGGGGCGCAGGTAGAAGAACTCGACCTCGTTGACGGGGTCGACGGTGACGAGTTCCTTGGACTCCTTGCGCATCCGGTAGCCGGCCTCATGGAGCATCGCCGACGCAGGTCCGGACAGTGAACCCTTGTTGGGGACGGCGATGCGCAGCATGAGGTCAGCTTCCTTGTGTGGACGGAGTCGTACGGCGTTGCCCGGACCGGTGGGCCGGGCCCGGGGTGCTTACAGGTGGGCGTAGACGTCGTCGAGGGAGATCCCGCGCGCGACCATCATCACCTGGACGTGGTACAGCAGCTGGGAGATCTCCTCGGCGGTGGCTTCCTTGCCCTCGTACTCGGCGGCCATCCAGACTTCGGCGGCCTCCTCGACGACCTTCTTGCCGATGGCATGGACGCCCTTGTCCACCAGCTCGGCGGTGCGGGAGGTGCTGGGGTCGCCGCTGGCGGCCTTGAGCTGGAGCTCGGTGAAGAGCTCTTCGAAGCTCTTGGTGGGTTTGTTCGCCATGATGCTTCTTAGGGTAAGGGGTGGGTTCCGGTCGCTCAGCGCCAGGGTTCGCTGACCGTGCGCAGCGTGGCCGCGGTGGCCACGGCGGCGGTGACCGCTTCGTGCCCCTTGTCCTCGTTCGACCCTTCGAGGCCGGCCCGGTCCAGGGCCTGCTCCTCGGTGTCGCAGGTCAGCACGCCGAATCCGACGGGTACGCCGGTGTCGACGCTGACCTGGGTGAGACCGTTGGTGACACCTTGACACACGTACTCGAAGTGCGGGGTACCGCCCCTGATCACGACGCCGAGCGCGACGACGGCATCGTAGCCGCGGCCCGCGAGGACCTTGGCCACGACCGGCAGTTCGAAGCTGCCCGGGACGCGCAGCAGCGTCGGCTCGTCGATGCCGAGTTCGTGCAGGGCGCGCAGGGCGCCGTCGACGAGTCCGTCCATCACCTTCTCGTGCCACTGTGCCGCGACCACGGCGACACGGAGGTCTCCGCAGTTGCGTACGGACAGTTCGGGTGCGCCCTTGCCACTCACGTGCTCTCCTCAGGTGTTCCGGTGTGCTTACTGGCTTACTGGTTGCCGCAGGCCGACGCCGAGGCGGCGTCGAGCCACGGAAGGTCGTGCCCCATGCGGTCCCGCTTGGTGCGCAGGTAGCCGAGGTTGTGCTCGCCCGCCTGGACCGGCATGGGCTCGCGCCCCGAGACCGTCAGGCCGTGCCGTACCAGCGCGGTGATCTTGTCGGGGTTGTTGGTCATGAGCCGCAGGCTGCGCACGCCGAGGTCGGCGAGGATCTGGGCGCCGGCCGCGTAGTCGCGGGCGTCGGCGGGCAGGCCGAGCTCCAGGTTGGCGTCGAGGGTGTCGCGGCCGCGCTCCTGGAGTTCGTACGCGCGCAGCTTGGACAGCAGGCCGATGCCGCGGCCCTCGTGGCCGCGCAGGTAGACCACGACGCCGCGGCCGGCCTCGGTGATGCGTTCCATGGAGGCCTGGAGCTGGGGGCCGCAGTCGCAGCGCAGCGAGGAGAAGATGTCTCCGGTCAGGCACTCGGAATGGACCCGGACCAGGACGTCCTCGCCGTCGCCGACGTCGCCGTGCACCAGCGCGACGTGCTCGACGCCGTCCACGGTGGAACGGTAGCCGAAGGCGGTGAACTCCCCGGCCGCGGTGGGCAGTTGGACCTCGGCCTCGCGGCGCACCGTCGGCTCGGCGGAGCGCCGGTAGGCGATCAGGTCCTCGATGGAGATGATCGTCAGGCCGTGCTTGCGGGCGAACGGGACGAGTTCGGGCAGGCGCAGCATGACGCCGTCCTCGCCCGCGATCTCGACGATGGCGCCGGCCGGGGCGAGCCCGGCGAGCCGGGCGAGGTCGACCGCGGCCTCGGTGTGGCCGTTGCGCACAAGGACGCCGCCGGGCTTGGCGCGCAGCGGGAAGACGTGGCCGGGGCGGACGAAGTCACCGGAGCCGGAGTGGCCGTCGGCGAGCAGGCGCAGCGTGGTGGCGCGGTCGGCGGCCGAGATGCCGGTGCTCACGCCGTGCGCGGCGCTCGCGTCCACCGAGACGGTGAACGCGGTCTTCATCGACTCGGTGTTGTGGTCGACCATCTGCGGCAGTTCGAGCCGGTCGAGGTCCTCGCCCTCCATGGGCGCGCAGATCAGGCCGCGGCACTCGCTCATCATGAACGCGACGATCTCGGGGGTGGCCTTCTCGGCGGCGATGACGAGGTCGCCCTCGTTCTCGCGGTCCTCGTCGTCGACGACGACCACCGGCCGGCCGGCCGCGATGTCGCGGATGGCCTGCTCGACGGGGTCGAGGGCGAGGTCCTCGCGGTTGTCGGTGGAGTACCAGGTGGGCGCGTGCGTGGTCATGCCGTCGCTCCTTCCAGGACGGGCTTGACGCTCGTGCGCGAGCGCAGCCACCAGTCGCGCAGTCCCCACAGGACGAGCGCGCCGTAAATGACGTAGACGAAGCCGGAGAAGGCGTAGCCGTTGGCGAAGTTCAGGGGCACGCCGACGACGTCGACGAGCAGCCAGGCGAACCAGAACTCGACCATGCCGCGGGCCTGGGCGTACATGGCGACGACGGTGCCCACGAAGACGTAGGCGTCGGGCCACGGGTCCCAGGACAGGGCCGGGTAGGCGGTGAACAGGCTCGCGACGGCGACCGTGCCGACGGCCGCGCCGGCGAGCAGGAGGGCCCGCTCGCGCCAGGTGGCGAACCGCACGGCGATGGTGCCGTCCTGCGCCTGCCGCCTGCCCCGGCTCCAGGCGATCCAGCCGCCCGCGGCCACGGTCATCACGACGACCTGTTTGCCCGCGCTGCCGGAGAGGTGACCGGCGGCGAAGGCCACGAAGAGGACGAGGCCCGAGACGAACTGGGCGGGCCAGGTCCATATGGACCGGCGCCAGCCGAGCGCGAGGGCGATCAGGCCGATCGTGTTGCCGGTCATGTCCGACCACTTGATGTGCTGTCCGAGGACCGTGAAGGCCTCGCCGTTCAGCCAGTTCACTGCGCTCACTTGTCGTTCCCCCCGTAGCCGGCGCCGAGCAGTCGCTCGACGTACTTCGCGATGACGTCGACCTCGAGGTTGACCGGGTCGCCGGGCTGCTTGATGCCGAGCGTGGTCAGCGCGAGGGTGGTCGGGATGAGGCTGATGGTGAAGTGGTCGGCCGCGGCGTCCACGACCGTGAGGCTGACGCCGTCGACGGTGATGGAGCCCTTCTCGACGACGTAGCGGGAGAGGTGTGCGGGAAGGGCGATCTTGACGATCTCCCAGTTCTCCGAGGGCGTGCGCGCGAGCACCGTGCCGGTGCCGTCGACGTGGCCCTGCACGATGTGCCCGCCGAGGCGGCCGCCGACGGCCATCGGCCGCTCCAGGTTGACGCGGGAGCCGACCTCCAGGGCGCCGAGGCTGGAGCGCAGGAGCGTCTCCTCCATCACGTCGGCGGTGAACTCGCCGTCGCCGAACTCCACGACGGTCAGACACACGCCGTTGACGGCGATCGAGTCGCCGTGCCCGGCGTCCTCGGTCACGACGGGGCCGCGCAGACGGAAGCGGGAGGCGTCACCGAGGTTCTCGATGGCGGTGACCTCGCCCAGCTCTTCGACGATTCCGGTGAACACGTTCAGCGCTCCTTGGCGAGAGGGGTGGCGGTGATGCGCAGATCGGGGCCGATGCGCACGGTCTCGGTGATGTCGAGCCGCAACGCCTCGGCGATGGTGGAGATTCCTGCTCCGGCGAGCGCGGTGGGACCGGCGCCGAGCAGGGCGGGTGCGAGGTAGCCGACGACCCGGTCGACGGCGCCCGCGGCGACGAAGGCCCCGGCGAGGGTGGGGCCGCCCTCCAGGAGTACGGAGCGCACCCCGCGGGTGTGCAGGGCGGCGAGCAGCGCCCGGATGTCCAGACCGGTGGCGGTGCGCGCGATGCGCAGGACCGCGTCCGGGGGCAGGTGGGACGCGTCGGCGTCGTCGGCGACCGCGATCAGGGTGGGTGCCGCGTCGTCGAGGATGCGGGCGCCGGGCTTCACCGCGGTGGCGCCGGTGTCCACGGCCACGCGCAGGGGCTGGGTCGCCCCGTCGATGCCGCGGACCGCGAGGTGCGGGTCGTCGGTGCGGGCGGTGCCGGAGCCCACGACCACGGCGTCGCACTCGGCACGCAGCCGGTGGACGTCCGCGCGGGACTCGGCGGAGGTGATCCAGCGGCTGGTGCCGTCCCCGGCGGCGGTGCGCCCGTCGAGCGTCGCCGCGTACTTCCAGGTGACGTGGGGGCGGCCGAGGCGTACGGAGGTGAGCCAGGCGGTGTTGACCGCCTCGGCCTCGTCGCCGAGGAGCCCCTGCTCGACCTGGACGCCGGCCGCGCGCAGGGTGTCGGCGCCGCCGGTCGCCTGCGGGTTCGGGTCGCCCACCGCGTACACGACGCGGCTGACGCCGGCGGCGATGAGCGCCTGGGCGCAGGGGCCGGTGCGGCCGGTGTGGTTGCAGGGCTCCAGGGTGACGTACGCCGTGCCGCCGCGAGCGGAGGCGCCCGCGGCTTCCAGGGCGTGGACCTCGGCGTGCGGGCCGCCGGCCCGCTGGTGGAAGCCCTCGCCGACGACCGTGCCCGAGGCGTCGGTGATGACGCACCCGACGACCGGGTTGGGGCTGGTGGAGCCGAGCCCACGCGCGGCGAGCTCAATGGCTCGGCGCATGGTGGCTGCGTCGGCTGGGGTGGCCACCGGGTCCTCCTGCCTCTTCGGGCACGGACTCCGGGGCCTGTCGATGACGACAGAGAGCGGGAAACAGACCATCGCGCACAGCTCACGCCACGGCCGAAAGAGACCGGTGCCTTGACGGGCGACCGGTAACAGACGGCCGGCGCGACCGTGGAACGGTCCGCCCGCCGCGCACTGCCTCCCATCCGGACTTTCACCGTCGGTCCAGGAATTTCACCTGGTCAACCGGCCGCTGGATGCGGACGGGTCGCGGACTATTACCGCCGGTTCGGAATTACACCGACCCCGGAGTGCGCTGCTGCTGGTACAGGGCCAGTGTGCCACGCCTGATCGAAGGCCATGCGAGTGAGTTGCTGTGGCCTGGCTCACAGAATGGCCTGATTCGAGCGGCACTCCAGCGCGGCCCGGCGGGGGCACAAGGCCGAGGCGTTCCCTTTGGTCCATACCTATTGACGCACTGGTCTAGTCCTTTTAATCTCTGCGTCACCTCCGAGGAGAGGCCCGCCGGTGTGCGCACGCCGGGGCCGCGCACGACCACCGCCCTGTTCGTTGTGTTCCGCCCCGACCTCCCAGGAGGAACCGCTCGTGCTGTCCCCCACCCGCAGACGGGCCGCGCTGCTCACGACCGCCACCGCGGTCGCCGGGCTGCTGTTCGGCTCGCTGTCCACCGGCGTCTCGCACGCCGCCGTCGACAACGAGGCCTGTCGTCCCGACGGCCTCTACAAGACTCCGGGCGTCGACGTCCCGTACTGCTCGGTGTACGACACCGACGGCCGCGAGAAGATGGGCGCCGACCACCAGCGCCGCGTCATCGGCTATTTCACCGGCTGGCGCACCGGCCAGGACGGGACACCCGCCTACCTGGCCCCGGACATCCCGTGGGACAAGGTCACCCACGTCAACTACGCCTTCGCGCACGTCGGTCCGGACAACAAGATCTCCGTCGGCTCGGACAGCGAGAAGAACGCAGCCACCGGCATGACCTGGCCCGGTGTCGCGGGGGCCGAGATGGACCCCTCACTCCCCTACAAGGGCCATTTCAATCTGCTCAACAAGTTCAAGAAGCAGCACCCCAACGTGAAGACCCTGATCTCCGTGGGCGGTTGGGCCGAGACCGGCGGCTACTTCGGTGACGACGGCAAGCGGGTCGGCTCCGGCGGCTTCTACTCCATGGCCACCAACGCGGACGGCTCGGTCAACCAGGCGGGCGTCGACACGTTCGCCGACTCGGCGGTCGCCTTCATCAAGAAGTACGGCTTCAACGGCGTCGACATCGACTACGAGTACCCGACGACGATGAAGGACGCGGGCAACCCGCTCGACCTGACGATCTCCAACGGCCGCCGGGCCGGTCTCGTCAAGGGCTACGCGGCGCTCATGAAGTCGCTGCGCGAGAGGCTCGACCGCGCGGGGGCGGCCGACGGAAAACACTATCTGCTGTCCGTTGCCGCACCGTCGTCCGGCTATCTGCTGCGCGGCATGGAGACCTTCCAGGTCCAGCAGTACCTGGACTACGTCAACATCATGTCCTACGACCTGCACGGCGCCTGGAACAGTTACGTCGGCCCCAACGCCTCGCTCTTCGACGACGGCAAGGACGCGGAACTCGCGGCCGCCGGCGTCTACTCCACCTCCCAGTACGGCGGGATCGGCTATCTCAACGCCGACTGGGCCTACCACTACTTCCGCGGCTCGATGCCGGCCGGGCGCATCAACATGGGCCTGCCGTACTACACGCGCGGATTCGAGAACGTGCAGGGCGGCACCAACGGACTGTGGGGCAAGGCGCCCTCGACCACCTGCCCGGCCGGGTCCGGGCTCACCACCTGCGGTGACGGCGCCGTCGGCATCGACAACCTCTGGCACGACCTTGACGCCAACGGCAAGGAGGCCCCGGCGGGCTCCAACCCGATGTGGCACGCCAAGAACCTGGAGAAGGGGATCGTCGGCGACTACGTCACCCGGTACGGCCTTCCCGCCTCCACCCAGCTGACCGGCAGCTACGTACGCAACTACGACTCCACGCTCGTGGCGCCCTGGCTGTGGAACGACCAGAAGAAGGTCTTCCTGTCCACCGAGGACGAGCAGTCCGTCGGCGCCAAGGCCGACTACGTCGTGGACAAGGGCATCGGCGGCACCATGGTCTGGGAGCTGGCCGGCGACTTCGGCTGGAACGCGGCCAAGGGCCAGTACGAGCAGGGCTCGACCCTCACCAGCACGATGTACGACAAGTTCAAGTCGGCCGCCCCGTACGGCAACAAGCGCTCCACGATCGCTCTGCCCGCCCAGGCGCTGAACATCGGCGTGGACTTCGGGCAGTTCCCGCTCGGCGACTCCAACTACCCCATCAGCCCCAAGGTGACGCTCACCAACAACACCACGGCGACGCTGCCCGGCGGCACGGAGTTCCAGTTCGACTACGGCACCTCGGCCCCGGCCAACGCCAAGGACCAGTCCGGCTTCGGCACCACGATCGTGCGCAGCGACCACACCGCGGCGAACAACATCGGCGGCCTCAAGGGCGACTACAACCGCGTCTCGCTGAAGCTGCCGAGCTGGCAGTCGCTGGCTCCGGGCGCCTCGGTCACCCTCGACTTCGTCTACTACCTGCCGGTTTCCACTCCCTCGAACTGGACGGTGACCTTCGGTGGCAAGACCTACGCCCTGGCCGGGGACCACACCCGGGGCGCGACCGTGAGCGACCCCGGCACGTCCTCGCCCTCCCCGGCACCGACCCCGACGGCCTCGGGAACCGGCGGCCCCTCGCCGTCGCCCACGCCCTCCGGTGGCACCTGCGCGGCGCCGCTCTGGTCGGCCGGATCCGAGTACGGCGGCGGCGCGACCGTCTCGTACAAGGCACACACTTGGAAGTCCAAGTGGTGGACGAAGGGCGAGGAACCGGGTACTACCGGTGACTGGGGAGTCTGGCAGGACCTCGGCGCCTGCTGATCCGGCTCCCCGCCCCTTGCGCCCGGCGGCGGTCTCCCGGCCCTTGGCCGCCGTCGGGCTCCGCCGACCTGATGCACCGTCACATCCGGCGGCGTCTCAGGCCTTCGGTGCGAAGAGGTCGTCCTGAGCCGCGTCCCGCGCGCTCAGCAGGGCGCCGCTCAGGACCGCGCCGTCGCCCAGCGCGCTCGGCCTGACCTCCGTGGCGAGCGGGGTCAGGGCGGCGAGCGCGCTCTGCACGCGGGCGGCCAGCAACTCCCCGCCCGCGTGGCCGAGTTCACCGCCGAGCACGAGCAGCCCCGGGTCGAGGACCGCGACCACGCCCGCCGCCCCGATGGCGATGCGCTGGGCCAGCGCGTCGAGGAAGGGCCCCTCCGCCGCCCGGACGGCCTCCTCCGCGCCACCGGGTCTGCCGTGCCGGGCGGCGAGGCGGGCCACCGCGCCCGCGTGGACCAGTTCGTGGAAGCCGCCGTCGCAGCCCCTCGCGGACGGCAGGCCGCCGGTGCCGGGCACCGGCATGAAGCCGATCTCGCCCGCACCGCCCGAGGCCCCCCTGCGCAGCTTCCCGTCCAGGACCGCGGAGGCGCCGATGCCCTGCCCGAGCCACAGCAGCACGAAGGTGTCCTGCCCGCGGGCCGCGCCGAGCCGCTGTTCGGCCACGGCCGCCAGGTTGGTCTCGTTCTCGACGAGCACGGCGGCGGGCAGCCGCCGGGCGAGCACGCGCACGAGTTCGCGGTGCCAGGCGGGCAGCCCGCTGGTGTCGCGCAGTTCGCCGCTCGCCGGGTCGATGAGCCCGGGTGCGCCGATACCCACGCTGTGCAGCCGCTCCGCGCCCGCCTCCTTCGCGGTGCGCTCCAGGAGCGCCACGGCCTGCTCGACGGCGGGGCCCGTACCGGCCTCCGGCGTGATCGGCAGCGTCGCCTCGGCCAGGGGCCGCCCCAGCAGATCGGCGACGACGAGCGAGACGCTGTGGGTGCGGACGTCCAGGGCCGCGAGGTGGGCCCGGTCGGCGACGATCGCGTAGAGCCGGGCGTTGGGACCGCGCCGCTCGGCGCCCGACTCCCCCACCACATGCACCAGGCCGGAGCCCTGGAGCCGTTCGACGAGGTCGGCGACGGTGGGGCGGGAGAGGCCGGTGAGGTTCTTCAACTGGCCTGCCGTCAACGGACCCTCGTCCTGCAGCAGGCGCAGGGCGAGCCGGTCGTTGATGGCCCGGGCAGTGCTCGGGGATGCGGGCATGCCGGGAATCCTTCCAGACGACCGAAAGCCGTTTGCCGCCCGTTCTATTTATCAGGCAGGGTTCCTGATAGTTTACGCCACGGCGGCGGGAAGGCCGCCGCCCCGAGGGGAGGGATCCGGCCGATGACAGCCGAACGTGCTCTGGATCAAAGGCAGTTGAGGCGGGCGCGGCTCGCGGTCGCCGCGGTCTTCTGCGTGCACGGCGCGGTGACCGGCAACTTCGCCACCCGGGTCCCCTGGATCCAGGAGCACGCGGGGATCTCGGCGGGGCAGCTCGGCCTCGCCCTCGCCTTCCCGGCCATCGGCTCGTCCCTGCTGATGCCGCTGTCCGGCGCCGTCACCCACCGGTTCGGGGCGCGCAACGCGCTGCGCGGGCTGCTCGCCCTGTGGACGCTGGCCCTCGCGCTGCCCGCGCTCGCCCCGAACGTCTACACGCTGTGCGCCGCCCTCTTCGTGTACGGGGCGACCTCCGGCATGGCCGACGTGGCGATGAACGCGCTGGGCGTGGAGACCGAGAACCGGCTCGGCCGTTCGATCATGTCCGGCCTGCACGGCATGTGGAGCGTGGGGGCGCTGATCGGCTCGGCGGCCGGGACGCTCGCCGCCCACCTCGGGGCGGACGCCCGGCTGCACCACATGGCGGCCGCCGCCGTGCTGACCCTGCTCGGCCTCGTCGCCTGCCAGGGTGTGCTCGATCTGCGCAGCGCCCCCGACGCGGCGCCGCCGCCCCGGTTCACGCTGCCGCCCAGGTCGGCGCTGATCATCGGCATGGTGGCGTTCTGCGCGGTGTTCGCCGAGGGCGCGAGCCTGGACTGGTCGGCGGTCTACCTGCGCGACGTCCTTGACGCCTCGGCGGGGGCGGCCGCCGCCTGCACCACCGCGTTCACGCTGACGATGGCGGTGGCCCGGCTCGCGGGCGACAGGGCGGTGGACCGCTTCGGCGCCGTGCGCACGGTGCGCGGCGGAGGCGCCCTCGCGGTCCTGGGCGGCCTCCTGGTGGTGGCAGCGCCGGGCCCCGCGGTGGCGATGGCCGGGTTCGGCCTGCTGGGTCTCGGCGTCGCGGTGGTGGTGCCGCTCGCGTTCGCCGCGGCGGGACGCAGGGGGCCGAACCCGAGCCAGGCCATCGCGGGCGTCGCGACCATCACGTACACCTCGGGCCTGGTCGCGCCGTCCGCCATCGGCGGCATCGCGAACCTGACCTCCCTGGTGGTGTCGTTCGGTCTGGTGACGGTGCTCGCGCTCGGCCTGGTGGCGGGGGCGCGGGTGCTGCGCACGAGCGTCCGTCCGTCCCTCGCGGCCACCGCCGCGGACGCGGCGCCGGCCCACCGGGGCTGAGCCGGCGCGCCGCCCGGGCCAGCCCACGATGGAGTCGAGTTGCTCGGCCGCGGGGCGCAGGGCCCACAGGTCGCCGCCGGGCGGCGCCTGGAGACCGGTGACGGCCGCGCGGGCGTCCGGGTCCCCCGCGTCCGCCGCGGCAGGACGACGTCGCTCGCCGCGTGCCGGAGGAACTCCAGCTCCGGATGCGCCCAGGGAGCGACCCCGGTGGCCGCGGGCAGCAGATGGCAGACCGCCTTGAACAGGCTCTGCCCGGTGGGTCCCTGATAGGCCCACACGGTGGCACCGACGTGTCGCCCGACGGCCGCGAGCCGCGTGTGGGCGACGAGGTCAAAGGTGGAGTAGTGCCGGCTGCGCGTCCTGGCCGGCTCCCGCAGCTGGCTGCCGTCTGGTCGACGCGCAGCTTCTCGGCGCCGAGGACGGTCCCCGGCGGCGCGCGGGGCCGCCGGGGAAGGGGTGATCAGGAGCGCGGAGGCGACCGTCACCGCGAGGGACACCACCGTGACGAACCCGCCGCGGGGGCTTCCGCTCATCGAGCACTCCCATCGAGTCGGACAGCTCTGATCACGTACATGAATCTCATTCACAAACGAGACCGAGCGAGCGCAGAGCCCACTGTTCCGGCTGACAACGCCCCGGGCGCGAATTCACGGATGGGACCTTCGTCCCGACGGCCCGGTGCGTGGCCCCACTGATCCGGCATTAACATTTGGCCTGATCTTTTCGAATCCCTGACCACGACGGACGAACTGGAGCGACCATGCGCCTCGGCGTGCGCTGGACCCTGCACGGCGACGGGCGGACCCCCGCTCCTGGAGCCGTCGTACGCCCCGACGAGCGGCTCTCCTGGCCCCGCACGATCGGCCTCGGCGCCCAGCACGTGGTCGCCATGTTCGGCGCCTCGTTCGTCGCCCCCGTCCTGATGGGCCTCGACCCCAACCTCGCGATCATGATGTCCGGCATCGCGACGGTGATCTTCCTGCTCGCCACCAAGGGGCGCGTGCCCAGCTACCTCGGCTGCTCGCTCTCCTTCGTCGGCGTGGCCGCGGCGATCCGGGCGACGGGAGGCACCAGCGCCACGGTGACCGGCGCGGTCTTCGTGGTCGGCGTGGCGCTGTTCCTCGTGGGCCTCGCCGTGCAGCGGTTCGGCGCGCGGATCATCCACGCCGCGATGCCGCCCATCGTCACGGGCGCCGTCGTCATGCTGATCGGCTTCAACCTGGCGCCGGTCACCGCCTCCACGTACTGGCCCCAGGACCAGTGGACGGCGCTCATGGTCATGCTGTTCACCGGTCTGGCCGTGGTGTGCCTGCGCGGCTTCTGGTCCCGGATCGCGATCTTCCTCGGGCTGATCTTCGGTTACGGCGTCTCCTGGCTCCTCGACCGCATCTTCGGGAAGATCCACTCGGTGCACGGCGGCCCGACGGCCGTGGACCACTGGCGCCTTGATCTCTCGGGCGTCGGCAAGGCCGACTGGATCGGGCTGCCCAGCTTCCACGCGCCGAGCTTCGAGTGGTCCGCGATCCTCGTCGCGCTGCCCGTCGTCATCGCCCTGATCGCCGAGAACGCCGGGCACGTCAAGGCCGTCGGCGAGATGACCGGCGCCGACCTCGACGACAAGCTGGGCACCGCGATCGCCGCCGACGGCGCCGCCTCCATGCTCTCGACCGCCGTGGGCGGCCCGCCGAACACCACGTACTCCGAGAACATCGGCGTCATGGCCGCCACCCGCGTCTACTCCACCGCCGCCTACTGGGCCGCCGCCGGCTTCGCGCTGCTCTTCGGCGTGTGCCCCAAGTTCGGCGCGGTCGTCGCGGCGATCCCGGGTGGCGTCCTCGGCGGCATCACCGTCATCCTGTACGGCATGATCGGCCTGCTCGGCGCCCAGATCTGGATCAACGCCAAGGTCGATCTGCGCAACCCGCTGAACCTGGTGCCGACCGCCGCGGGCATCATCATCGGCATCGGCAACGTGACCCTGAAGTTCACCGAGAACTTCCAGCTCAGCGGAATCGCGCTGGGCACGATCGTGGTCATCACCGGCTACCACGTGCTGCGCGCCCTCGCCCCGGCCCACCTCAAGGAGCAGGAGCCCCTGCTCGACTCGGGCACCTCCTCCTACGAGAAGGAACAGGCCTAGCCCACGGGGGTGTTGGGCCCGGCGCCGTACGCGGGCCGATTCCCGGCCCGTTCATCCGTTCCGGTCAAGCCCCCGTACGGCGGTGCTCGGCGCGGCGGCGGGCTGGGACGCTGCCCCCATGACGCAGACCGGATGGACCGGAACCGGACACCGTGCGCACCTCCACCGCTTCGCCACCCCGCTGGACCCCGTCGTGCGGCGCATGCGCGCCCTGCGGGCGGACCTGCCGGCCCGGGACGGCATCGCGGTGTTCAACCGCGTCTATCTGACGGTCACCGAGGAGATCTCCCGGATCGTCGCGCACGGCGGGTTCGCCGACGCCCGGGCCGCGGCCACCCTCGACCTGCTCTTCGCCGAGCGCTATCTCACGGCGGTGGAGGCCACCGCGACCGGCGGCCGCGCGCCGGACTGCTGGCGGCCGCTGTTCCAGTACCGGCGCCATCCGGGTGTACGCCCGCTGCAGTTCGCGCTGGCCGGGATCAACGCGCACATCGGGCACGACCTGACCCTCGCCGTGGTGGACACCTGCTGCGCGCTGGGGTGTGAACCGGCCGCCCTGGAACGGGACTTCGACCGGGTCGGCGACACGCTCACCCTGCTGGAGGAGCGGATCCGCGAGGAACTCATGCCCGGCCCCGACCTCTTCGAGGTGGCCGACCCCATGACCCACCTGCTGGCGTCCTGGAGCCTGGACCGGGCGCGCGACGCCTCCTGGTCCGCGGCGAAAGTCCTGTGGCAGCTGCGGGAACTTCCGGCCCTGGCCCAGGAGTTCACCGATCGGTTGGACGCGGGCGTGGGTCTGGTGACCCGCTGCCTGCTCACACCGCTTTCGGCTACCGACTGAGGAGCGACCATGGCGATCCGGCTCGGACTCGGCCTTCCGCAGATGAGGCAGTACGACATCGGCCGCGACGTGCCCGCGGTGGCGCGGGCCGCCGAGGAGATCGGCTTCGAGAGCCTGTGGGTCTTCGAGCGGGTGCTGTTCCCCGAGCCCGCGACGCAGGGTCTGTACGGCGTGCCGGGCCTGCCCTGGCCCGACATCTACCGCTCGGTGGCCGACCCGCTGGTCACGCTGACCCTGGCGGCGGCCGCGACCGAACGGGCCCGGCTCGGCACCAGCGTCCTCGTCGCCCCGCTGCACATACCCTTCCAGCTGGCCCGCTCGCTCGCGTCGCTGGACGCGGCGAGCGGCGGCCGGGTGGTGGCCGGGCTCGGCACGGGCTGGTCGCACGACGAGTACGCGGCGGCGGGCGTGGCGCCCTTCGGCAAGCGCGGCAAGGTCCTCGACGAGCTGCTCGACGTGTGCGCCGCGGTGTGGGGCCCCGATCCGGTGGCCTACCAGGGCGAGTTGACCACGATCGCCCCGTCCGTGGTCGGCCCCAAACCGGCCCGTCCGATCCCGGTCTACCTTCCGGCGTCGAGCCCCAGATCGGCACGGCGCCTGGTGGACCGGGCCGACGGCTGGCTGCCCGCCGCCCAGGGCGCGGACCAGCTCACCGAGGAGTGGACCAGGCTCCGAGACCTGGCCGGGGAGCGCGGCAGGACGAGGCCCATCGAGGTCTGCGTCCGCGTGAACGCGCGATACACGCCGAAGCCGTACGAGGGCGCGGACCGCCCCCCGTTCACGGGCAGCGTCCCCCAGCTGGTGGAGGACCTGGCCGCCCACGCCATCGAAGGCGTGGGCGAGTTCCTGCTCGACCTCCAGGGCTCGGCGAGGGACGCGGAGGAGCTGAAGGACGTGGCGGCGGAGGTGTACGAGCTGACGAGGGCGGCGGGGTTGTAGCCGAGAGGCATGGCCCGGCCCCCTCGGCCCCCACCACCCCGAGGAGGCTCAGTCCTCGGGGAGCTCGACCGGGGCGATCGAGTCGTACAGGTCGCCCGGCCCGGGGTTGGACGCGTCGGTCGTCCCGCCGAAGTGGTGCATGACGCCCCAGACCGCGTTGAGCGCGGTCTGCACGGCGCCCTCCGCCCAGCCCGCCGTCCAGGAGATGTCGTCGCCCGCGAGGAAGATGCCCCGCTTGTCCTCGGGCAGCGCCTCCTGCATGAAGTGGGTGAACAGGCGTCGCTGGTAGCGGTAGTGGCCGGGCAGGTTCGCCTTGAACGCGCCCATGAAGTACGGCTCGTTCTCCCAGGAGACGGTCACCGGGTTGCCGATGATGTGCCCCCGGATGTCGACCTTGGGGTAGATCTCGCCGAGCGACTTGAGCATGACCTCCATGCGCTCGCTCGCCGACAGCGGCAGCCACTTGAGGCTGTCGTCGCACCACGTGTAGGAGAGGCAGATGACGGCGGGCTTGTCCGGCCCGTTGTCCAGCAGGTACGTGCCGCGCGTCATGCGGTCGGTGAGCGTCATCGACATGACGTCCCGCCCGGTCTCCTCATCCTTGTCCAGCCAGAACGGCCGGTCCACCGGCACGAACAGCTTGGAGGACTCCATGTAGTGGGTGCGCTCGATCGCCGTCCAGTGGTCGATCGGGAAGAGCGAGTCGTCACAGGCGATCTTGGAGAGCAGCATCCAGGACTGCGCCGTGAAGATCGCCGCGCGGTAGGTGCGGATGTCGCCGTCGGCGTCCGTCACCGTGATGCGGTTGCCCGCGGTGCGGTGCAGCCGGGTCACGGCGGGCTTCGGCGCGCCCTCGTGCAGCGAGGAGAGCGAGGTGCCGGGCGCCCAGTGCACGAGCTTGACCGGCTCGCGCTCCCACAGGCGCAGCGGCAGCTGCTGGGAGCCGCCGACGATGCCGCGGTGGTGGTCGTCCGCCTCGGTGTAGACGACGCGCAGGATCTCCAGGATGGAGTTCGGGAAGTCGGTGTCCCAGCCGCCGGTGCCGAAGCCGACCTGGCCGAAGATCTCGCGGTGCCGGAAGGACTTGAAGGCCTCCGACTCGCAGAGGAAGCCGTAGAAGGTCTGGTTGTCGAGCTTCTCGACGAGCTTCGCCCAGATCTCGCGGATGCGCGGGATGTCGCGCTCGCGGATGGCCTGGTTCATGTCGGAGAAGTCGGCGCCCTCTTCGAGGCAGGCGTTCCAGGCGTCCATGACCTCGCGGTACACCGGCGGCAGCTCGTCGACCGAGGTGGCGTAGTGGGACTCGCCCTTGAGGTCGACGACCGTCGAGGGGGTGTCCGGCGCGAGCGGGTTGGGGAACGGCTTGGTCTCCAGGCCCACCAGGTCGATGTAGTGCTGGAGCGCGGTGGAGCACGGGGGGAACCGCATGGCGCCCATCTCGGCGGTGAGCTCGGGATCGCAGCCCGGGAAGCCGACGGTGCGCAGCCGTCCGCCGATCTGGTCGGCCTCGTACACGACGGGCTTGAGGCCCATCTTCATCAGCTCGTACGCGGCGACGATGCCGGAGAGTCCGCCGCCTATGACCGCGACCTCCGCGCCGTGCTCGGTCGCGGGTATCTGGCCGAGCCCGGCCGGGTGCGCGAGGTAGTCGTCGTACGCGTAGGGGAAGTCCGGCCCGAACATCGTGACGGGCGGCTGCTCGTCGATGTGCTGGACGGCGGTGGGCACCGTGGACGTCATGGGGTACGGACTCCTTGCACAGTACGGAAGTTGAGGGGCTCGGGACCTCGGGACCCGGGGCTCGGGGATCGGAGCTCGGGGCTCAGGACACAGGGCTCGAAGACTCGGGGCCGGGGCTCAGACCAGGGAGGCGTAGAGGCCGGGGCGGCGGTCGCGCAGGTACGGGTTGTTCGCGCGCGAGGCGGCCAGGAACTCGGGGTCGACATCGCCCACGACCAGCTCGGTGCCCCGTCCGGCGCGGGCCCGGGCGGCGCCGTCGGGCCCGGCGAGGCAGCTCAGGCCGACGAACTCGAACTCGCCCTCGGGCCCGGTCCGGTTGACGTACGCGACGTACAGCTGGTTCTCGAAGGCGCGGACCGGCACGACGGACTCGGCGACGAACTGGAAGGGGTGCATCTGGGCGGTGGGCACCAGGAGCAGATCGGTGCCGGCCAGCGCGTGGGCCCGCACGTTCTCCGGGAACTCCACGTCGTAGCAGATCATCATGCCGAGGCGGAGGCCGTTCAGCTCGGCCTGGACGACCGTGCGGTCGCCCGGCGTGAAGGCCTCCTGCTCGAAGCAGCCGAAGAGGTGCGTCTTGCGGTAGTTGGCGAGGCGCTCGCCGTCCGGGCCGATCAGCTGCGCGGCGTTGTAGACGTGCTCGCCGTCCCGCTCGGGGTAGCCGTAGACGACGGCCAGGCCGTGGCGTACGGCGATGTCGGCGACGGCCCGCGCGGAGGGACCGTCGGCGGCCTCGGCGAGCTTGGCCACGTCGTCCCCGATGGCGTACCCGGTGAGG
Organism: Streptomyces sp. NPDC045846; assembly: GCF_056431605.1. Taxonomy (NCBI): domain Bacteria; kingdom Bacillati; phylum Actinomycetota; class Actinomycetes; order Kitasatosporales; family Streptomycetaceae; genus Streptomyces; species Streptomyces sp. NPDC045846. Next base: position 400,861 of record NZ_JBWKKJ010000008.1, on the reverse strand, counting down.
AACAGCTCGGGGCAGACGATCAGCCCGGCGCCGGTCTCGGCCGCCCGCCCGGCCGCCTCGTCCAGCGTCCTCAGGTTCGCGGCGACGTCCGAGAGACGGCCGGAGCTCTGGAGCAGGGCGGTGCGCAACGGCGGCATGGGCAGTCCTCGGCAGGGGCACAAGTGCGGGGTGGGGTCGGATAGACGGTACGTTCCGGCGCTTGGCCGGAACAAGGCGCCACCGTTGCGCACATCCGCATGATTCGTTGCGCGTGATCGGCGATCTCCGGTGATTCGTTGCGCGCCGTTGACGCCGCCCCTACGCCTCAGGTGCAAGACCCGGCTCCCCCGCGCGGGGGAACCGCCCCACCCCGGGGAGCGATGTGCGGGGCAGCCGTGGGCGGAAGGCTGGTCACATGCCCGGAACGGCCGGGCCGACCACCTCACGACCGTACGGAAGGTCTGCCATGTCCCGCATCGCGTTCTCCCCCGTCCGCACCAGACTGGCGGCCCTGGGCGCCGCCCTGCTCATCGCCGCCGGAGCCACCGGAGCGGCGGCCGCCGCCGGAAGCGGCCAGGAGGGCGGGGCGGGTCACCGGCCCCGCGAGGCCGCGGCGCTGACCGGCACCGCGAAGCTGTACCGGCCTGCCGGTGACGACATCACGTTCTCGTTCGACGCCCACCTCGCGGCCAAGGACACCATGGATCCGGAGGCGGCGTACGGCACGTTCTCCTTCCGGCACGTCTTCCCCGACGGGTCGTCCGGCTGGGCGAAGGCCAAGGTGGACTGCCTGCTGACGGGCGGCAAGGTCGCGGTGGTCACGGGCGTGGTGACCGACTCGGACACACCGTTCAAGGGCAAGCGGGTCGGCGTCACCGTGAACGACCAGGGCAAGCACGACCGCCTCGGCTACAGCTGGATCGGCAAGGACGCCGAGCATCAGCAACTGCCGAAGTGCGTGAGCTCGGCGCCCTTCGAGAAGGTGAAGGAGGGCTCCGGTGACTTCACGGTGCTGCCGTGGCAGCCGATATACCCGCAGCCCAAGGGTTAGGCCGCTGGGGCGCGAAAGGGCGGGCGGTGAGCGGAAGGATCCGCTGGTGGCTCCGTCGACCGGCGCCGCCTGTCCGGGCAGGCCCGGCGCCGGGCCGCAGCGCTAGGCGGGCGACCCGGAGGTGTACCGCCGCAGCAGCGGCGAGAGCACCAGCACGGACTTGGTGCGCTCCACATAGGGCTCGCCCGCGATCCGCTCCAGGACCCGCTCGAAGTGCCGCATGTCGGAGGCGAAGACCTGGACGATCGCGTCCGCCTCACCAGTGACGGTGGAGGCGGACGCGACCTCGGGGTACCGCTCGAGCCCGCGCTTGATCGCGTCGGGCGAGGTGTTGCGACGGCAGTAGATCTCGATGAACCCCTCGGTCTCCCAGCCGAGGGCCGCCGGGTCCACCCGCACGGTGAATCCGGTGATGGCGCCCTCGGCCCGCAGCCGGTCCACGCGCCGTTTGACGGCGGGCGCGGAAAGACCGATCAGCGAGCCGATGTCGGCGTAGGAGCGCCGGGCGTCTTCGGCGAGCGCGTGGACGATGCGTTCATCGAGGTCATTCAGTCGCACTGCGGGTGGATCACTTCTGTGAGGCGGTGGCCAGCCTGGAACGGCGGTAGCCGTATCCGAAGTAGATCACGAGACCGGCGGCCATCCAGCCTCCGAAGTACTCCCAGGTGACTCCGGAAAGGTTCCACATGAGGTAGCCGCAGGTGAGGAAGCCGAGGATCGGGACGACCCAGCCGAGCGGCACGCGGAAGGTGCGCGGCATGTCGGGGCGGGTCTTGCGCAGGACGACGACGGCCACGTTGACCAGCGCGAAGGCGAAGAGCGTGCCGATGCTGGTGGCGTCGGCGAGGTTGCCCAGCGGCACGGCCGCGGCGAGCACGCCGCAGAACAGCGACACGGCGACGGTGTTGGCGACCGGGGTTCCGCTGCGCGGGCTGACCTTGGCGAAGACCTTGGGGACGAGGCCGTCGCGGGACATCGCGAAGAGGATGCGGGTCTGGCCGTAGAGCACGGTCAGGACGACGCTGGCGATGGCGATCACGGCGCAGGCAGCGAGCAGCGTGGCCCAGAAGGAGTGCCCGGTGACGTCCTTCATGATTCCGGCGAGCGCCGCCTCGGAGCCCTCGAACTGCTTCCAGGGCCGGGCGCCGACGGCGACGAACGCCACGAGGACGTACAGCGCGGTGACGATGACCAGCGAGAGCATGATCGCGCGGGGCAGGTCGCGCTTGGGGTTCTTGGCCTCTTCACCGGCCGTGGAGGCCGCGTCGAAGCCGATGTAGGAGAAGAACAGCGTGGAGGCCGCCGCGCTCACACCGGCGGTGCCCATCGGCATGAAGTGGGAGTAGTTGCCCGACTTGAAGCCCATGAAGCCGATCACGCAGAACAGCACCAGGGCGGCGATCTTGACGCCGACCATGATGGTGTTGGCGCGGGCCGACTCGCGGGCGCCGCCGAGCAGCAGGCCCATCGCGAGGACCACGACGATCAGCGCGGGCAGGTTGAATATCCCGCCGTCGCCGGGCGGCGCGGACAGCGCGTCGGGGATGGTGACGCCGATGGTGCCGTCCAGGAACTCGTTGAGGTACTGCCCCCAGCCGACGGCGACCGCCGCCACCGAGACGCCGTACTCCAGGATCAGGCACCAGCCGCAGATCCAGGCGACGAGTTCGCCGAGTGTTGCGTAAGCGTACGAATACGAGGAGCCCGCGACCGGGATGGAGCCCGCGAGTTCCGCGTAGGAAAGGGCGGAGAAGAGCGCCGTGAGACCGGCGAGCACGAAGGAGATCGTGACGGCGGGCCCGGCCTTGGGGACGGCCTCGCCGAGCACCACGAAAATGCCGGTGCCGAGCGTCGCACCGATGCTGATCATGGTCAGCTGCCACATGCCGAGCGACCGCTTCAGGGAGCCGCCCTCGCCCTGGCCACCCTCCGCGACCAGCGTCTCCACCGGCTTGCGCCGCATCAGACCGCGGCCGGGGCGCGGGCCCCCGGCGGCGGGGGCATCGGTCGAGGGTGGCGCTGCGCCGTGATCCAACACTGAGGTGGCTCCTTATCGCTGCCATTGAGGTGGCCGGTGACCGCGGCGTACCAGCCCGTCCACACAGGGGACTTTTCGGGCAGCATGGAGCCTTCCCGTGGCCGGTTCCGCCGAGCAGGCGGTCCCCGCCACTCCACGTACGGCGAGAACCTTATGGGGTTCCGCTTCCCGGTCGTAATGCAGCAACCTTGCGCATCGGCGGCTGATCATTGCGCGCAAGTGCGACGGATGGGTGTTTGTTGCACATCAACGTTCGATCCGTGCGTACGTCCTGCTCACAGCCCTGTTCACGGCCTTGATCAGTGGTCCTGGTCACGGGGCCGCCTTGACTCTTCGTCAGGCCTGTTGCAGGGTCGCCCCCCATGGAGGTGGACGTGCCGTACGAGAGCGCCGGGGCGAGGGCCGCGAGCTGGCTTGATCCAGCTCCCTTTCTGCGCGGAGTGGCCTGGCTGGACGCCGAGGGGCGCCCGGTCCGGGCGGACCCGGACGACGCGATGCGGCTGCCGTGGGACACCGGCGAGCGGGCCGGTCTGCCCATCGGGACACGGGTCGAGTTCACGGCGCGGGGCGCCCGCGCCGTGCGGATCCGCTACCGCGCCCGGGTACCGGGGCCGGGTGACGCACTGGGCGAGCTGGCCCACACGTTCGCCCTGTGGGAGGGCGGCCACCTGGTCCGCGAGACCGCCGCCGAACCGGCCGAGGAGGGATGCGTCACCCTCCAACTCCCGCGCTCCGAGGGGCCGTTCACCGTCCATCCGCCCGAGAGCCGGGCACCGGTGGTGCTCGGCCTGCGGGCGATCGACGGCACGATCGCCCCCGCCCCGCGCGGCCCGAGGTGGCTGGTGCACGGCGACTCCATCACCGAGGGCTGGTGGTCGACCCGGCCGGCGCACGCCTGGCCGGCCGTCGCGGGCCGCGCGCTGGGCCTGGACACGGTGAACCTCGGCTACGCGGGCGGCGGTCGCGGTGAACTGCCCATCGCCGAGCAGCTGGCCCGGCTGCCCGCCGACGTGATCACCCTCGCCTTCGGCACCAACTGCTGGTCGCGGATACCGTTTTCGGCCACCTTGATGCACGAGACCACCCTGGCCTTCGTCCGGCTCGTACGCCGTGGGCACCCGGACACCCCGCTGCTCGTCGTGTCCCCGCTGCTGCGTCCGGAGGCGGAAGGCACCCCCAACGCGCTCGGCGCGACCCTGGCCGAGCTGCGCGGGGCGATGGAGGACGCGACGCGCGCGCTGACCGAGGCGGGCGACAGCGCGCTCCAACTCCTGCCCGGGCGCGACCTGTTGAGCGCGGACCACCTCATGGACGGACTGCACCCCACCGACGAGGGCCATGCGCGGCTCGGGGCGGCGGTGGCACGGGCGCTGGGCCCGCACGTGCCGGAGCCCCCGCGAGCGGACTCGCGGGGGCTCCGGGACGAACAGAGATGAGCGGCTAGCTCCAGCTGGCGTGCAGCGGCTTGCCCTCGGCGTAGCCGGCCGCGGACTGGATGCCGACGACGGCCTTCTCCTCGAACTCGGCGAGCGAGGAGGCACCGGCGTAGGTGCAGGAGGAGCGGACGCCCGCGATGATCGAGTCGATCAGGTCCTCGACACCCGGACGGGTCGGGTCGAGGAACATGCGCGAGGTGGAGATGCCCTCCTCGAACAGGGCCTTGCGGGCCCGGTCGTAGGCGGACTCGTCGCTCGTGCGGTTCTTGACCGCGCGGGCGGAGGCCATGCCGAAGGACTCCTTGTAGAGATGGCCCTCGGCGGAGGTGTGGAGGTCGCCCGGGGACTCGTACGTCCCGGCGAACCAGGAGCCGATCATGACGTTGGAGGCACCGGCGGCGAGCGCCATGGCGACGTCGCGCGGGTGGCGCACTCCGCCGTCGGCCCACACGTGCTTGCCGAACTTCTTGGCCTCGGCGGCGCACTCCAGGACGGCGGAGAACTGCGGCCGGCCGACACCCGTCATCATCCGGGTGGTGCACATGGCGCCGGGGCCCACGCCCACCTTGATGATGTCCGCGCCGGCCTCGATGAGGTCGCGCACGCCCTCGGCGGCCACGATGTTGCCCGCGACGATCGGGACCTGCGGGTCGAGACCGCGCACGGCCTTGATCGCGGCGATCATCGACTCCTGGTGGCCGTGGGCGGTGTCCACCACGATGGTGTCCGCGCCGGCGTCCAGGAGCTGCTTGGCCTTGCCCGCCACGTCGCCGTTGATGCCGACGGCGGCGGCGATGCGCAGCTTGCCGTTGGCGTCGGTGGCCGGGGTGTACAGGGTCGCGCGCAGGGCGCCCTTGCGGGTCAGGATGCCGGCGAGGCGGCCGTCCTTGTCCACGGCGGGGGCGTAGCGGCGGTTGGCGTTGTCGAGCTTGTTGAAGGCCTCGCGCGGGTCGATGTCCGCGTCGAGCAGGAGCAGGTCCTTGGCCATGACCTCGGACAGCTGGGTGAAGCGGTCCACGCCGGTCAGGTCCTGGTCGGTGACGACACCGATCGGCTTCTGGTCGGCGTCGACGACGACGCCCGCGTTGTGGGCCCGCTTCGGCAGCAGGGCCAGCGCGTCGGCGACGGTCTGGGTCGGGGCCAGGACGATGGGGGTGTCGAGCACGTGGTGACGCGTCTTGACCCAGGTGATGACGTCGGTGACGACCTCGATCGGAATGTCCTGGGGGATCACGACGATGCCGCCACGGCGGGCCACGGTCTCGGCCATGCGGCGGCCGGCGATCGCGGTCATGTTGGCGACGACGAGCGGGATGGTGGTGCCCGTGCCGTCGGGGGAGGCCAGGTCGACGCCCTGGCGGGAGCCCACCGCGGAGCGGCTCGGCACCATGAACACATCGTCGTACGTCAGGTCGTACGGCGGCTTGATGTCGTTGAGGAAACGCACGTGCTGAACATCCCAGTCGTTCGAGGTGGCCCCAGGCATTTCAGCCAGGGGAAAAGCACGTAGTTCATTGTCCCATGTTCGTACGATTGCGCTGCCCGGGCCGATCGTCCAGGGACGGGACGGTGGGCCTAGTGCGATCCTCCGAGCGCGAGGTGCACGGCCAGGGTTCCGTGGGGTCCCGACCCGGCCGAGGCGTCCAATACCTCCTGGGCGGTGGCCCACTCCTCGGGCCGCCGGGCGGCGTACTCCTGCCAGTGGGTGACGACCAGGAGGCGGCCGGGGTCGGCCGGGCCCCAGTCGGGGTCGCCCAGCGAGTCGGCGAGGGCGTCCCAGTTCCGGCCGAACCACTCGGGCAGCCGGAGCGCGGTGGCCACGCGGTCCATGAACGCGGCCTTGCCGGTGACCCCGTCGAGGTCGAGGACGTCGACCTGCCACCCGGCGGCCCGTACGGAGTCGAACGGTTCGGCCGTCATCGCAGCACCGCCTTGAACGTCTTGTAGTGATCGCCGGTGTAGTAGAACTCGCCACCCTGCCCCGTGACGAGGCGCCGTGCGCCGCGGTCGCGGGAGTTCGGGGTGTCGACGGTGTACTCGTGGTAGTAGCCGCGCTTCTGCTGCGGCAGGACCTTCTCGAAGTTGCCGAACACCACGCCGTCCTTGCTGTACGGGAACGGGCCGCCCTTGTCGATGAGCGTGAGGGTCTTCTGCGCCTCGGGCGGCAGCTGGGCGGCCGGGACGGTGGCCATCCCCTTGACCCAGGCGGGTGTGGAGGCGGCCGCGGAGGGCTTGGTGCCCGCCGGTTTCGTGCTGTCCTTGCCCCCGCAGCCGACGAGCAGCACGGCCAGGCACGCGAGCACCGAGGCGAGGGCGATCCGGGCAAACCTGTTGATCATGCTCCGATGCTCCCATCCGGCGGCGCCGCGAGCGAATGCGTACCCGGTCGTTTCCGGGTCAGGATGGACGCATGCTGCTCGCCGACGTGGCCGGGACCTCGGCCGAGATCGCCGCCACCTCCTCGCGGTCCCAGAAGTCCGCGCTGCTCGCGAGGCTGTTCTCGGCCACCGAACCCGACGAGGCGCCGCTGGTGGTGACCTATCTCGCGGGGCGGCTGCCCCAGCGGCGCACCGGGCTCGGCTGGAACACGCTCAAGGACCGCCCGCCGCCCGCCGCCTCGCCGACGCTCACCGTCAGGGACGTCGACGCGGCGCTCGACCGGATCTCGGCGGTGGCCGGGAAGGGCGCGCAGGGCGAGCGCAGACGGCTGGCCGGGGAGCTGATGGCGGCGGCCACCGAAGAGGAGCAGAGGTTCCTGCTCTCGCTGATCACCGGCGAGGTGCGCCAGGGCGCCCTGGACGCGGCCGCCGTCGAGGGCCTCGCGGCGGCGGCCGGCGCTCCGGCCGCGGACGTGCGGCGCGCGGTGATGCTGGGCGGCTCGCTGGGCACGGTGGCCCGGGCGCTGCTCGCCGGGGGCCCGGCCGCGCTCGCCGCCTTCCGGCTCGATGTGGGACGCCCCGTGCTGCCCATGCTCGCGCACAGCGCGAAGGACGTCGCCGAGGCGCTCGACCGGCTCGGCCCGTGCGCGGTGGAGGAGAAGCTCGACGGCATCCGCGCCCAGGTCCACAAGGACGGCGACGCGGTACGGGTCTTCACCCGCACCCTCGACGAGATCACCGAGCGCCTGCCCGAAGTGGTGTCCGCCGCACGGGAGTTGACGGCCGATCAGGCGGTGCTCGACGGCGAGGTGATCGCGCTGGGGGACGACGGGCGGCCCCGCTCGTTCCAGGACATCGCCGGACGCGTCGGCTCCCGGCTCGACGTCGCGGGCGCCAGCGAGCGGCTGCCGCTCTCCCCCGTCTTCTTCGACCTGCTGTCGGTGGACGGCCGCGACCTGCTCGACCTGACGGTGGGCGAGCGGCACGCGGAGCTGGCCCGCATCGCGCCCGAGCCCCGCCGCGTACGGCGGTACGTGGTGGAGGACCCGGACGACCCCGAACAGCGGCGCGCCGCCGAGGAGTTCGCGGCCGCGACGCTGGAGCGCGGGCACGAGGGCGTGGTCCTCAAGGCGCTCGACTCGACGTACGCGGCGGGGCGGCGCGGCTCCTCGTGGCTGAAGGTCAAGCCCGTGCACACCCTGGACCTGGTCGTCCTCGCGGCCGAGTGGGGCCACGGCCGGCGCACCGGCACGCTCTCCAACCTGCATCTGGGGGCGCGCCGCGAAGACGGCACGTTCGCCATGCTCGGCAAGACGTTCAAGGGCCTCACCGACGCGCTGCTGGCCTGGCAGACCGAGCGGCTGCGCGAGTTGGCGGTGGCCGAGGAGCCCTGGGGGGTGCGGGTGCGGCCGGAACTCGTCGTCGAGGTGGCCTTCGACGGCGTACAGAGATCGTCAAGGTACCCGGCGGGGGTGACACTGCGGTTCGCGCGGGTAGTGCGCTACCGCGAGGACAAGAGGGCCTCGGAGGCGGACACGGTCGCGACAGTCATCGCTCCCCCTGGTTCTCGGCTCGGCTCGAACGGGGGGAGCTCCCATCGCGACGGAAGGGACTGAACCGGTGGAGCAGGGTCACAACGGGGTAGAGCGGGAGCAGGCACAACGGCGGGGGCGGGAGGCGGGGCTCGCGGCCGCCAGGCTGACCGCCGAGGGAGTCCGGGCGGTCGCGCTGACCTGGGTGGACGTGGCGGGCCTGACCCGCGTCAAGGTCGTGCCGACCACACGGCTCGCCCAGGTCGCCGCCCACGGGGTGGGCATGTCCCCGGTCTTCGACGTGTACCTGGTGGACGACTCGGTCACCAGCAGCCCCCACATCGGCGGCCCCGACGGCGACCTGCGCCTCGTCCCCGACCTCAACCGGCTCACCGTGCTCGCGGCCCAGCCCGGCTGGGCATGGGCGCCGGTCGACCGCTTCGAGCAGTCGGGGCAGGCCTACGACGCCTGCCAGCGGCAGTTCGCGCGCCGGATGACCCAGCGGGCCGCCGAGCGCGGCATCGAGCTGCGGATGGGCTTCGAGACGGAGTGGATCGTGGACCCGCCGCTCGCGGGCCCGGCCTACGGGATGGCGCGGATCGTCGAGCGCTCGGCGTACGTGGGCGACGTGGTCGGCGCCCTGGAGGCGCAGGGCGTCGAGGTCCTGCAGATCCACCCGGAGTACACACCGGGCCAGTTCGAGGTGTCGGTCGCCCCGGCCGACCCGGTGGGCGCGGCCGACCTCGCGGTACTGGTCCGCGAGACGATCCGGGCGGTCTCGCTCCAGCACGGCCTCACCCCCTGGTTCGGGCCGGTCGCCGACCCGGAGGGCGTCGGCAACGGCGGCCATGTCCACCTCAGCCTCTGGCAGGACGGCCGCAACCTGTGCCGGGGCGGCGAGGGCCCGGCCCGGATGACCGCGACCAGCGAGGGCTTCCTCGCCGGCATCCTCGACGCGCTGCCCGCGCTGCTCGCCATCGGCGCTCCGACCCCCGCCAGCTACCTGCGGCTGACGCCGTCCAGCTGGGCCGGCGCCTTCCAGTGCTGGGGGCTGGAGAACCGCGAGGCGGCGCTGCGGTTCGTCGCGGGGCCGCCCGGCGCCGAGGACGCGGCCAACGCCGAGGTGAAGTCCTTCGACCCGGCGGCCAACCCCTACCTCGTGACCGGCGCCCTCATCGCCGCGGGGCTCGCCGGGATCGACGCGGGCCTGCGGCTGCCCGAGCCGGTGGCGGGCGACCCCGTCAACGCCGACGGCGTCCGGCGGCTGCCCACCTCGCTGCCCGAGGCACTCAGCCACTTCACCGAGTCGGCGGTGCTGCGCGAGGCGCTCGGGGACCGGCTCTTCGAAGCGATCGTCGCGGTGCGCCAGGCGGAGACGAAGCTCTTCGACGGCCGGACGCCGCGGGAGATCGCCGAGGCCACGCGCGGGAGGTACTGAGTGCCGCCGCTCGTCGACCACCACTGTCACGGCGTGCTGCGCTCCGACCCCGACGACGCCGCCTTCGAGGCGTTCCTGACCGAGTCCGACGCCCCGGCCGCGGACGGCACCAGCTTCTTCGACACCCAGCTCGGGTTCGCGGTGCGCCGCTGGTGCCCGCCGCTGCTCGGTCTTGAGCCGCACTGCCCGCCGGAACGCTATCTGGCCCGCCGTCGCGAACTGGGCGCGCCGGAGGCCAACCGGCTGCTCCTGCGCGCGAGCGGCATCAGCGCGTTCCTGGTCGACACCGGCCTGCCCGGCGACCTGACGACCCCGGCCGAGCTGGCCGAGCTGAGCGGGGCGGGCGCGCGCGAGATCGTACGGCTGGAACAGCTCGCCGAGCGCACCGCCGAGGGGGTGCGGGATCCGGACAACTTCCTGTCCGCCCTCGCCGGCGCGATCGGCGCCGCCGCCAGCGACGCGGCGGGCTTCAAGTCGGTGGCCGGATACCGCTACGGGCTGGATCTGGCGCCCGAGCCACCGGGCCCGGCCGAGCTCCGCGCGGCCACCGCCGCCTGGCTGGGCGCGGGGGCCGGGCGGGTCACCTCACCCGCGCTGCTGCGCCATCTGCTGTGGTCGGCGGCGAACACGGGGCTGCCGCTCCAGCTGCACACCGGGTTCGGCGACCCCGACCTCAGGCTGCACCGCTGCGACCCGCTGCTGCTCACCGACTTCATCCGGGCGGTGCGCCCGACGGGCTGCCGGGTGATCCTGCTGCACGGCTACCCGTACCACCGGAACGCGGCCTATCTGGCGCAGGTGTATCCGCATGTGTACGCCGACGTGGGGCTCTCGCTCACGCACACCGGGGCCCGGGCCGGGGCGGTGCTCGCCGAGTTCCTCGAACTGGCCCCGTTCGGCAAGCTGCTGTTCTCGACGGACGCGTACGGCCTCGCGGAGCTGTACGTCGTGGGGGCGCGGCTCTACCGGGAGGCCCTGGACCGGCTCCTGAACGGCTGGACCGGGTCCGGGGCCTGGTCGGCCGCCGACGCGGAACGGGTGGCCGCGCTGGTGTCGGCGGGCAACGCGGAACGCGTCTACGGCACGTGACGCGGGGGTACCGGGGGCGTTCGCCCCCGGTACCTCAGATCCCGTCCGGGTCGGCGCGGTCCAGCGCGGGGCGCGGCTTGGGGCCGGTCTCGTTCAGAAGGAAGTCGGCCGCGGCGGTGTCCGTGACCAGGCTGGTCACCAGGCCGGAGCGCAGCACCGCGTCGATCGCGGCGGCCTTGCGCTGGCCCCCGGCGATCGCCACGACCTCCGGGATGCGCCGCAGCCGGTCGGCCTCCACCGTGATGCAGCGCTCCCCCAGGTCGCGGCCGACCCGGCGGCCCTCCGCGTCGAAGAGGTGCGCGGACATCTCGGCGGCGACACCGAGCGAGGCGTAGTGCGCCCGCTCCTCGTCGGTCAGCATGTCGTGGACGGTGGAGATGCCGGGCTCCCACGAGCCGATGGAGACCGCGGCGACCGTCACCTTGTCGAAGTACTCGAAGGCGCGGGCGATGCCGGTCTGGTTGCGCAGCGCGGCGGCGGTGGCCGGGTCGGGCAGCAGCATCGGGGCGTAGATGGGGTGGGCCTCGCCGCCGGAGACCTGGGCGGCCCGGCGCACGGCCTCGACGGAGCCGCGCTCGGCGGTGCCCGCGTCGTACACCCCGGTCAGCTGGACGACCGTGCAGGGCGGCAGCCGGTCGAGGGCGGCGGCCATGTGGATGGTGGAGCGGCCCCAGGCCAGGCCCAGCACGTCGCCCTCGCTGACGAGCTCGCCGAGCAGATCGGCGGCGACCTCGCCGAGGTTCTCCGGATCGGGAGAGGTCTCCTCGCCCTCGGCCGGGGACTCGACGACCACGGCGTGCCGCAGGCCGTAGCGGGCGCGCAGGGCGTCGGAGCGCTCCGCGTCCAGTTCGGCGGGGACGCGGATCTCGATCCGTACGAGGTCACGCTCCAGGGCGGTCTCCAGGACCCGGGCCACCTTGAAGCGGCTCACGCCGAACTCCTCGGCGATCTGGATCTTGGACTTCCCCTCCAGGTAGAAGCGGCGGGCCATCGCCGCCGCCTGCACCAGCTCCGCGGGTCCCATCCGCAGGGCTGACCGACCCGCCGACATTGCAGACACCGCGATCTCCTCACTGCTGTTCACAAACTGCTGTTCACGCACCGGACTCGCTGTTCATCCTGTCAGATCCAACGGTCCTTGATCAGCCCCGAAGGGTTCCGTTCACTCAGTGGCGGCTCAGTGTGCGCATGCCCAGGGTGCGAGCGCCGTCGCCTGTTCAGCCAGCGAGCGGAGGCCACGCACCGCTTCGGCCGGATCCTGGGCTCCGTAGACGGCCGAACCGGCGACGAACACGTCGGCCCCGGCCTCGGCACAGCGCTCGATCGTGGAGGCCGAGACGCCGCCGTCGACCTGGAGCCAGAGTTCAAGTCCGTGTTTGCCGATCAGCTCCCGGGTCCGGCGGATCTTCGGCAGCATGATGTCGAGGAAGGACTGACCACCGAAGCCGGGCTCGACCGTCATGATCAGCAGCATGTCGAGCTCGGGGAGCAGGTCCTCGTACGGCTCGATCGGCGTCGCGGGCTTCAGCGCCATCGAGGCGCGGGCGCCCTTGGCGCGGATCTCCCGGGCCAGCCGCACGGGGGCGGCGGCCGCCTCCACGTGGAAGGTGACCGATCCGGCCCCCGCCTCGACGTACTGCGGGGCCCAGCGGTCCGGGTCCTCGATCATCAGGTGGCAGTCCAGCGGGGTGTCCGTCGCCCGGCTGAGGGATTCCACGACGGGCACCCCCAGCGTCAGGTTCGGCACGAAGTGGTTGTCCATGACATCGACGTGGAGCCAGTCGGCGCCTTCGACGGCCCGTGCCTCGTCGGCCAGCCGGGCGAAGTCCGCGGAAAGGATGCTGGGGTTGATCTGAGCCATGCCCCAAGCCTGCCATGCCCTGGGCAACTTGCCTGCCACAGTGCCGGTCGAACCCTGACCGGATCCGGGCGGCCCGGGCGATCCTGCCGGTTCGTCCGGGTTCCGCGGGCGATCGTGCGCCCGGCGACGGGCGCGGCCGGAGCCCCTCCCGCACCACGGCGACCACACCGTGACACGGACAACTCCGTTACCGGAGCGCCGAGTTGAGGCTCGCGGCCCGTCCCTCGTCAGCCCGTGCGCCGCAGCAGCGCCAGATACATGGCGTCCGTGCCGTGCAGATGCGGCCACAGCTGGACGTCCGGGCCCTCGCCCAGGCCCGCGACGCCGGGCATCAGCGGGCGCACGTCGATCCACTCGGCCTCGACGGGCTCGGCGCCGCCGCGCCCCTTGAGGACGTCCTCGACGACGACCCGCGTCTCGGCCAGGTGCGGCGAGCAGGTGGCGTACCCGACGACGCCGCCGACCCGCACCGCCGACAGGGCCTCGCGCAGCAGCGAGCGCTGGAGCGGCGCGAAGCCGTCCAGGTCCTCGGGACGCCGGCGCCAGCGGGCCTCCGGACGGCGGCGCAGCGCGCCGAGGCCGGAGCAGGGGACGTCGACCAGAACGCGGTCGAAGGACTGGGGCAGCCACGGCGGGCGGGTGCCGTCGGCCGCGATGACCTGGTACGGGCCCGGGTTGCCGGCCAGCGCGCGCTCCACCAGGCGGGCCCGGTGCGGCTGCTTCTCCGAGGCGAGCAGGGTGGCGCCGCGGCCCGCGGCCAGCGCGGCGAGCAGGGCGGCCTTGCCGCCGGGACCCGCGCAGCCGTCCAGCCAGCGTTCGTCGCGGCCCTCGACGGGGGCGTTGGCGAGGGCCGCGGCCACGAGCTGGCTGCCCTCGTCCTGCACGCCGGCCCGGCCCTCGCGCACCGCCTCCAGGGCGCCGGGCTCGCCGCCCTCGGCCATCCGCACCGCGTACGGCGACCAGCGGCCGGGCAGGGCGCCCTCCTCGCCGAGCGCGTCGAGCAGTTCGTCGGTGGTGGAGCGTCCGGGGCGGGCGACCAGGGTCACCTCGGGGCGCTCGTTGTCGGCCTCCAGGAGGTCCTCGATACCCGCCCGGCCACCGCCGAGGGCGTCCCACAGCGCGGAGACGACCCAGCGCGGATGCGAGTGCACGACCGCGAGGTGGTCCTCGGCGTCGTCCTCGTAGGAGGGCGCGACCTTCTCCAGCCAGCCGTCCAGGTCGTCCGCCGAGATCTTGCGCAGCACGGCGTTGACGAACTTGGCCCGCCCGTCGCCGAGCACCACGCGCGCCAGCTCCACGCTCGCGGAGACCGCCGCGTGCGTCGGGATCCGGGTCCCTAGCAGCTGGTGCGCGCCGAGCGCGAGCACGTCGAGCACCGGCGGGTCGACCTCGCGCAGCGGCCGGTCGATGCAGGCCGCGATGATCGCGTCGTACGTGCCCTGGCGGCGCAGGGTGCCGTAGACGAGTTCGGTGGCGAGCGCCGCGTCCCGGGCGTCGAAGGTGCCGCCCTCGCGCGCCTTGCGGAGCAGCGGGGGCAGCACGAGGTTGGCGTAGGCGTCGCGCTCGTCGACGGCCCGCAGCGCCTCGAAGGCGAGGATGCGGACGGGGTCCTTCTTGGGCCGGCGGTACGGCTTGCCGCCCTTGCCCGCGCTGGGGTTCGGGCTGCGACGTGGCGAATCGTTCACGTGAAAGGTGCTCCGCGGATCAGATGGGGCGAACCCCCTCAGCGTACGTCCGCCCCGCCCAGGCGCTCACCCGGGGCGATCCGGACGCCACGGGCCCAGTCCGCGCCGCGCATCGGCTTCTTGCCCTGGGGCTGGACCCAGAGCAGTTCCACGGCGTGCGAGCCGGTGCCCACGTACACGTTGTTCTTGGCGGCCGAGAGCTCGCCGGGCGCCAGGTCCGTGCGGTCGGTGACCAGCGCCGCCTGGATGAGCTTGAGGCGCTCGCCGCGGAAGACGGTCCAGGCGCCGGGCGCGGGGGTGCAGCCGCGCACCACCCGGTCGACGCGCAGCGCCGGGGCGGCCCAGTCGACGAGCGCCATCTCGACGGTGATCTTCGGGGCGAGCGAGATGCCGTCGGCGGGCTGCGGAACGGCCTTCAGGGTGCCGTCCTCGATGCCGTCCATGGTCGCGGCGAGCAGCCCGGCGCCCGCGAATGCGAGCCGGGTGAGCAGGTCGCCGCTGGTGTCCGTGGGGAGGACCTCCTCGGTGACCGTGCCGTAGACGGGGCCGGAGTCGAGGCCCTCCTCGATGAGGAAGGTGGCGGCGCCGGTGATCTCGTCGCCCGCCATGACGGCGTGTTGCACGGGCGCGGCCCCGCGCCAGGCGGGCAGCAGCGAGAAGTGCAGGTTGACCCAGCCGTGGGCCGGGATGTCGAGGGCGACCTTGGGCAGCAGCGCCCCGTACGCGACGACGGGGCAGCAGTCCGGCGCGATCTCGCGCAGCCGGGCCAGGAACTGCTCGTCCCGCGGCTTCGCGGGCTTGAGCACCTCGATGCCGGCCTCCTCGGCACGCTCGGCCACCGGGCTCGCCACCAGCCTGCGCCCGCGCCCGGCGGGCGCGTCGGGCCGGGTGACGACCGCGGCGACCTCGTGCCGGCCGGAGGCGATCAAGGCGTCCAGGGCGGGAACGGCGACCTCGGGGGTGCCTGCGAAGACGAGCTTCACTGGGGGTTACCTCGCTTTGTCGAGAGCGGCGTCCCAGTCTATGGGCCCGCGGGCGGCGGGCGTACGCGCAGGTGCGCCGTGCTGTGCGGGTGGCCCGGCGAAGCCGTACGGCAGGGGCGTACGGGGACTTGTGCGCCCCGTGCATATGCCCATACGCCCCCGCAGCGTGACCACAACAGGAGGTAGCGCGTTGGTCAAGAGAGATTGACCGATCCGGGCCGCCTGCGCGGCCCGCACCTTTTCAGCACCCACGGCACGTCAACACAGCACCAGAAGTTCGCAGCACCAGCACCGTCTCCACCCTCCCTTTTCATCGCCGGTTCGAGAGGCTTGCTCATGGCCGACCACGCAACCCACGACGCCCAAGCGCGGGCCAGCCTGCACCTGTTGGTACGGGACATCGAGCGGGTCCGCCGGCAGGTGGACGCACTGCGCACCCTCACCGCGCAGTTGGGCAACGTCTACCGCCCGCGCCGCTCCGGCCCTTCCACGGGCTTCGTCGTGTACGGCCGCGCCCCGGCCCCGACCGTACGGCTCGCGCAGGAGCTGCGGGACAGCGTCGAGACGCTGGTGACCGCGGCCGTCGACTTCGACCGCTCCCTCGGTTTCTCCTGGGACGCGGTGGGCTCGGCGCTCGGCGTCACCAAGCAGGCGGTGCACCGCCGTTACGGATCGCGCCGGGCGACCGCCCAGAGCGCCGGCCAGGTCGACGCCGAGCGTCCGGCCGAGGCGACGGCGACACGCACCCTGCCGCCGCTGCCCCCCATGCCCGCGGTGCCCGCCGCCCGCTCGATGCCTCCGCAGCCGACGGCGAGCAGCCAGTCCCTGCGCGAGGACGTCCGCACCAGCGCCTTCCCCGGCCCCCGCAACGGCTGACCCGCTTCCGCCCCTTCGTGCCCTCGCGTCCCCACGGACCGCGGGGGCACACCCATGTCCGGGCGTCAGCCGATGTCCGGCGGGTCGATCCTGATCCGCACCGGGTCCCCGCCGCCGCGGGCCAGCCGACCCGCCTGCGCGGCCTTGAGGGCGGCGGCGAGCGCCGCACCCCTGCCCGGCGGCACCCGCACCAGGGCCCGCTCCCACCGCTCCCCCACCGGCGGGTCACCGGGCCGGCGCGGCCGTCCGGGATCGGCGACCGGCAGCGGGACGGGCCCCAACACCTGTGCCTCGGGCGGCAGTTGGGCCGCCGCGAGGAAGGCCTCGACCGCCTCGGGACGGCCGATGGCCTCGGCCATCCGGGAGACCGGCGGGAAGTTGAGCTCGGCCCGCTCGGCCAGCTCGCGCAGGGCGTGCCCGACCGGGTCCCAGCGCACCAGCGCCTGCACCGGACGCAGCGTGGGCTCGGCGACCACGACCACGGTGCCCCCCTCCTCCTGACCGCGCACGAGCGAGGCCGCCGAGATCCAGCGCCGCAGCGCCTCCTCGCCGGCCCGGATGTCGGGCCGGCTGAGCATCGCCCAGCCGTCCAGGAGCAGCGCCGCCGCGTACCCGCCCTCGGCGACCGGCTCGGCGCCCGGCGTGGACACCACGAGCGCGGGCTGCGCGGGCACGCTGTCCAGGACGTGGTCACGCCCCGAGGTGCGCACGGGCACGGCGGGAAAGGCGCGCCCGAGCTCCTCGGCGGTCCGCCGGGCACCGACGATCTGGGCACGCAGCCGGTGCGCGCCGCACTGCGCGCAGTGCCAGTCGGCCTCCGCCGTCCCGCACCAGGCGCACCTCAGCTCCCGCTCGTCCGGCGCCTGGAGCGGACCGGCGCACCGCCCGCACCGGGCCGGCTCACGGCAGCGGGCGCAGGCCAGCCGGGGCGCGTAGCCACGCCGGGGCACCTGCACCAGGACGGGGCCGCTCTTCAGCCCCTCGCGCACCGCCTGCCAGGCCAGACTCGGCAGCCGGGCCGCCCGCGCGGCCTCGTCGCGCGCCAGCTCCCCGTCCCCGACGGTGCGCACCAGCGGGGCGGCGGCGCGGGCGACCGTGCGGTCGGCGACCAGGGGGGCGGCCCATCCGCTCTGCACCAACTGCGCGGCCTCCACCGTGCAGCTCGTACTCCCGAGCAGGAAGCCGCACTTGTCGTGCGCGGCCCGCAGTTCGAGCACCTCCCGCACATGGGGGAAGGGCGCGTTGTCGTCGCTGTGGCTGGAGTCGCCGTCCTCCCACACCACGACGAGCCCGAGGTTCTCGACCGGCGCGAACATGGCCGCGCGGGTACCGACCACGGCCCGCACCGCGCCGCGCCGCACCGCGAGCCACTGCCGGTAGCGCCGCTCCGGCCCGGACTCGGCGGTCAGCAGCGCGTGCCGCCCCTCGCCGAGCAGGGCGGTCAGCGCCGCGTCCACCCGGCCCGCGGCGCGCCCGTCCGGCACGACCACGAGGGCGCCCCGGCCGGAGGCGAGCGTCGCCCCGACGGCCCGCGCGATCTCCTCGGCCCAGTGCGGCCCGGGCAGCGCGGTCCACACCGCGCGGGGCGCGCCGCCGGTGGCCAACGCCCGGAGGAACGCGGGCCCTTGCTGATACCGCTCCCAGCTCCCGGCGGCGGGCTCGGGCGGCGGCGGGGGCGGTTCGGGCGACGGCTTGGCCTCGGCCCGGGCGTTCCGGGGCGGGACGGCTAGTTGCAGCACGTCGGCGAGGCTGCCCGCGTACCGGTCCGCCACGGCGCGGGCGAGCGCCAGCATCTCCGCGCTGAGCACGCGCTCGGGCGAAACGACGCCGGCCAGCGCGGCCAGCGGGCCCGCGTAGTCGGACTCGGCCCGCCGCTCGACGACGAATCCGTCGATCAGCCCGCCGCCCTCCCGGCGCCCGTCCCGCACGTTGCGCGTCCCGGCCCCGAAGCGCACCCGCACGCGGACCCCCGGCTGCGCGTCGGCGTCGAGCTCCTCGGGCACGGCGTAGTCGAAGTACTGGTCGAGGTGGAGCACCCCCTTGTTCACCACGACCCGGGCGACCGGCAGCTCCTTGGCGAGCGCCGCCCCCCGCCAGGTCCGCGGCTTGGCCCGGGGCACCTTGGCCCCCCGCACCGTCTCCCGAATGAGCGCAAGCTGCTCCGGCCCATCCCCCTGGGCGCCCCCGCGTTCGTTCTCGCTGCTCACAGCCAAATTCCTACCAGACCGGACTGACAACGGCGGTGGGCGGACGGCCGGCGGGCGCACGAGGGCCCCGGACCGCGTTCGGTCCGGGGCCCTCGTGGGGTGCGCCGGTTCGGTTACAGGCCGGCGGCCCTGCGCAGGGCGTCCACGCGGTCCGTGCGCTCCCAGGTGAAGTCGGGGAGCTCGCGGCCGAAGTGGCCGTACGCCGCGGTCTGGGCGTAGATCGGGCGGAGCAGGTCGAGGTCGCGGATGATCGCGGCCGGGCGAAGGTCGAAGACCTCGGTGATCGCGGTCTCGATCTTCTCGTTGTCGACCGTGTTGGTGCCGAACGTCTCGACGAACAGACCCACCGGCTCGGCCTTGCCGATCGCGTACGCGACCTGGACCTCGCAGCGCGCGGCGAGGCCCGCGGCCACGACGTTCTTGGCGACCCAGCGCATGGCGTACGCGGCCGAGCGGTCGACCTTCGACGGGTCCTTGCCCGAGAAGGCGCCGCCGCCGTGGCGGGCCATGCCGCCGTAGGTGTCGATGATGATCTTGCGGCCGGTCAGACCCGCGTCGCCCATCGGGCCGCCGATCTCGAAGCGGCCGGTCGGGTTGACCAGCAGGCGGTAGCCGTCGGTGTCCAGCTTGATGCCGTCCTCGACGAGCTGCCCCAGGACGTGCTCGACGACGAACTCGCGGATGTCGGGGGCGAGCAGCGACTCCAGGTCGATGTCGCTCGCGTGCTGCGTGGAGACGACGACCGTGTCGAGGCGGACGGCCTTGTCGCCGTCGTACTCGATGGTGACCTGGGTCTTGCCGTCGGGGCGCAGGTAGGGGATGGTCCCGTTCTTGCGCACCTCGGTCAGGCGCCGCGAGAGGCGGTGCGCGAGGTGGATCGGGAGCGGCATCAGCTCGGGCGTCTCGTCCGTGGCGTAGCCGAACATCAGGCCCTGGTCGCCCGCGCCCTGCTTGTCGAGCTCGTCCTCGTCGCCCTCGACCCGCGTCTCGTAGGCGGTGTCGACACCCTGGGCGATGTCCGGGGACTGGGCGCCGATGGACACCGAGACGCCGCAGGAGGCGCCGTCGAAGCCCTTCTTCGACGAGTCGTAGCCGATTTCCAGGATCTTGTCGCGCACGAGCTGGGCGATCGGCGCGTAGGCCTTGGTGGTGACCTCTCCGGCCACGTGCACCAGGCCCGTGGTGATGAGGGTCTCCACGGCGACGCGGGAGGTCGGGTCCTCGCGCAGGAGCGCGTCGAGGATCGTGTCGCTGATCTGGTCAGCGATCTTGTCGGGGTGACCCTCGGTCACAGACTCCGAGGTGAAGAGACGACGGGACACAACGCTCCCTGGGGTTGCAGCGGCTGCTGGCTGATCATGGTAGGTCGCGCCGGGAGCTGCGCCCGGCTGCGTTCCGAGACCAGTTTATCGGTCGGTTCTGTTCGATGGACCACGTGTCTCGATCCGTGGAGTCCGCGGATCTCCGGATCCGGCCGCCCCGGTGTCCGGGGCAGCGGACCGGCCGGCCCGGGATCACGGCGCGGTACGCGGTCCCACCGCGTCAGGCGGGCTCTGCGGAGGTGGCGTCCGTTTGTCCGAAACGCCTGCCCACCAGATCCCACACCACATCGGCGAGGGCTTCCTTGGGGCCGTACGGGACCGGCGTCTCGGAGCCGTCGGCCCCCAGCACGACGGCCTCGTTCTCCTCGGAGCCGAACGTCTTGCGCTCGCCGACCTCGTTGACGACGAGCAGGTCGCACCCCTTGCGCTCCAGCTTGAGGCGGCCGTTGGCGAGGACGTCGTCCGTCTCGGCGGCGAAGCCCACGACCAGTTGCTCAGGGGTGGCCCGGTGCGCGGAGATCTCGGCGAGGATGTCCGGATTGCGCACGAGGGTGAGCGGCGCGGGCTCCTCGCCGTCCTTCTTCTTGATCTTCCCGGCGGCGTACGTCTGCGGCCGGAAGTCGGCCACCGCGGCCGCCATGACCACGGCGTCGGCGTCGGCCGCGGCCTTCAGGACGGCCTCGCGCAGCTGGACGGCGGTGCCGACGCGGACCACGTCGGCGCCCGCCGGGTCCGCGAGCCCGGTGTTGGCCTCGATCAGGGTGACCCTGGCCCCCCGGGCGACGGCGGTCCGCGCGAGGGCGTACCCCTGCTTGCCGGAGGAGCGGTTGCCGAGATAGCGGACGGGGTCGAGGGGCTCGCGCGTGCCGCCCGCGCTGATCACCACGTGCCGTCCGGCCAGATCCCGCTCGGCGCTCCCCCGCGCGAGCACCCGGCGGCAGAGCTCGAAGAGCTCGCTGGGGTCGGGCAGCCGGCCCTTGCCGGTGTCGACGCCGGTGAGGCGGCCGACGGCGGGCTCGACGACGACCGCGCCGCGGCGGCGCAGGGTCGCCACGTTCTCCTGGGTGGCGGGGTGCTCCCACATCTCGGTGTGCATCGCGGGTGCGAAGACGACCGGGCACCGGGCGGTGAGCAGGGTGTTGGTCAGCAGGTCGTCGGCCAGCCCGTGGGCGGCCTTGGCCAGCATGTCGGCGGTGGCGGGCGCCACGATCACCAGGTCGGCGTCCTGCCCGATCCGCACGTGCGGCACCTCGTGGACGTCCGACCAGACCTCGGTCGAGACGGGGTGGCCCGAGAGCGCCGACCAGGTGGCGGCCCCGACGAAGTGGAGCGCCGACGCGGTCGGCACCACCCGGACGTCGTGCCCCGACTCGGTCAGCCGCCGCAGCAGCTCGCACGCCTTGTAGGCGGCGATGCCGCCGCTGACCCCCAGAACGACCTTCGGCTTGGCCATCGGAAAACTCGCCTCTCCCCGCGCGCCTGATGCGTGTACGTACCCATGACACACCACAGGCCCGGCAGTCGCGCTGCCGGGCCTGTGGTGGAACGTTCTGTGCCTACTGGGCGGGGCCCTCGATGGCCTCGGAGGTCAGCAGACCCGCGTTGATCTCGCGGAGCGCGATCGAGAGCGGCTTCTCGTGGACGTGGGTGTCCACCAGCGGGCCGACGTACTCGAGCAGGCCCTCACCGAGCTGCGAGTAGTACGCGTTGATCTGGCGGGCACGCTTGGCCGCGTAGATCACCAGGCTGTACTTCGAGTCGGTGGCCTCGAGGAGCTCATCAATCGGAGGGTTGATGATGCCCTCGGGCGCGGTAATGGAAGAGGACACTCTCTGCCTTCCGATGGGGATCGAAGATGTGAGTCGGATGTCAGTCGGGCGTCGGTCAAGCACCGGCCGAGGTGGCGTGAACCACATCGGCGTCAGGTGAATGACGTCACACGACCCGATCAAACAACTCGCATCAAGGCTAGCAGCTCACGGGCCACGTCCTCGACCGAGGTGTTGACCAGGGTGGTGTCGAACTCGGCCTCGGCGGCCAGCTCGACCTTCGCGGCGGCCAGGCGGCGCTCGATGACCTCGGGTGCCTCGGTGCCCCGGCCGGTGAGCCGGCGGACCAGTTCGTCCCAGCTCGGCGGCGCGAGGAAGACGAGCTGGGCCTCGGGCATCGAGCCGCGTACGAGCCGGGCGCCCTGGAGGTCGATCTCCAGGAGCACGGGCTCGCCCGCTTCGAGGCGCTCGAGCACGGCGTTGCGCGGGGTGCCGTAACGGTTCCCCGCGAACTCGGCCCATTCGAGCAGTTCGCCGTTGGCGACGAGCTTGTCGAACTCCTCGTCGTCCACGAAGAAGTACTGCACGCCGTGGCGCTCGCCGGGGCGCGGCTTGCGGGTCGTCGCCGACACCGAGAGCCAGACCTCGGGGTGGACCTTGCGCATATGAGCGACGACCGTGCTCTTGCCGACCCCGGAGGGGCCGGAGAGCACGGTCAGCCGCGGACGTGCGTCCGGGGGTACGGGGGTGGTCCCCCGGGGTGTTGCTGCCATGCGGCGATTATTCCAGCTTCTCGGGTATGCCCGAGACGTCAGGCCCCGGAGCCGCCGAACTCGCGCTCAAGGGACGCGATCTGATTGGAGCCGAGCCCCCGCACGCGGCGGCTCTCGGAGATGCCGAGCCGCTCCATGATCTGCTTGGCACGGACCTTGCCCACGCCGGGCAGGGACTCAAGGAGGGCGGAGACCTTCATCTTCCCGATGACGTCGTTCTCCTGGCCCGACTTGATGACCTCGTGGAGCGAGGCGCCGGAGTGCTTGAGTCGATTCTTGACCTCGGCCCGCTCCCGGCGAGCCGCGGCGGCCTTTTCGAGCGCGGCTGCGCGCTGTTCAGGGGTAAGGGGCGGAAGAGCCACGCCTACGTCACCTCGGATGTCGAACTGTCGGATACGGACCGGTGAGGAACCTAATCGCCCCACACCAGGCGAGCAACGAACAACGCACTCGCGCACGTGCTCGTCTGCTCTCGTCGGAGACTAGCGGCCAAGGCCGCTCCAGTCAGCGAGAACAGACGAAAAGTCCTGGTCAGCCTCAGCCGACCGGGACTTTCCGGACAAAACACCCTGGTTTTGAGTAAGGAAATTGTCAACGTTCCGTGTGCGCGTGCCCCGCGGCCTCCGCCGACGGGCCGTTTCGCGTTCCGCGGACCGGGTCCTGGGCCGTCCCGGCACGTCCGGGAAGCGGGGGGGGGGGGGGGGGGGGGGGGGGATGGGGGGGGGGGGGGGGGGGCACCGACGCCCAGAGGGTGAAAGGAGAGAGTTGTG
>NZ_JBWKKJ010000008.1:617-377664 GCF_056431605.1 Streptomyces sp. NPDC045846 | reverse complement strand
TGAGGGCGGGTTTTTGTACCGTCCCAAGACGTAGGGGAAAGGGTGCTCCCCTGGCCCCCCCCCCCCCCCCCCCCCCCCCCGCCCCCGATCACGCCCCCGGGATCGCCGCGCGGACCTCGTCGGCGTAGCGCGTGGCCGCCTCGCGCAGGGCGCTCACGTCCGGGCCGTGGCGCAGGACGCCGCGGCTGACGCTCGGGACCACGTTGCGCACGGCGGCGCCGAAGACGCCGGGGAGGTCGGCCGGGGTCGCGCCCTGGGCGCCGATGCCGGGGGCGAGCAGCGGGCCGTTGATGTCGAGGTCGACCCCGGCGTCGCCGAGCGTCGCGCCGACCACGGCGCCCACCGAGCCCATCGGCGCCGCCTGCGCGTTCTCGGCCGCCATGTGGTCCAGCATCAGCTGGGCCAGCGGTCGGCCGTCGGCCGCCGTCGAGCGCTGGACCTCGGCGCCCTCCGGGTTGGAGGTCAGGGCCAGCACGAAGACGCCCGAGCCGGACTTGGCCGCGAGGTCGAGCGCCGGGCGCAGCGAGCCGAAGCCGAGGTACGGCGAGACGGTCACCGCGTCCGAGAAGAGGGGGGAGGCCGGGTCCAGGTAGGTGGCCGCGTACGCCGCCATCGTGGAGCCGATGTCGCCGCGCTTGGCGTCCATCAGGACCAGCGTGCCGGCCGCCCGGGCCTCCTCCACCGCCTTCTCCAGGACGGCGACGCCGCGCGAGCCGAACCGCTCGAAGAACGCGGACTGCGGCTTGAGGACCGCGACCCGGTCGGCCAGGGCCTCCACCGTGGTCCGGGTGAAGCGCTCCAGGCCCGCGATGTCGTCGTTCAGGCCCCAGTCCGCGAGCAGGGACGCGTGCGGGTCGATGCCCACGCACAGGGGGCCGCGGGTGTCCATCGCCTCGCGCAGTCGGGTACCGAAGGGGATCATGCGGCGGCCTTCTTCCGGGTCTCGGCGCCGACGGCCTCGGCGAGCGTCGCGTACGGGGAGGTGGCGAGCCGGGCGGCGAGGCCCTTGTGGATCGCGCGGCCCCAGAAGGGGCCCTCGTAGATGAAGGCGCTGTAGCCCTGGACCAGGGTGGCACCGGCCAGGATGCGCTGCCAGGCGTCCTCGGCGTTCTCGATGCCGCCGACCCCGATCAGGACGAGCCGGTCGCCGACGCGGGCGTACAGCCGGCCGAGGACCTCCAGGGAGCGCTCCTTGAGCGGGGCACCGGACAGGCCGCCGGTCTCCTTGACGAGGTCGGCCGGGGACTTGAGGCCGAGCCCCTCCCGGGCGATCGTCGTGTTCGTGGCGATGATGCCGTCCAGGCCGAGCTCCACGGCGAGGTCGGCGACCGCGTCGATGTCCGCGTCGGCGAGGTCGGGGGCGATCTTCACGAGGAGCGGCACGCGGCGGCCGGTCACGCTGCGGTCGGCGGCCTCGCGCACGGCGGTCAGCAGCGGGCGCAGCGACTCGGTGGCCTGGAGGTTGCGCAGGCCCGGGGTGTTCGGCGAGGAGACGTTCACCACGAGGTAGTCGGCGTGGGCGGCCAGGCGCTCGGTGGACTTCACGTAGTCGGCGGCGGCCTCGGCCTCGGGGACGACCTTCGTCTTGCCGATGTTGACGCCGACCGTCGTGCGGAACACGGCCTTGCGGGCCGCCAGGCGCTCGGCCACCGCCGCGGAGCCCTCGTTGTTGAAGCCCATGCGGTTGATCAGCGCGCGGTCCGGCACGAGCCGGAACAGGCGCTTCTTCGGGTTGCCCGGCTGGGGCTCGCCGGTGACCGTGCCGATCTCGATGTGGTCGAAGCCGAGCATCGCCATGCCGTCGATCGCGACCGCGTTCTTGTCGAAGCCGGCCGCGAGGCCGAACGGGCCGTGCATGCGCAGGCCCAGCGCCTCGGTGCGCAGCTCCTTGTAGCGGGGCGCGAGGACCGCGGCGACGAACGTGCGCAGGACGGGGACGCGGGCCGCGAGGCGGATCCAGCGGAAGGCCAGGTGGTGGGCCTGTTCGGGGTCCATCCGCTTGAAGACGAGGTTGAAGAAGAGCTTGTACATGTTCGGTGTCCTCAGGGGCTCATGAAGAGGGGGACACCGTTTCCGGTGTCCCCCTCGTCGCCGTCTGCTAGTCGCGGGCCGCGGTCAGGTGTTCCGCGTGTTCCTGGAGGGAACGCACCCCCACGTCACCGTGGTTGAGGGCGTCGATGCCCTGGACGGCCGCGGCGAGCGCCTGGACGGTGGTCAGACACGGCACGGAGCGGGCCACCGCCGCCGTCCGGATCTCGTAGCCGTCGAGGCGGCCCCCGGTGCCGTACGGGGTGTTGACGATGAGGTCGACCTCGCCGTCGTGGATGAGCTGGACGATCGTCTTCTCGCCGTTCGGGCCCTCGCCCTCACTCAGCTTGCGCACGACCGTGGCGTTGATGCCGTTGCGGCGCAGCACCTCGGCGGTGCCGGAGGTGGCGAGCAACTCGAAGCCGTGGGCGACCAGTTCGCGCGCCGGGAAGATCATCGTGCGCTTGTCCCGGTTGGCGACCGAGATGAACGCGCGGCCCTTGGTCGGCAGCGGGCCGTAGGCGCCCGCCTGCGACTTGGCGTACGCGGTGCCGAACACCGAGTCGATGCCCATGACTTCGCCGGTGGAGCGCATCTCCGGGCCGAGCACCGTGTCGACGCCGCGCCCGTGGACGTCGCGGAAGCGGCTCCACGGCATCACGGCCTCCTTGACGGAGATCGGCGCGTCCAGCGGCAGGGTGCCGCCGTCGCCCTCCCTGGGCAGCATGCCCTCGGCGCGCAGCTCGGCGACGGTGGCGCCCAGCGAGATGCGGGCCGCGGCCTTGGCGAGCGGCACCGCGGTCGCCTTCGAGGTGAAGGGCACGGTGCGCGAGGCGCGCGGGTTGGCCTCCAGGACGTAGAGGATGTCACCCGCCATCGCGAACTGGATGTTGATCAGGCCGCGGACGCCGACGCCCTTGGCGATGGCCTCCGTCGAGGCGCGCAGCCGCTTGATGTCGAAGCCGCCCAGCGTGATCGGGGGCAGCGCGCACGCCGAGTCGCCGGAGTGGATGCCGGCCTCCTCGATGTGCTCCATGACGCCGCCGAGGTAGAGCTCGGTGCCGTCGTAGAGGGCGTCCACGTCGATCTCGATCGCGTCGTCCAGGAACCGGTCGACCAGCACCGGGCGGGTCGGGCTGATCTCGGTGGACTCGGCGATGTACGAGGCCAGCCGCTCCTCGTCGTACACGATCTCCATGCCGCGGCCGCCGAGCACGTACGACGGGCGTACGAGGACGGGGTAGCCGATCTCGTCGGCGATGGCCTTGGCGCCCGCGAAGGTGGTGGCGGTGCCGTGCTTGGGCGCGGGCAGGCCGGCCTCGGCGAGCACGCGGCCGAAGGCGCCGCGGTCCTCGGCTGCGTGGATGGCCTCGGGCGAGGTGCCCACCACCGGGACGCCGTTGTCCTTGAGCGCCTGCGACAGGCCCAGCGGGGTCTGGCCGCCGAGCTGGACGACGACGCCCGCGACCGGTCCCGCGAGGGTCTCGGCGTGGACGATCTCCAGGACGTCCTCCAGGGTGAGCGGCTCGAAGTAGAGCCGGTCGGAGGTGTCGTAGTCGGTGGAGACGGTCTCCGGGTTGCAGTTGACCATCACGGTCTCGTAGCCCGCGTCGCTCAGCGCGAAGGAGGCGTGGACGCAGGAGTAGTCGAACTCGATGCCCTGGCCGATGCGGTTGGGGCCCGAGCCCAGGATGATCACGGCGGGCTTGGTGCGCGGCGCGACCTCGCTCTCCTCGTCGTACGAGGAGTAGAAGTACGGGGTCTTGGCGGCGAACTCGGCAGCACAGGTGTCGACCGTCTTGTAGACCGGGCGTACACCGAGGGCGTGGCGGACCTCGCGGACCACGTCCTCGCGCAGGCCGCGGATCCCGGCGATCTGGGCGTCGGAGAAGCCGTGCCGCTTGGCCTCGGCGAGCAGCTCGGGGCCGAGCTTGTCGGCGGCGGCCAGCTCGTCGGCGATCTCCTTGATGAGGAAGAGCTGGTCGACGAACCAGGGGTCGATCTTCGTGGACTCGAAGACCTCCTCCTGGGTGGCGCCCGCGCGGATCGCGTACATGACGGTGTTGATGCGCCCGTCGGTCGGCCGCTTGGCCTCCTCGAGGAGCACGTCCTTGTCGCCGACCGGGCCCGTGAAGTCGAACTGCGAGCCCTTCTTCTCCAGGGAGCGCAGCGCCTTCTGGAGGGCCTCGGTGAAGTTGCGGCCGATCGCCATGGCCTCGCCCACCGACTTCATGGTGGTGGTGAGGGTGGAGTCGGCCGAGGGGAACTTCTCGAAGGCGAAGCGCGGGGCCTTCACGACGACGTAGTCGAGGGTCGGCTCGAAGGAGGCCGGCGTCTTCTCGGTGATGTCGTTGGGGACCTCGTCCAGCGTGTAGCCGATGGCCAGCTTGGCGGCGATCTTGGCGATCGGGAAGCCGGTGGCCTTCGAGGCGAGCGCGGAGGACCGCGAGACGCGCGGGTTCATCTCGATGACGATGACGCGGCCGTCGTCCGGGTTGATCGCGAACTGGATGTTGCAGCCGCCGGTGTCGACGCCGACCTCGCGGATGATCGCGATGCCGATGTCGCGCAGCCGCTGGTACTCGCGGTCGGTCAGCGTCATGGAGGGCGCGACGGTGATCGAGTCGCCGGTGTGCACGCCCATCGGGTCGAAGTTCTCGATGGAGCAGACGACCACGACGTTGTCGTTCTTGTCGCGCATCAGCTCCAGCTCGTACTCCTTCCAGCCGAGGATGGACTCCTCCAGGAGCACCTCGGTGGTCGGCGAGAGCGTGAGGCCCTGGCCCGCGATGCGGCGCAGCTCCTCCTCGTCGTGGGCGAAGCCGGAGCCGGCGCCGCCCATGGTGAAGGAGGGGCGCACGACGACCGGGTAGCCGCCGAGCTCCTCGACGCCCGCCAGGACGTCCTCCATGGAGTGGCAGATGACGGAGCGGGCGGACTCGCCGTAGCCGATCTTCGCCTTGACGGCCTCGACGACGCCCTTGAACAGGTCGCGGTCCTCGCCCTTGTTGATGGCCTCGACGTTGGCGCCGATCAGCTCGACGCCGTACTTCTCCAGGACGCCCTGCTCGTGCATGGAGATCGCGGTGTTGAGCGCGGTCTGGCCGCCGAGGGTGGGCAGGAGGGCGTCGGGGCGCTCCTTGGCGATGATCTTCTCGACGAACTCGGGGGTGATCGGCTCGACGTAGGTGGCGTCGGCGATCTCCGGGTCGGTCATGATCGTGGCCGGGTTGGAGTTGACCAGGATGACCCTGAGTCCCTCGGCCTTGAGGATGCGGCAGGCCTGGGTGCCGGAGTAGTCGAACTCGGCTGCCTGGCCGATGACGATCGGTCCGGAGCCGATGACCAGGACGGACTGGATGTCGGTGCGCTTAGGCACGCTCGGCCTCCATCAAAGATACGAAGCGGTCGAAGAGGTACGCGGCGTCGTGCGGGCCCGCGGCCGCCTCGGGGTGGTACTGGACGCTGAAGGCCGGCCGGTCGAGCAGCTGGAGGCCCTCGACGACCTGGTCGTTCAGGCAGACGTGGGAGACCTCGGCGCGCCCGAAGGGCGTGTCCGAGACCTTGTCGAGCGGCGCGTCGACGGCGAAGCCGTGGTTGTGCGCGGTGACCTCGACCTTGCCGGTGGTGCGGTCCTGCACCGGCTGGTTGATGCCGCGGTGGCCGTACTTCAGCTTGTAGGTGCCGAAGCCGAGCGCGCGGCCCAGGATCTGGTTGCCGAAGCAGATGCCGAACAGCGGCGTCCCGCGCTCCAGGACCGCCCGCATCACGGCGACGGGGCCGTCGGCGGTGGCCGGGTCGCCCGGGCCGTTGGAGAAGAACACGCCGTCGGGGTTGACGGCGTACACGTCCTCGGCGGTGGCGGTCGCGGGCAGCACGTGCACCTCGATGCCGCGCTCGGCCATGCGGTGCGGGGTCATGCCCTTGATGCCGAGGTCGACGGCGGCGACGGTGAAGCGCTTCTCGCCGATCGCGGGGACGACGTAGGTCTCCTTGGTGGCGACCTCGGCGGAGAGGTTCGCGCCGGCCATCTGGGGCGCTTCCTTCACGCGGGCGAGCAGCGCGGCGTCCTCGGCGACCGCGTCGCCGGAGAAGATGCCGACGCGCATGGCGCCGCGCTCGCGCAGGTGGCGGGTGAGCGCGCGGGTGTCGATGCCGGAGATCCCGACGACGCCCTGCTGTACCAGCTCGTCGTCCAGGGAGCGGCGCGAGCGCCAGTTGGAGGGGGTGCGGGCGGGGTCGCGCACGACGTAGCCGGCCACCCAGATGCGCCCGGACTCGGGGTCCTCGTCGTTCACGCCGGTGTTGCCGACGTGCGGGGCGGTCATCACGACGACCTGGCGGTGGTACGACGGGTCGGTGAGGGTCTCCTGGTAGCCGGTCATGCCGGTGGAGAACACGGCCTCGCCGAAGGTCTCCCCCACGGCCCCGTAGGCCCGGCCGCGGAAGATCCGGCCGTCCTCCAGGACGAGTACGGCGGGAGCTTTGGCGGCTCCCCGGGTGGAGGTCGTCATCGTGCGGCGCCTTCCGTCGTGGTGGTGTGGATGGTCATGGAGTTGATGGCTTCGACCCAGGCCGCGTGCTGCTCGGCGCGGTCGGATCGGAAGCCCGAGTCGATGAGCCTGTCGCCGTGGCTCCAGGTGACGACGAGCAGTCCGCCCTCGGTGAGGACCTTGCCCGCGATGCCCTTGTCGAGCCGGGCCCCGCGCAGCTGGGCGGCCGGGACGAAGAAGTCGTTCGCGCCGGGGCGTACGACGTCCAGGCCCGCGTCCGTCAGGGTGAGCTCGGCCTTGCTGCGGACGCCGAGGCCGTGCGCCACGATGCGGTCGAGCCACTGCCCGGCGGTGGTGGAGCCGTGGTAGCGGCCGCTCAGCCTCAGTTTCGCCTCGCCCGGCGTCTCGGGCATCCCAGGCAGCGGCGGCTCGCCGCCTCCGGGGCGGGCGGGCAGGTCCGGCAGGTCGGCCTGGAGGCGGCCGCGCCACTGCCAGCCCTGGCGCATCAGCCAGTAGACGAGCGCCACAAAGAGCGCGAGCCCGACGAGCCAGCCGATCCGTCCGCCCCAGTTGGTCACCTCGGCGGACTTCTCCTCGGCGGCCAGATTGATCAGTGATGCGTACGTCACGCCAGCTTCCCGTCCACGACCGTTGCCCGGCCCCGCAGGAAGGTGTGCGTGATGCGCCCGGGCAGCTCGCGGCCCTCGTAGGGGGTGTTGCGGCTGCGGGAGGCGAAGCCCGCGGGGTTCACCTCACCACGGTATGCCGGATCGACCAGGGTCAGGTTGGCGGGTTCGCCTGCCGAGACGGGGCGGCCGTGGCCCGTGGCCTGCCCGATCCGGGCGGGCTTGTGGGACATGCGGTCGGCGACGCCGGCCCAGTCGAGCAGACCGGTCTCGACCATCGTGTGCTGGACGACGGAGAGCGCGGTCTCCAGGCCGACCATGCCCATGGCGGCCGCGGCCCACTCGCAGTCCTTGTCCTCGTGCGGGTGCGGGGCGTGGTCGGTGGCGACGATGTCGATCGTGCCGTCGGCCAGCGCCTCGCGCAGGGCGAGCACGTCCTTCTCGGTGCGCAGCGGCGGGTTGACCTTGTAGACCGGGTTGTACGAGCGGACCAGCTCGTCGGTGAGGAGCAGGTGGTGCGGGGTGACCTCGGCGGTCACGTCGATGCCGCGGGACTTGGCCCAGCGGACGATCTCGACGGAGCCGGCGGTCGACAGGTGGCAGATGTGCACGCGGGAGCCGACGTGCTCGGCGAGCAGCACGTCGCGGGCGATGATCGACTCCTCGGCGACGGCGGGCCAGCCGCCGAGGCCGAGCTCGGCCGAGACGACGCCCTCGTTCATCTGGGCGCCCTCGGTCAGCCGGGGCTCCTGGGCGTGCTGGGCGACGACTCCGCCGAAGGCCTTCACGTACTCCAGGGCGCGGCGCATGATCACGGCGTCGTCGACGCACTTGCCGTCGTCGGAGAAGACCGTGACGCCGGCGGCGGAGTCGTGCATGGCGCCGAGCTCGGAGAGCTGCTTGCCCTCCAGGCCCACGGTGACGGCACCGATGGGCTGGACGTCGCAGTAACCGGACTCCTTGCCGAGCCGCCAGACCTGCTCGACGACGCCCGCCGTGTCGGCGACGGGGAAGGTGTTGGCCATGGCGAAGACGGAGGTGTAGCCGCCGCGTGCGGCCGCCTGGGTGCCGGTGAGGACGGTCTCGGAGTCCTCGCGGCCGGGCTCGCGCAGGTGGGTGTGCAGGTCGACCAGGCCCGGCAGCAGGATCTGGCCCTCGGCGTCGACCACGGTCGCGCCCTCGGCGTCCAGACCGGTGCCGACGGCGGCGATGGTCTCGCCGTCGATCAGGACGTCCTGGACCTCGCCGCCGAGGACCCTCGCACCACGGATAAGGATCTTGCTCATGGTTACTTGTTCTCCGAATCGGTGGGACGGGCGTGACTGACGGCGGGCTCGTTGCCACCGAGCAGCAGGTACAGGACCGCCATGCGGGTGTGGACGCCGTTGGCGACCTGCTCGACGACCGTGCAGCGGTCGGAGTCGGCGACCTCGGCGGTGATCTCCATGCCGCGCACCATCGGGCCGGGGTGCATGACGATGCCGTGCTCCGGCATCTTCGCCATGCGCCCGCCGTCGAGCCCGTAGCGCCGCGAGTACTCGCGCTCGGTCGGGAAGAAGGCGGCGTTCATGCGTTCGCGCTGCACACGCAGCATCATCACCGCGTCGGACTTCGGCAGCACGGCGTCCAGGTCGTACGACACGTCGCAGGTCCAGTGCTCGACGCCGACCGGCAGCAGCGTCGGCGGGGCCACCAGGGTGACCTCGGCGCCGAGGGTGTGCAGCAGGTCGACGTTGGAGCGGGCCACCCGGCTGTGCAGCACGTCGCCCACGAGGGTGACGCGCTTGCCGGCCAGGTCCTGGCCGAGCGCGTCCTTGCCGACCAGGCGGCGGCGCATGGTGAACGCGTCGAGCAGCGCCTGGGTGGGGTGCTGGTGGGTGCCGTCGCCGGCGTTGATGACGGGGGCGTCGATCCAGCCGGAGGTGGCCAGGCGGTAGGGGGCGCCGGACGCGCTGTGCCGGATGACGACGGCGTCGACGCCCATGGCCTCCAGGGTCTGCGCGGTGTCCTTGAGGGACTCGCCCTTGGAGACCGAGGAGCCCTTGGCGGCGAAGTTGATGACGTCGGCCGACAGGCGCTTCTCGGCGGCCTCGAACGAGATCCGGGTGCGGGTCGAGTCCTCGAAGAAGAGGTTGCAGATCGTGCGGCCGCGCAGGGCGGGGAGCTTCTTTATCGGCCGGTCGGAGACGCGGGCCATCTCCTCGGCGGTGTCGAGGATGAGGACGGCGTCGTCGCGGGTGAGGTCGGCGGCCGAGA
This sequence comes from Streptomyces sp. NPDC045846, assembly GCF_056431605.1. NCBI lineage: Bacteria > Bacillati > Actinomycetota > Actinomycetes > Kitasatosporales > Streptomycetaceae > Streptomyces > Streptomyces sp. NPDC045846. The sequence continues at coordinate 368,261 of NZ_JBWKKJ010000008.1, read as the reverse complement.
TGAGGTGACGCATCATCTGGGGGTTCTCCAGGTGTGGTGGAGGTTGGGGCATGCGGGCGCGCAGAAGCAGGCCGTACGGGTCCGAGCGGTCCGTACGGAGGGGTGTGGGCCTACTGCTCGCCGGCCGGGGCGGTCTGCTTGACACCGAGCAGCACGGCGTCGCGGCCGTCCTCCTCGGCGAGCTGGACCTTGACCGTCTCCCGCAGCGACGTGGGGAGGTTCTTGCCGACGTAGTCGGCGCGGATCGGGAGTTCGCGGTGGCCGCGGTCGACAAGGACCGCGAGCTGGACGGCGCGGGGGCGGCCGATGTCGCCGAGCGCGTCGAGGGCGGCGCGGATGGTGCGGCCGGAGAAGAGGACGTCGTCGACGAGCACGACCAGACGGCCGTCGACCCCGTCGCCGGGGATCTCGGTGCGCCCGAGCGCCCGGGCGGGCTTCAGCCGCAGGTCGTCGCGGTACATGGTGATGTCGAGCGAGCCGACCGGGGTCTTGCGCCCGGTGATCCCCTCGAGCTTCACGGCGAGCCGCTCGGCGAGGTGGACGCCGCGGGTCGGGATGCCGAGGAGCACCACGTCGTCGGCGCCCTTGGCGCGTTCGACGATCTCGTGGGCGATACGGGTCAGGACGCGGGCGATGTCGGGGCCTTCGAGAACGGGCCGCGCCGCATCGGGGTGCGCCGGATCCTGCTGGTTCTGCGGGTGCTGCGTGTCCATATGAAACGGACCTCCTTCTCCGCCTCACGGGACGGACCTTAAAGGACGCCGGAATTGCGTCACCAACGGTACCAGGGGCCGGGAGCCGCCCGGCACCGGGCCGTCACCCGAACGGGTGAGTGGGCCCGACGGATCGCCGTGACCTGGAGGGCCCGGCCCACGCGGAGCCTGTCACTCCTCCGGGGCGCGGGTGTGGACCATTCGGCTTGACGCGGCCAAGTAACGCTGCGTAACCTCACAGTGAGTTACAGCCGCGCGGCGGAGCCGCACGTTGTCACAGCGTCCGGGGAGCTATATGTCCAGCGAATACGCAAAACAGCTCGGGGCCAAGCTCCGCGCCATCCGCACCCAGCAGGGCCTCTCCCTCCACGGCGTGGAGGAGAAGTCCCAGGGCCGCTGGAAGGCCGTCGTGGTCGGGTCGTACGAGCGTGGCGACCGCGCCGTGACCGTACAGCGCCTTGCCGAGCTGGCGGACTTCTACGGCGTTCCGGTGCAGGAGCTGCTGCCGGGCACCACGCCGGGCGGGGCCGCCGAGCCGCCGCCGAAGCTGGTCCTCGACCTTGAGCGCCTCGCGCACGTTCCGCCGGAGAAGGCGGGCCCGCTGCAGCGCTACGCGGCGACCATCCAGTCGCAGCGGGGTGACTACAACGGCAAGGTCCTCTCGATCCGCCAGGACGACCTGCGCACCCTTGCCGTCATCTACGACCAGTCGCCCTCGGTGCTGACCGAGCAGCTGATCAGCTGGGGCGTCCTGGACGCGGACGCGCGCCGCGCGGTCGCCCACGAAGAGGGCTGACGCCCCTTCAGCAGAAACGTGCCGTCGGGCCCGGTGGGAGCACTCGCTCCCACCGGGCCCGACGGCTTTCGCACACCCCCGCACGGCTGGTGGCACCACGGCGAAGGGCCCGCGGCACAGTGTGTGCCGCGGGCCCTTCGTAGGCCTTGTCCCGAACCGGAGGCTAGTCGCGGCGCAGGCTCGGCTTGAGGTCCTTGAAACGGGCGAGCATCCCGTTCACGAAGGCCGGGGAGTCGTCCGTGGAGAACTCCTTCGCCAACTGGACGGCCTCGTCGATGACGACCGCGTCGGGCGTCTCGTCCTCCCAGACCAGCTCGTACGTGCCGAGCCGCAGGATGTTCCGGTCGACGACCGGCATCCGGTCGAGCGTCCAGTCCACCGCGTACGTCGAGATCAGGTCGTCGATGCGGGCCACGTGGCCCGCGTATCCCTCGACGAGCTGCATCGTGTACTCGGCGACCGGCGGCTGACGGTCGTCGGACCGCGAGTGCCGCACCCAGTCCGCGAGGACCGTCTGCACGGACTCACCGCGCTGGTCGGCCTCGAAGAGGATCTGGAAGGCGCGCTTGCGGGCCTTGTTCCGGGCAGCCACGGTTAGCTGTTCACCCGGCCGAGGTAGTCGCCGGTGCGGGTGTCGACCTTGATCTTCTCACCGGTGGTGATGAAGAGCGGGACGCCGATCTCGTAACCGGTCTCCAGGGTGGCCGGCTTGGTGCCGCCGGTGGAGCGGTCGCCCTGCACGCCCGGGTCGGTGTGCTTGATGGTGAGCTCGACGGCGGCCGGCAGCTCGACGTAGAGCACCGCGCCCTCGTGCTGCGCGACCGAGGCGGTGAAGCCCTCGATCAGGAAGTTGGCGGCGTCGCCGACAGCCTTGCGGTCGACCATCAGCTGGTCGTACGTGTCCATGTCCATGAAGACGAAGTACTCGCCGTCCATGTACGAGAACTGCATGTCGCGGCGGTCGATGGTGGCCGTCTCGACCTTCACACCGGCGTTGAAGGTCTTGTCGACCACCTTGCCGGAGAGCACGTTCTTGAGCTTGGTGCGCACGAAGGCCGGGCCCTTGCCGGGCTTGACGTGCTGGAACTCGACGACGGACCAGAGCTGGCCTCCGTCGAGCTTGAGCACCAGGCCGTTCTTGAGGTCGTTCGTGGAAGCCACGGTTGCGGAATCTCCTGGACTGAAAGCTGGTGGACGACCGAGGGTACGCGCCCGGGGCACGTACGCGTGCTAGAGCGCTAGCAGCTCCTTGGTCGTGATGGTGAGTAGCTCGGGGCCGCCGTCCGCCTCGGGGCGTACGACGAGCGTGTCATCGATCCGGACGCCGCCCCGGCCCGGGAGGTGGACCCCCGGTTCGACGGTGACCGGCACGCAAGTGTCCAGTTTACCCATGGCTCCAGGTGCGAGCTGCGGCTCCTCGTCGATTTCGATCCCGACGCCATGTCCGGTGAGCGGTCCGAAGGCCTCCGCGTGGCCCGCCGCGTCCAGTACCTGACGGGCCGCGCGGTCCACCGCGCGGTATTCGGCGCCCGGCACGAGAGCCTCCCGGCCTGCCCGCTGGGCTGCGAAAACAGCGTCGTACAGCTCGATCTGCCAGTCGGCGGGAGTGGTACCGATCACGAAGGTACGGCCGATCTCGCACCGGTATCCGCGGTAGGTGGCGCCCAGGCAGACCGAGAGGAAGTCGCCCTCCTCGACCCGTCGGTCCGCCGGACGGTGCCCGGCCCGCCCGGAGTTGGGGCCGGTGCCGACCGACGTCATGAACGCGGGGCCGTCGGCGCCGTGGTCGACCAGGCGGCGCTCCAGTTCGAGGGCGAGGTGGCGCTCGGTGCGCCCGACCAGGATCGACTCCAGGAGCTCGCCCAGGGCCTGGTCGGTGATCTCCGCGGCGATGCGCAGACAGGCGATCTCGTCCTCGTCCTTGACCAGGCGGCGCTGCTCGACCGCGCCGCCGAGGTCGCTCAGGAGCAGCCGGGGCGCCACCGAGCCGAGGGCGCGGTGGCGGGCCACCGACAAGTGGTGCTCCTCCACGGCCAGCGAGTCGGCTCCGCTCGCCTGGGCGAGGTCGGCGGCCGCGACGGCGGGGTCGCCGCCGGGGGCGGGCAGCACGATGAGCCGGAGCTGCTCGTCGAGGTGGCCCTCGATGAGGTCGCCCGACGGCGTGCGCGGACACAGCAGTACGTCCTCGGCCGGGCCGATGAGGAGGACCGCGCCGGGCGGGGCGCCGCCCGACAGATAGCGGACATTGGCCGGGCGCGAGACCAGGGCGGCCGCGCTGCCTGCGGCCGCGCAGCGGTCCCGCAGCCAGCCGCGGCGCACCGCGAACACCTCTGACATGCCCCGAGCGTATGAGCGGGGCGCCGGGTCGGCCGTTTCAGCGCGTCCGACCGGGGCTACCAGCTCGGCGGGCTCGCGATGGTCCTGGCCAGGACGTCGTCCAGGAGGCGGGCCGTCGTGGGGACGTCGTACTGGGAGTTGTCGATGATCGGCAGGCCCGAGCCGTACCAGCCGGCCATGCGGCCGTGGATGCCCGCGACCTCCTCGTCGGACAGGCGGCGGTTGCCGCTGCGCTCCGCGTTGCGCTCCAGGACCACTTCGAGGCCCGGCAGCAGCACCACCGGGAGCAGCCCCGGGCCCACGTGCCGCTTCCAGCCGCCGAGGCCCACGACCGGCCGGTCGGGGAAGACCGCGTCGTCGAGGATGCAGGAGATGCCGTTGGCCAGGAAGTTGCGCGCCGCGAAGCCGCAGGTGCGGCGGGCGAGGCGGTACTGGGCCTCGGAGTGGTCGTTCCAGCCCGACTGGGGGTCGGCGAACCCCGAGCACACCCACTCGCGTACGTCGTCGAGGCTGATGTGCGCGGTGGGCACGCGGCGGTGCTGCGCCCAGTACCGGGCCACGGTCGTCTTGCCGGCTCCGGCGGGGCCGATGAGCAGCACCGCGAGCGTGGTGGCTCCGGTCCCCTCGGGGGCCTGCGGTATCGGTACCGGCCCGCCGGGCGGCAGGGCCACGTGCCCGGTGGTGTCGCGGGACGGCGGCCGCGCCGATGCGTGCTGCGGCGCGGGCCCGTGCCAGCCCTGGCCGGGCGGCTGCGGGGCCCCGGGGTGGTGGGGCGCCTGCACCGGGGGCGTCTGCGGGTGGGCCGGGAGCTGCGCGGGCGGGTGCCCGGAGCCGGTCGGCGGGCCTGGCTGGTACGGCGGGACGCCCGCGGGAGGCGCGGTGGGCCGCAGCGGAGCCGTCCCCTCCGACTCGATCGACTGGGTCCAGTCGTGCGGGGGCTGCCCCGGGGTGTGGGGCGGCGGCAGTGGAGCCCCCCCTGCGTGCTGCATCCGGTGCCACTCCGTCTCGTACAGGCAACTGGCGCTGGTCGGGCGCCCGTCGGTGCGGGGCGGCCCGGTGCAGAACCGTACCTCTCCCGGCCGCCACAGTGTGAACGGCCGGGGAGCGGCGACGGTGCCCGTCAGGCGCGTTCGCCGGTCACTTCGTCGGCGAGCGCGCGCAGCGCCAGGCGGTAGGAGCCGATGCCGAAGCCCGCGACCGTGCCGGTGGCGACGGGTGCGATCACCGAGGTGTGGCGGAACTCCTCACGGGCGTACGGGTTCGAGATGTGGACCTCGATGAGCGGCGCGGTGCGCTGGGCCGCCGCGTCGCGCATTCCGTACGAGTAGTGGGTGAACGCGCCCGGGTTGATGACGACCGGAATCCGCCCGTCCGCGGCCTCGTGGAGCCAGCGGATGAGCTCGCCCTCGTCGTTGGTCTCGCGCACCGAGACGTCGAAGCCGAGCTCCTTGCCGAGCGCCTCGCAGACCTCGACGAGGCCCGCGTAGGTGGTGGCGCCGTAGACGTCGGGCTCGCGGGAGCCGAGGCGGCCGAGGTTGGGGCCGTTGAGGACGAACACCCGCCGGGTCATGCCGAGACCTCGCCGTAGGCGGCCAGGAGCACCGCCGGGTCCGGGCCCTCCAGGACGGACGGCTTGGCGAGGCCGTCCAGGACGATGAAGCGCAGCAGGTTGCCGCGGGACTTCTTGTCCAGCTTCATGTTCTCCAGGAGCTTGGGCCACTGGTCGCCGCGGTAGGTCAGCGGCAGGCCGACCGACTCGAGGATCGCGCTGTGCCGGTCGGCGGTCGCGTCGTCCAACCGCCCTGCCAGACGGCCGAGTTCGGCCGCGAAGACCAGGCCCACCGAGACCGCCGCGCCGTGCCGCCACTTGTAGCGCTCGTTCTTCTCGATCGCGTGCGCCAGGGTGTGGCCGTAGTTGAGGATCTCGCGCAGACCCGATTCCTTCAGGTCGCCCGAGACCACTTCGGCCTTGACCCGGATGGAGCGCTCGATGAGCTCGGCGGTGTGCGGGCCCTCGGGGGTGCGGGCGCCGGCCGGGTCGGCTTCGATGAGGTCGAGGATGACCGGGTCGGCGATGAAGCCGGCCTTGATGACCTCGGCCATGCCCGACACGTAGTCGTTGACCGGCAGCGAGTCGAGGGCCGCCAGGTCGCACAGGACGCCGACGGGCGGGTGGAAGGCGCCCACCAGGTTCTTGCCCTCGGCGGTGTTGATGCCGGTCTTGCCACCGACGGCCGCGTCGACCATGCCGAGCACGGTGGTCGGAACCGAGATCCAGCGCACCCCGCGCAGCCAGGTGGCCGCGACGAAGCCCGCGAGGTCGGTGGTGGCGCCGCCGCCCACGCCGACGACGACGTCGGTGCGGGTGAAGCCGGACTGGCCGAGCGCCTTCCAGCAGTAGGCGGCGACCTCGGCGGTCTTGGCCTCCTCGGCGTTCGGCACCTGGATGGCGATGGCTTCGTAGCCCTCGGCCGCGAGGTCCTCGCGGATCGCGTCCCCGGTGCCGGCCAGGGCCTCCGGGTGGATGATCGCGATCCGCCTGGCCCGGTCGCCGATGAGTCCGGCCAGTTCGCCCAGCAGGTTGCGGCCGACGAGCACGTCGTACGGGTCCGTCCCGGCGGTGCCGCCGACCTGGATCCGGGTGGGTGCCTGCTCCGTCATGCGTCCTTCAACTCCAGTGCGTCGAGGACCGCCTGGGCGACCTCTTCGGGGGTGCGCTCGTCGGTCGCGACGACCGCACGGGCGACTTCGGTGTACAGATGGCGCCGCGCGTCCATCAGTTCGCGCCACTGCCGGCGCGGATTGACCGCGAGCAGCGGGCGGGCGGTGTTCAGGCCGACGCGCTTGACCGCCTCCTCCACGTCCATCGAGAGATAGACGACGGGGTGCGGCGCGAGCAGCGCGCGGGTGTCGGCGTCGAGGATCGCGCCGCCGCCGAGGGCGAGGACGCCGGGGTGCTCGGCCAGCGCCACGCGTACCGCCTCCCGTTCCAGGGCGCGGAAGTGCGGCTCGCCGTCCTCGATGAAGATGTCCGAGATCGAGCGTCCCTCGGCGGCCACGATGTCGGCATCGGTGTCCCGGTAGGGCGCGCCGAGCCGCTCGGCGAGCAGCGCGCCCACGGTGGACTTGCCCGAGCCCATCGGGCCGACGAGGACGACCAGGGGTCCGGCGGTGCTCACCGGATCTGCAGGTTGTCGAGGTACGACCGCACGTTGCGGCGCGTCTCGGGCACGCTGTCGCCGCCGAACTTCTCGGCGACCGCGTCCGCGAGGACGAGCGCGACCATGGCCTCGGCGACGATGCCGGCGGCCGGCACGGCGCACACGTCGGAGCGCTGGTGGTGGGCCTTGGCGGCCTCGCCGGTGGCGACGTCGATGGTGGCGAGCGCGCGGGGCACGGTCGCGATCGGCTTCATCGCGGCGCGTACGCGCAGCAGTTCACCGGTGGTCAGGCCGCCCTCGGTGCCGCCGGAGCGGCCGGAGGTGCGCTTGACGCCGTCGGCGGTGTTCACGATCTCGTCGTGCGCCTGCGAGCCGGGCACCCGGGCCAGGTCGAAGCCGTCGCCGACCTCGACGCCCTTGATGGCCTGGATGCCCATGAGGGCGGCGGCGAGACGCGCGTCCAGACGGCGGTCCCAGTGGACGTGCGAGCCGAGGCCGACGGGCACGCCGTAGGCGAGCACCTCGACGACTCCGCCGAGGGTGTCGCCGTCCTTGTGGGCCTGGTCGATCTCGGCGACCATCGCCTTCGAGGCGTCCGCGTCGAGGCAGCGGACCGGGTCCTCGTCCAGCTTCGCCACGTCGGCCGGGGTCGGGTAGACGCCGTAGGGGGCCTTGGCCGCGGCCAGCTCCACGACGTGCGACACGATCTCGATGCCGGCCGTCTCCTTGAGGTAGGAGCGGGCCACCGCGCCGAGCGCGACGCGGGCCGCGGTCTCCCGGGCGCTGGCGCGCTCCAGGATCGGCCGGGCCTCGTCGAAGCCGTACTTCTGCATGCCGGCGAGGTCGGCGTGGCCGGGCCTCGGGCGGGTCAGCGGGGCGTTGCGGGCCGACTCGGCCAGGACCTCGGGGTCGACCGGGTCGGCCGACATGACCTGCTCCCACTTGGGCCACTCGGTGTTGCCGACCATGATCGCGACCGGCGAGCCCATCGAGAGGCCGTGCCGCACGCCGCCGAGGAAGGTCACCTCGTCGCGCTCGAACTTCATGCGGGCGCCGCGGCCATAGCCGAGCCGCCGCCGGGCCAGGTGGTCGGCCACCATCTCCGTGGTGATCGGAACGCCGGCGGGAAGGCCCTCCAGCGTCGCGACAAGTGCGGGTCCGTGGGACTCCCCGGCGGTCAGCCAGCGCAACCTGCTCAACGGTGCTCCTCATGTGCGCGCCTGGAACTGCGACGGCGCGACCGGGTGCGCGGCCCTGGCCCGCCACCCCTGATCCTCCCATGGCCGGAGCGATGAACCGGCCGGAGGTCCACCAGGCGGACTCGAGGTCCGCTCCAGGAACCCGCTAGCGGGCGGCCAGCGCTGCCTCCCCCGCCTTGCGCATGGCGTCGAGCGGGGCCGCCGCGCAGCCCGTCATCTGCTCCACCTGGAGCACCGCCTGGTGCACCAGCAGGTCGAGCCCGCCGACCACCGCTCCCCCGCGCCCCGACCAGGCGGCCGCGAGCGCGGTCGGCCAGGGGTCGTACAGCACGTCGAAGAGGGTGCCCACGCGTTCGGGGACGGCCGCGGCCAGCGCGTCGGTGGTGCCGGCCGGGGTGGTGGCGACGACGAGCGGCGCTTCGAAGGCCTCCGCCGCCCGCGACCAGTCGAGGGTGCGGACGTCGACGCCGAGCCGCTCGCCCCAGCCGCGCATCTCCCGCGCCCGCGCCTCGCTGCGCACGTACGCCGTGACGGGGCCGGTGCAGACCCGGGCGAGCGCGGCCAGCGCCGAGGACGCGGTGGCGCCAGCGCCGAGGACGGCCGCGGACCCGACCCGGGTCACGCCGCGCTCCTGGAGCGCCGCGGTCATGCCGGGGATGTCGGTGTTGTCGCCGAGGCGGCGGTTGTCGTCGGTGAAGACGACGGTGTTGACGGCCTCGACGGAGGCCGCGGTGGCGCTCACCGCGTCGAGCAGCGGGATGACCGCCCGCTTCAGCGGCATCGTGAGCGAGAGGCCCGCCCAGGATCCGTCGAGCCCCGCGAAGAACCCGGAGAGCCCGGCCTCGTCGACCTCGAACCGGTCGTAGGACCAGTGGTCGAGGCCGAGTTCGGCGTACGCGGCCCGGTGCAGGACCGGGGACAGCGAGTGGGCGATGGGCGACCCGAGAACGGCCGCCCGCCGCGTGCCCTCACTGGCCGGACTGGGCATTGAACTCTTCCTTCAGCTTGTTGAACTCGGCCAGGTTCTTGGCGAACTCGGTCTTGTGCTTGCCGTCGGTGGCCACGAAGTACATCCAGCCCTCGTTCGTCGGGTCCAGCGCGGCGGCCAGCGCCTCGGTGCCGGGGTTGCCGATGGGGCCGGGGGTCAGGCCCTTCCACTTGTACGTGTTGTACGGGTCCTGGTTGGTGTTGATCTCCGCAAGACCGATCTTGATGTCGCTCTTGTTCATCAAGTAGTTGTACGTGGAGTCGAACTGGAGCTTCTGGTTGGTCTGGGTGTTGTCCGGCTTGAGGCGGTTGTAGACGACCTCGGACATCTTGCGGAAGTCGTCCGTCGTCTTGCCCTCGGCCTGCACGAGGCTGGCGACGGTGATGAGCTGCCAGGGGCCGTCCAGGTGGAGCTTCTTGGCCTCGGCGGCCAGGTCCTGCTTGCCGTACTCGGAAGAGGCGCGGTTGACCATCTTCTTCAGGACGTCCTCGGGCTTCATGCCCTTGGCGACCGGGTAACTGGCCGGGTAGAGGAACCCTTCCAGCGGGTCCTTGACGTTCTTGTGGCCCTTGGCCCAGTCCGGCAGACCCATGCTGTCGGCGTTCTTGAGCGCGATCTCCTTGGTCGTGCCGGGCGACAGGCCGAGGCGTTCGTCGATCTTGCCGTAGACCCAGGAATTGCGTGTGCCTTCGGGAACGATGAGGGCGTTGCGGCTGCTCGGGTTGAGCATCAGCTTGACCGCGTTGGCCGCGGACATGCCCTTCTTCATCGTGTAGGCGCCGGCCTGGATCGTCTTGCCCTTGGGGTCGTCGTTCTGGGCCTGGACGAAGGCGTCGATGCTCTTGACGACACCGGCCTGCTTGAGGATCTGGCCGATCTCGGAGCCGCCCGCGCCGGTCGGGATCTCGACCGTGACGGTGTCGCTGGTGCCCTCGCCCACGTAGTCGGGGGCCGCGCCGAACTTCTTCTGGTAGAACTCGTAGCCCACGTAGCCGATCCCGCCGGCTCCGACGGCGAAGATCACGGCGAGGACCAGACAGGCCCGCCCGCTCTTGCCCTTCTTCTTGGTCTTGCCGCGCCGCTCGCGGCCGCCGCCGCCCCCGGTCGCACGGCCGGACTCGCCCGGCTCGTCGTCTTCGCGTTCGCTGTCGTCAACGCCGGTGAAGAACGGGTGGCGCTCCTCCTGCGGCTCGGCGTCCCACTCGTGGCCCTGCTCCGGCACCTCGGGCACGGCGGGCGCCTGACGCTGGCCGGGCGGCTGCGGCGGCGGATACGCCTCGGGGGTGCCGTAGAGATCGTGGCCCTCGCCGGCATAGCCGTTGTTGTACGGATCGGGCTGCTGGCCCGCGTACGGCATGGCGGCCTGCTCGCCCGTACTGTCCCAGCCGCCCTGGTACTGCTGGGGCTGCTGGGGCTGAGCCGCGTACTGGTCCGCGTACTGCTGCTGCGGGTAGCCCTGCTGGGGCTGTTCGACGTAGCCCTGCTGCGACTGCTGCCCGGCGTAGTGCGGCTGCGGGGCGTACGGATCCTGCGGCTGCTGGGGGTAGTACGGCTGCTGGGGCTGCTGCTGGTAATGCTGCTGCGGCTGCTGCCCGCCGTCGTACGGAGCCTGACCGGAGGCAGCCTGCTGCGCTCCCCACCCCTGGTCCCCGTAGAGGGGATCCTCTGGGTGCCACGGTTCGGAGCCTGCGCCCCGGCCATACTCAGTCATCGGTCCCCTAGAGCCGCGAGGCATCCGGACGGTCCGCCTCTTTTGCTGTGCGGCGACTGTTCGAATGCCTCCGCATCGGCCGGAACGTTACCGTATCGCGATCAGATAACCACTTCGACGCCTTCGCCCGGAGCGTTACCTGACACCCGTTCGGCCTCAAGCGCGTTCTGAAGGATGATCACGGCGGCGGCCTGATCGATGACGGAACGTCCCTTCTTGGACTTCACGCCCGAGGCGCGCAGTCCCTGGCCGGCGGTGACCGTGGTCATCCGTTCGTCGACGAGCCGCACCCCGATCGGGGCGATGCCGCGCGCCAACTCCTGGGTGAACAACCGGACTTTGGCCGCCGCCGGGCCCTCGCCCCCGTTCAGGGAGCGGGGCAGTCCGACGATCACCTCGATCGGTTCGTACTCCTCGACGAGCTGCCGCAGCCGCCGGTGGGCGGCCGGGACGTCGCGTCCCGGCACGGTCTCCACCGGCGTGGCGAGCACCCCGTCGGGGTCGCACGAGGCGACCCCGATCCGGGCGTCTCCGACATCGATCGCGAGTCGGCGTCCTCGTCGCATCAGGCGGTCTCGGCGACCTGGCGCTCAACGGCGTCGATGGCGTCGCCGATCGCGTCCGGGTTCTGACCGCCGCCCTGGGCGACGTCGGGCTTGCCGCCACCGCCGCCGCCGAGCGTCTTGGCCGCGGTGCGGACCAGCTCACCGGCCTTGAGACCGCGCTCGCGGGCGGCCTCGTTGGTGGCGATGACGGTCACCGGGCGGCCGTTGGCCGTGGTGAACAGGGCCACGACCGCCGGGCGGTCGCCAGGGATCCGGCCGCGCACGTCGAGAACCAGCTTGCGCAGGTCGTCGGCGGAGGTGCCGTCCGGCACCTGCCCCGTGACCAGCGCCGTACCGCGGACGTCCTTGGCGGAGTCCACGAGACCGGCCGCGGCCTGGAGCACCTTCTCCGCGCGGAACTTCTCGATCTCCTTCTCGGCGTCCTTCAGCTTGCCGAGCATGGTGGAGATCTTCTCCGGAAGCTCCTCCGGACGCCCCTTGACCAGCTCCTGGAGCTGGGCGACGACCGTGTGCTCACGGGCCAGGAAGTTGTACGCGTCGACGCCGACCAGGGCCTCGATGCGGCGCACGCCGGAGCCGATGGACGACTCGCCGAGCAGCTTCACCAGGCCCAGCTGGGCGGTGTTGTGGACGTGCGTACCGCCGCACAGCTCCTTGGAGAAGTCGCCGATGGTGACGACGCGGACCCGCTCGCCGTACTTCTCGCCGAACTCGGCGATGGCGCCCTGCTTCTTGGCCTCGTCGATCGACATGACCTCCGCCTGCACGTCGAGCTCGCGCGCCAGCACCTCGTTGATCTTCTGCTCGACGTCGGTGAGGACCGTGCCGGGAACGGCGGCGGGCGAGCCGAAGTCGAAGCGGAAGCGGCCCGGCGAGTTCTCGGAGCCGGCCTGGGCGGCCGTCGGGCCGAGCGCGTCGCGCAGCGCCTGGTGGGTGAGGTGGGTGGCGGAGTGGGCACGGGCGATGGCGCGCCGGCGCTTGGTGTCGATGGCCGCGTAGGCCGAGGCGCCGACCGTGACCTCGCCGACCTGCACGACGCCCTTGTGCACGTGGACACCGGGCACCGGCTTCTGTACGTCGCGGACCTCGATGACCGCGCCGCTGTCGAGCCTGATCCGGCCCTGGTCGGCGAGCTGGCCGCCGCCCTCGGCGTAGAAGGGGGTGCGGTCGAGGACGACCTCGACCTCGTCGCCCTCGGTGGCGGCGGGCGAGGGCACGCCGTCGACGAGCAGGCCGACGATGGTGGACTCGTTCTCGGTGGAGCCGTAGCCGGTGAAGTCGGTCTCGCCGGAGGCGTCGGCCACCTCGCGGTAGGCGGACAGGTCGGCGTGGCCGGTCTTCTTGGCCCTGGCGTCCGCCTTGGCCTGGTCGCGCTGCTGCTTCATGAGGCGGCGGAAGCCGTCCTCGTCCACCGAGAGGCCCTGCTCGGCGGCCATCTCCAGGGTCAGGTCGATCGGGAAGCCCCACGTGTCGTGGAGCAGGAACGCCTTGTCGCCGGCCAGGACCGTGCCACCGGTGGCCTTGGTCTCGGTGATGGCGGTGTCCAGGATGTTGGTGCCGCCGCGCAGCGCCTTGAGGAAGGCGGCCTCCTCGGCCAGCGCGACGGTCTCGATGCGCTTGCGGTCGGTGACGAGCTCCGGGTACTGCCGGCCCATCGTCTCGATGACGACGTCGATCAGCTCCTGGACGACCGGGCCGGTGGCGCCCAAGAGGCGCATGTTGCGGATGGCGCGGCGCATGATGCGGCGCAGCACATAGCCGCGGCCCTCGTTGCCCGGCGTCACACCGTCGCCGATCAGCATCACGGACGTACGGATGTGGTCGGCGACGACGCGCATCGAGACGTCGGACTCGTGCTTGTCGCCGTAGCGCACACCGGTCAGCTCGGTGGCCTTGTCCATGACGACGCGCAGGGTGTCGGTCTCGTACATGTTCTGCACGCCCTGCAGGATCATCGCGAGGCGTTCGAGACCGAGGCCGGTGTCGATGTTCTTGGAGGGCAGGTCGCCGAGGATCGGGAAGTCCTCCTTGTTCTCCCCGGCGCCGCGCTCGTACTGCATGAAGACCAGGTTCCAGATCTCCACGTACCGCTCGTCGTTGACGGCGGGGCCGCCCTCGACACCGAACTCGGGGCCGCGGTCGTAGTTGATCTCGGAGCAGGGGCCGCACGGCCCGGGCACGCCCATGGACCAGAAGTTGTCCTTCTTGCCCAGGCGCTGGATGCGCTCGGCGGGTACGCCGATCACGTCGCGCCAGATCGTCTCGGCCTCGTCGTCGTCGAGGTAGACCGTGATCCAGAGCTTCTCGGGTTCGAGGCCGTAGCCGCCGTCCGCCACGGAGCTGGTGAGCAGCTCCCAGGCGTACTTGATGGCGCCTTCCTTGAAGTAGTCCCCGAAGGAGAAGTTGCCGCACATCTGGAAGAAGGTGCCGTGCCGGGTGGTCTTGCCGACCTCTTCGATGTCCGGCGTGCGCACGCACTTCTGCACGCTGGTGGCGCGCGGGGCGGGCGGCTTGGTCTCACCCAGGAAGTACGGCTTGAAGGGGACCATGCCCGCGTTGACGAGCAGCAGAGTCGGGTCGTCCGCGATGAGCGACGCCGAAGGGACGACGGTGTGCCCGCGCTCCTCGAAGAAGCTCAGCCAGCGGCGGCGAATCTCGGCCGACTCCATCAGTGGTCCTCATTCCGGTTGTACGAATGCTTGGGGTACTGCTGTTGTGTGGTCTCGATGGCGACGAGGCGGCGCTGCGCGGGAAGTTCGCGCACCTCGCCCTCGCCGATGCCCAGGACGTCGTTGAGTTCGGCTTCGCGCTGGGCCATGCCGGACTTGACGTCGAGGGCGAAGTCCTTGAGCCGGTGGCCGGCCTCGACCGCCTTGTCGGCGGTGCGCGCGGCCAGGCTCTCCGGGGTCAGCTGTTTCAGCTTCCGGTTGACCTTGGTGGTGGCCCAGACTCCGGCAGCCGCGCCCGCGGTGAACCAGAACGTACGGCGGAACATCGCAGCGTCAGCCCTTTCGCTTGGAGCGCCGCGCGGACGGCACGGTCCGCCCGACGATCACGTTACGTCGGCCCTCCCGGGCGGGCACGTCGGCGGGGACGGCGCCCTTGCGGCCGATCGCCCGGCGCACTCCGTAGCCGAAGGCGGCCACCTTCACCAGCGGGCCCCCGAAGGTGGAGGCGACCGTCGTGGAGAGCGCGGACGCGTTGGAGGTGACCTCCTGGACGTCCGAGGCGATCGCGTCGACGCGATCCAGCTGGGTCTGCGCGGAGCGCACCGCGCTGGAGGCGTCCGCGAGCAGCGGGACCGCCTGGTCGGTGACGTCCGCGACCAGCTTGGTCGTCGCCTTCAGCGTCTGGGCCAGCCTCACGAGAACGACCGCGAGAAAGGACACCAGGATCGCCCAGAAGACGGCCACCAGGATCCCGGCCACCTCTCCACCGGACACTTGCACCGCTCCCCGCAACCCGTCGGAACTCGAAAACCTCGAAAACCTCGAAAAAAGGTGTCCCCCGACCCTATCGCGCCGGGGATGGCTTCCCGCACCGGCTTCGGGGCCGCCACAAGCGGAGTCGCGCAACCCGATTGTACGCAGTGCATGCCCTTGAGTACCCTGCGTGTTCCATGCGCTCCCATCTGCCCGCAGAGTTGAACCGTTTCGTCGGGCGCGACCGCGAACTGGACCGCCTGGGCCGACTGCTCAGCGAGGGACGCATGGTCACCGTGACCGGCGTCGGAGGCGTCGGCAAGACCCGCCTCGCCCTGCGCGCCGCCGCCGCGGTGGAGCAGGAACGGTACTGCGACGGCGTCCGACTGGTCGAGCTGTCCGCCCTGACCGATCCCGGCCTGCTCGACCACGCGGTCGTCGAGGCGCTCGGCCTGACCGACCAGACCGCGAGGCCCCCGCGCCGCCTGCTGCTCGACCACCTCGGGGAGCGCCGGCTCCTGCTGGTGGTCGACTGGTTCGAGCAGTTGGTGGACGCCTGCGCCGGGCTCTTACGGGAGTTGCTGCGCGGCTGCCCCGGCCTGAGCGTGCTCGCCGCGGGGCGGCTTCCGCTCAGGATCGACGGCGAGCGGGTGCTGCCGCTGGCGCCGATGAACGACGAGGACGCGCTGCGGCTCTTCACGAAGCGCGCGGCCGACACCCGGGGCTTTGAGCATCCGCCCGACGGACACGCGGCGGCGGCCGCCGAGCTGTGCCGCCGCCTGGACGGGATCCCGCTGGCCCTGGAGCTGGCGGCGGGCCGGCTCGGCACGCTCTCGGTGGAGCAGTTGCTGCACCGGCTCGACGACCGGTTCCGCCTTCTCACCGGTGGCGGGCGGGCGGCGCTGCCGCGCCACCAGACGCTGCGCACGACCATCGGCTGGAGCCACGAGCTGTGCACGCCGGCCCAGCGGCTGCTGTGGGCGCGGCTCTCGGTGTTCGCCGGCTCCTTCGACCTGGAGGCCGTCGAGTACATCTGCGTGGGCCCCGATCTGCCGCAGGACGAGGTCCTCGACGTCCTCGGCGAACTGCTCGACCAGTCCCTGGTGGTGCGCGACGACGGCCTCGCCGGGGTCCGCTACCGGCTGCTGGACACGGTCCGCGAGTACGGCGCCGAGTGGCTGGCGGGGACGGGGGACGCGGACCGGCTGCACCGGCGCCACCGCGACTGGTACCTGGGGCTCGCCACCTGGTGCGAACTCGACTGGTTCAGCCCCCGCCAGGCCGAGGTCGCCGTCCGTGTGGAGAGCGAACTGGCCAATCTGCGCGCCGCGATGGAGTTCTCGCTCGGCCGCCCCGAGGACGCTCACCTGGCCCAGCACCTGGCGGCCACGCTCTGGTTCTACTGGGCCGGCTGCGGGCGCCTGGCGGAGGGGCGGCACTGGCTGGCCCAGGTCCTGGACGCCGAGAGCGAGCACCACCGTTCACGGCTCAAGGCGCTGTGGGTGCTCGGCTACGTCGCCGTCCTCCAGGGCGACGCGGTGGCGGCGATCGCGGCGCTCCAGGAGTGCCGCGAGGAGGCCGAGTCGCTCGGCGACGCCGTGGCCGTGGCCTACGCGGTGCACCGCACCGGCTGCCTGGCCCTGGTCACCGACGACATGCCCCGCGCCGAGGAGCTGCTGCGCACGGCGCTGTGCGGGTACGAGGAGGTCGGCGAGCTCAACAGCAACGTGCTGATGGGGCAGGTCGAGATGGCCATGGCGGTGGGCTTCCGGGGCCGGCTCGACGAGGCCGTCGCGGTCTGCGAGCAGGTGGTGCGGGTCTGCGAGGACCACGGCGAGCGCTGGGCCCGCGCCTACGCGCTGTACGTCCTGGCGTACGCGGCCTGGTACGGCGGCGAACCGGACCGCGCGCGCACGCTGTTGCGGGAGACCCTCGCGGTCACCCATGCCTTCCACGATCTGGTGGGCACGGTGCTCACCCTGGAGATGCTGGCGCTCGTCGAGGTGGACACGGGGGATCCGGCGGAGGCGGCCGTGCTCCAGGGAGCCGCCGAGCGGATCTGGCCGTCGGTGGGGCTGCCGCTGTTCGGCTCGGCCTATTTCTACGCCGCGCACGTGCTCTGCGAGGAGCGGACCCGCGAGCGGCTCGGCGACGCGGCGTACGAGGAGCACCGGAGCGGCGGCACCCGGCTGGACACGGAGGCGGCGGTGGCGCGGGCGCTGGGCCACGAGGGCGGCGGCGTACGGGAGTTGGCGGCCGCGGTCGAGGGGCAGCCGCACGAGGGGGCCGGACACGCGGAAGCCCGCCGCCTCCCGCTCCATGCGGAGCGGGGCGACGGCGGGCTGAAGCGCTGAGGCTCCGGTGGTACGCCTGGATCAGCGGGCGTAGTACTCGACGACGAGCTGCTCGTCGCAGATGACCGGGATTTCCTTGCGGTTCGGGTCGCGGTCCAGGCGGAAGGCCAGGGCCTTCAGGTTCACCTGGAGGTAGCGCGGGGTCTCGCCCTCGCCGGCGTAGCCACCCTCGCGGGCGACCTGGAAGGGGACCTTCTCGCGGCTGCGCTCGCGGACCGTCACGACGTCGTCCGGACGGACGCGGAACGACGGCTTGTCGACCTTGCCACCGTTGACCTGGATGTGACCGTGCACGACCATCTGGCGGGCCTGGTAGATGGTGCGGGCGATGCCCGAACGCAGGACCAGGGCGTCGAGGCGACGCTCGAGCTCGACGACCAGCGCCTCGCCCGTCTTGCCCTCGGCCTTCTTGGCGCGGTCGTAGGCACGCGCCATCTGGCGCTCGCTGATGTCGTACTGGGCGCGCAGACGCTGCTTCTCGAGCAGACGGACCTTGTAGTCCGAGTTCTGCTTGCGGCCACGGCCGTGCTCGCCCGGCGGGTAGGGGCGGGCCTCGAA
This sequence comes from Streptomyces sp. NPDC045846, assembly GCF_056431605.1. Taxonomy (NCBI): domain Bacteria; kingdom Bacillati; phylum Actinomycetota; class Actinomycetes; order Kitasatosporales; family Streptomycetaceae; genus Streptomyces; species Streptomyces sp. NPDC045846. The sequence continues at coordinate 350,456 of NZ_JBWKKJ010000008.1, read as the reverse complement.
GTACTTGACGGCCTTCGGCGTCAGCGCGATGCCGAGCGCACGAGACTTCTTGACCTTGGGACGCGACTGGTTAGGCACGTTCTCCAAACCTCCATGGTTGGGTTAGGTTAGGCTCACCTTACTCAAGGAGATCGCATGTCACGTCCGGGGAACACCAGTCACATCACGGACAGCACGAAGAAGGCCGGCCAGACGCCGCTTGCGCGGGAGGCCGACTCCACCGGCCCCCAGTCGAAGCATGGGGCCGGGCACGTGACGGAGGTCCGATCAGATCGTGGTCAGCCGCGTCCCAGCGGACTTGAAATCGCGCGGATGCCGTCAGCAGCCGAGCGCACACGAACTCTCGTACATAGTACCTGCTCGGCGGTACTGCTCGTACCCGGCCCCGTGGGAGCCCGCCCGGAGGAGCTGATGGCCGACGTGCGCAGCGTCGGTCCCGACGGCGACCTGTTCCTGGTCCTGCCCGCCGAGTCCCCGGCCGTACGGGCCACCACCCACGCCCAGGACGACGACGTCCGGGCGGTCCTGGAGCTCACGGACGTGGCTCCGGTGTCCGTCCCCCACCGTATCCGGGGCCGCGCCTGGGTCTCCGGCCGGCTGACCCAGGTGCCCGGGCAGGCGGGACCCGGCCGCATGACGCTCCGCCTCGAAGTCGGCGACGTGTACGTGGACGACCTCTGGGGCGCCGCCGCGGTGGACGTCGAGGAGTTCGCGAAGGCGGCGCCCGATCCGCTCGTACGGCACGAGACCGAGCTCCTCCAGCACCTCGCCTCCGCCCACGGCGAGCAGCTCGGCCTGCTGTGCGGGCTCGTGGGACGGGAGGGCGTGGCGAGGGTCACCCCGCTGGCGCTCGACCGTTTCGGGCTGCGGGTGCGCTTCGGCCGGACCGACGGCCACACCTTCGACGCGCGCTTCGACTTCCCCGAGCCGGTGGACGACCTCACCGCCCTGCGCCGCGCGATGCACCGGCTCTTCGAGGCGGCGGCCGACTAGGACGCGCTACTCCGGGGCGCGGCCCAGACGTTCGCGCACCTTCTCCACCACGTCCGCGTACCGCGCCTCGGCCCCGTAGCGGGTCGGCTCGTAATAGCGCCGGTCCGCCACCGCGTCCGGGGCGTACTGCTGGGAGGCGATCGCGCCCGGCACGTCGTGCGGGTAGACGTAGCCCTGCGCGTGGCCCAGTTTGGCCGCGCCCTTGTAGTGGCCGTCCCGCAGATGCGGCGGGACGGGGCCCGCCAGGCCCTTGCGCACGTCCTCCATCGCGGCTGCGATGGCTGTCGTCGCCGAGTTGGACTTCGGGGCGAGCGCCAGCGCGATCGTGGCGTGGCTCAAGGTCAGGGCGGCCTCGGGGAAGCCGATCAGGGCCACCGCCTGGGCCGCCGCCACCGCCGTGGGCAGCGCCGTCGGGTCGGCCAGGCCGATGTCCTCGCTCGCGGAGATGATCAGGCGCCGGGCGATGAAGCGCGGGTCCTCGCCCGCTTCGATCATCCGGGCCAGATAGTGCAGGGCCGCGTCCACGTCCGAGCCGCGGATCGACTTGATCAGCGCGCTCGCCACGTCGTAGTGCTGGTCGCCGCCCTTGTCGTACTTCACGGCCGCCCGGTCGACCGTCTCCTCCAGCGTCTGGAGCGTGATCTCCCGCTCCGACTTGGCGAGGGCCGAACCGGCCCCCGCCTCCAGGGCGGTGAGCGCCCGCCGGGCGTCGCCGCCCGCGATGCGCAGCAGGTGCGCCTCGGCGTCCGCGGGCAGGGTGACCGCTCCGCCCAGGCCCCGCTCCTCGGTGAGCGCCCGCTGGACCAGGGCCCGCAGGTCGTCGTCCGTGAGCGGTTCGAGGGTGAGCAGCAGGGAGCGGGAGAGCAGCGGGGAGATCACCGAGAAGTACGGGTTCTCCGTCGTCGCCGCGATCAGGGTGACCCAGCGGTTCTCGACCGCGGGGAGCAGCGAGTCCTGCTGGGCCTTGGAAAAGCGGTGGATCTCGTCGAGGAAGAGGACGGTCTCCTTGCCGAAGCCGCCGATGGCGCGGCGCGCGCCGTCGATGACCGCACGCACCTCCTTCACCCCGGCGGTGATCGCCGAGAGCTCGACGAAGCGCTTGTTGGTGGCCTTGGACACCACGTACGCGAGCGTCGTCTTGCCGGTGCCCGGCGGGCCCCACAGGATCACCGAGGACGGGCCGGCCGGCCCGCCGGCACCCTCCCCCACCAGGCGCCGCAGCGGCGAGCCCTGCTTGAGGAGGTGCTGCTGGCCGACCACCTCGTCGAGGACGCGCGGGCGCATCCGTACGGCCAGAGGGCTGCCCGCCGGGTCTTTCTCCTGGCGGTCCTCTGCAGCTGCGGTGAACAGGTCGGGTTCCACGCTCACGACCTTATGTCACCCCACTGACAACACCCTCTGGCCTGCGAGAACGCCGGTCAGCTGGTCCAGAAGTCCCACCAGCGGGTCAGGATCAGCATGCCGATGATCCCCACGTGCAGCACCGGCAGCACCCAGGTGAACTCGGACAGGAAGTTCTTCGCCCAGCGCGGCGCGGGCAGCAGGCCCTTGCGGAGGTTGAACGACGTCACGTACCAGAACATGAGGATCGTGGCGACCCAGGCCAGGCAGCACCACAGGCACAGCGAGTTGATCCGGTACAGCGACTCGAACTGGAGCCAGCTGACGAACCCGACGCCGAACAGGGTGCCCGCGTTGAAGGTCAGCCAGTACCAGCGGCGGAAGCGGCCGCCCGCCAGGATGCTCATGCCGACGCAGACGACGATGCCGTACGCGACCAGACCCAGCATGGGGTTCGGGAAGCCGAAGGCCGCCGCCTGGTCGCTCTTCATGATGTTGCCGCAGGACACGACCGGGTTGAGGCTGCAGCCCGGCACGAAGTTCGGGTTCTCGAGCAGCTTGAACTTGTCGAGCGTGATGACCCAGGCCGCCACGAGACCGGCCACGCCGGTGATCACGAGCAGCCAGGCGAAGGCCCGGCTGCCGCCCACCGCACCCTCGCCGCTCACCTCCCGATGGCCGGAGTCGGAGGAGACGTCGTCAAGTGTTGTGGTCATAGCGCCGGTCCGTCATCCCGTCATCGTGGTTGCCTGTGCTGCCGCCGCCTCATTCTGCCGCACCGGACCCGCTGTTCACCGTTCGATGGGCATAAGGGCCGATCCCCCGGTCCTCCTCCCGCATGCCGCGGGAGGAGGACCGGGACGGGCTCAGGCCAGGCGGGCGCGCACCGTTTCCAGGACGGCGTCCAGCGGGACCGGCGTCTGCTCTCCGGACTCCATGTCCTTCAGCTGGACCACGCCCTCCGCGAGGTCGCGCTCGCCCGCGACCAGGGTGAAGCGGGCGCCCGAACGGTTCGCGTTCTTCATGGCGCCCTTCAGGCCCTTGCCGCCGAAGGAGAAGTCGGCCGAGATGCCCGCCCGGCGCAGCTCGGTCACCTTGGTGAAGAGCACGCGCCGCGCCTCCTCGCCGAGCGGGACCGCGAACACGCTGGTCGTGGAGGGGAGTTCGAGGGTCACGCCCTCGGCCTCCAGGGCCAGCACCGTGCGGTCGACGCCGAGCGCCCAGCCCACCGACGGCAGCGCGGGGCCGCCGATCATCTCGGAGAGGCCGTCGTAGCGACCGCCGCCGCCGACCGCGGACTGCGCGCCCAGACCGTCGTGGACGAACTCGAAGGTCGTGCGCGTGTAGTAGTCGAGGCCGCGCACCAGCTTCTCGTCGTCCTCGAAGGCGACGCCCTCCGCGGTGATCAGGGCGCGCACCTCCTCGTGATAGGCCTTGCACGCGTCGCACAGGTAGTCACGCAGCACCGGCGCGCCGACCAGCTGCTTCTGCACGTCCGGACGCTTGTCGTCGAGCACCCGCAGCGGGTTGATCCCGGCGCGACGGACGGTGTCCGCGTCGAGGTCGAGGCCGCCCAGGAACGCCTGGAGGGCCTCCCGGTAGACCGGGCGGCACTCGTTGTCCCCGAGCGAGTTCAGCAGGATGCGGAAGTCGCGCAGGCCGAGCGAGCGGTAGGCCTGGTCCGCCAGGATGATCATCTCGGCGTCGAGCGCCGGGTCCTCCGCGCCGATGGCCTCGGCGCCGACCTGCGAGAAGTGCCGGTAACGGCCCTTCTGCGGGCGCTCGTAGCGGTAGTACGAGCCCGAGTACCAGAGCTTGACCGGGAGGTTGCCCGCCTTGTGCAGGTTGGCCTCGAGCGCCGCGCGCAGCACGGACGCGGTGCCCTCGGGACGGAGCGCGAGCCGGTCGCCGCCCTTGGTCTCGAAGGCGTACATCTCCTTCGTGACGATGTCGGTGGACTCGCCGACACCGCGCGCGAACAGTTCGACGTTCTCGAAGCCCGGGGTCTCGATGTAGCCGTAACCCGAGTTCCGCAGCGGAGCGGCGATCGCCTCGCGCACCGCGAGGAACGTGGCCGAGTCCGGCGGGAGCAGGTCGTAGGTGCCCTTGGGGGCCTGGAAGGTACTCATGGTGAGGCTTCTCGTCACATTCCTCGTCGGGGAGAGGCGATGCCCTCTCCCTGGCCGGCGGCCACCTGCCGCAGATAGGGGTTGGTGGCGCGCTCCTGGCCGATGGTCGTCTGGGAGCCGTGGCCGGACAGCACCACGGTCGAGTCGTCGAGCGGCAGGCACACGCGGCCCAGCGACTCGAGGAGCTCGGCGTGGCTGCCGCCGGGCAGGTCGGTGCGTCCGACGGAGCCGGCGAAGAGCAGGTCGCCCGAGAACAGGATCGGAGGAATGTCCTCCGCCTCGGGCAGCCCGAACGTCACCGACCCCTTGGTATGGCCGGGCGCGTGCGACACGGTGAGCTCCATGCCCGCGAGCGCCAGCTTGGCGCCGTCGGTGAGCTCCTTGACGTCGTCCGGCTCCCCCACCGTGAGCTCGCCCATGAGCTGCGCGCCGATGGCCCGGCCCAGGGCCTTCTCCGGGTCGCTCATCATGTAGCGGTCGTCGGGGTGGATCCAGGCGGGTACGTCGTGGGCTCCGCAGACCGGGACGACCGAGGCGCAGTGGTCGATGTGGCCGTGGGTGAGGACGACGGCGACGGGCTTGAGCCGATGCTTCTTCAGCGTTTCCTCGACGCCCTGGGTGGCCTGGTGGCCGGGGTCGATGATCACGCATTCCTCGCCTGCGGCGGGGGCGACCAGGTAGCAGTTGGTCCCCCAGGCCCCGGCGGGGAACCCGGCAATCAGCACGATCGTCCTCGATTTCTTGCGCGGCGGGTGATTACGGCTGTTCAGAGCCTACCGGCGCTGCTCCGGTCACAGCGAACCCATATACGGTACGGGGCACAGTCAGCTCGTACTCACGTACCCGCACAAGGAGACGACCGGTGGTCAGCAGCGAACAGCGTCGGCGCCAGCTCGCGCGCGAGAAGTTCGAGCGGCAGCAGCAGCGCCGGGAAGAGGCACGGCGCAGGGCCAGGCGCCGCAACACGGTCATCGCCGCGGCCCTCGCGGTGGTCGTGGCGGCGGGCGGCGCCGCGTTCGCGACGGGCGCCTTCTCCGACGACGGCAAGAAGGCGGACGCGGCCGCGCCCTCCGGCAGCCCGACGCCGACCCCGAGCGGGTCGCCCGAGCCGAAGATGGCCGTAGACGCCAAGGCCAAGTACGACATGGCGCTGAAGACGAACGCCGGCGACATCAAGATCGCGATGGACGCGGCGAAGACGCCGCACACGGTGAACTCGTTCAAGTCCCTCGCCGACAAGGGCTACTTCAACAACACCAAGTGCCACCGGCTCACCACGCAGGGCATCTACGTGCTCCAGTGCGGCGACCCGCAGGGCACCGGTTCGGGCGGTCCCGGCTACACGATCCCCGACGAGAACCTGACCGGGCTCGGCAAGGCGGGCGCGGACGGCACCGTGACCTACCCGGCGGGCACGGTCGCCATGGCCAATACCGGCCAACCGCACAGCGGCGGCAGCCAGTTCTTCCTGGTCTACAAGGACAGCAAGCTGCCGCCCACCTACACCCCGTTCGGCACGATGGACGCGGCCGGCCTGAAGGCCGTCGAGGACGTCGCCAAGGAGGGTGTCGAGGGCGGCGCGGGCGACGGAGCGCCGAAGAAGGCCGTCACCATCGAGAAGGCCGCCGTCACCAAAGAGTGACGCCCCCGGCCGCCCGGCACCGAGCGTGAACCGCTGAATTCGGCCGCGCTGAGTGCGGACAGCCGGGCGGCCGGTCGCCTAGATTGGCGTTGTGCAGCGCGGGCTCGTACGCGCTGTGGAGGGCGGGCGAGACCCGCCGGGAAACTGTGGACGATGCCCCGGGGGGACGAACCCCCCGCGCAGGCATCATGTGGAGGAGGCGCTGTGAGCAGCGACCCGTGGGGCCGCGTCGACGAGACGGGCACCGTGTATGTGCGTACAGCCGAGGGCGAAGTGGTCGTCGGATCGTGGCAGGCGGGCTCTCCCGAGGAGGCCCTGGCCTACTTCGAGCGCAAGTACGAGGGCCTGGTTGTCGAGATCGGCCTCCTCGAACGGCGGGTGAAGACCACCGACCTGTCGGCGAAGGACGCGCAGACCGCGATCGACCACCTGCGGTCGCAGGTGGACGAGCATCACGCGGTCGGTGACCTCGACGCGTTGCGGGGGCGCCTCGACAAGCTCGTCCAGACCGTCGAGTCGCGTCGCGAGGAGCGCAAGGTCCAGAAGGCCAAGCAGACCGACGAGGCCAAGCACGCCAAGGAGGCGCTGGTCGCCGAGGCCGAGGAGCTGGCGCAGAGCGAGCAGTGGCGCTCGGCGGGCGAGCGGCTGCGTGCCCTGGTGGACACCTGGAAGGGGCTGCCGCGCCTGGACCGCAAGTCCGACGACGAGCTGTGGCACCGCTTCTCGCACGCCCGCTCGGCGTTCTCCAAGCGCCGCAAGGCGCACTTCGCGTCGTTGGACGCCCAGCGCGAGGACGCCCGCAAGGTCAAGGAGAAGCTGGTCGTCGAGGCCGAGGCCCTGTCCGGCTCCACGGACTGGGGCACGACGGCCGCGCGCTACCGCGACCTGATGGCGGAGTGGAAGGCGGCGGGCCGCGCCCAGCGCGAGGCCGAGGACGAGCTGTGGAACCGCTTCCGCGGCGCCCAGGACGTCTTCTTCGCGGCGCGCAGCGAGGTGTTCGCGGAGCGCGACGCCGAGCAGACCGAGAACCTGAAGCTCAAGGAGGAGCTGGCCGTCGAGGCCGAGAAGATCCTCCCGGTGACCGACCTGAAGGCCGCCCGCGCCGCGTTCCGCTCCGTCAACGAGCGCTGGGAGGCCGTCGGCCACGTGCCCAGGGACGCGCGTCCCAAGGTCGAGGGCCGGATGCACGCCGTGGAGCGGGCGATCCAGGAGGCCGAGGAGGCCGAGTGGCGCCGCACCAACCCGGAGGCGCGGGCGCGTGCCGCGGGTCTCACGGGCCAGCTCCAGGACGCCGTCGACAAGCTGCAGAAGCAGATCGACGCGGCCCGCGCGGCCGGCAACGACGCGAAGGCGGACAAGCTGGCCCGCGAGCTGGAAGGCCGCCAGGCGCTGCTCGACCAGGCGCTGAAGGGTCTTGAGGAGTTCGGCGGCTGATCACGCCACCGCCGCACGGCGAGGCCCCGGAACCCTTCGGTTCCGGGGCCTCCGCCTTTCTCCGCCCAGCCGGGGCCGCAGGGGCCACGAGACGCGAGCACGGTCCGCAGGCGTCGGCGGGGTTGCTGGGGCTTCGCCCCGGACCCCGTTCGCCGAACAGGCTGAGGTTGCCTCTGCTCGGCACCCTGTCGAGGTCAGCCCGTCCAGGGGCGTGCCCCCGGCGCCGGCCCGCAGGCCGCTAGGGCCGCCGCGCCGACGTCACCCGGTACACGTCGTACACACCCTCAACACCCCGCACAGCCTTGAGCACGTGGCCGAGGTGCTTGGGGTCGCCCATCTCGAAGGTGAAGCGCGAGGTGGCGACACGGTCGCGGGAGGTCTGTACGGCGGCCGACAGGATGTTGACGTGCTGGTCGGACAGGACGCGGGTGACGTCCGACAGGAGGCGCGAGCGGTCCAGGGCCTCGACCTGGATGGCGACCAGGAAGACCGAGGACTGGGTGGGGGCCCACTCCACTTCGAGGATCCGCTCGGGCTGCTGGGACAGCGAGTCCACGTTGACGCAGTCCGCCCGGTGCACCGATACGCCGCTGCCCCGGGTGACGAAGCCGATGATCGGGTCGCCGGGGACGGGCGTACAACAGCGGGCGAGCTTGACCCACACGTCGTCGACGCCCTTGACGACCACGCCCGGGTCGGCGTTCTTGCGGCGCTTGCTGCGGCCGCGCGAGGGCGGCGCCGACTCGGCGATGTCCTCGTTGGCGGCCTCCTCGCCGCCGAGCGCCTGAACCAGCTTCTGCACGACGCCCTGGGCCGCCACATGGCCCTCGCCGATCGCCGCGTACAGCGAGGAGATGTCGGGGTAGCGCATCTCGTGGGCGAGGGTGACGAGCGAGTCGCCGGTCAGGATGCGCTGGATCGGCAGGTTCTGCTTGCGCATGGCCCGCGCGATGGCGTCCTTGCCCTGCTCGATGGCCTCGTCGCGGCGCTCCTTGGAGAACCAGGCCCGGATCTTGTTGCGGGCGCGGGGCGACTTGACGAAGCCCAGCCAGTCCCGCGAAGGGCCCGCGCCTGCCGCCTTGGAGGTGAAGACCTCCACCAGGTCGCCGTTGTCCAGGGTCGATTCGAGCGGCACGAGCCGTCCGTTGACGCGTGCGCCTATGGTGCGGTGACCGACCTCGGTGTGGACGGCGTACGAGAAGTCGACGGGGGTCGAGCCCGCCGGGAGCGCGATGACGTCGCCCTTGGGCGTGAAGACGAAGACCTCGTTGCGCGAGAGGTCGAAGCGCAGCGACTCCAGGAACTCGCTGGGGTCCTCGGTCTCCTTCTGCCAGTCGAGCAGCTGGCGCAGCCACGCCATGTCGTTGAGGTGGTCGTCCTTGCCGGTCTTGCGCGGCACGTCGGTGCGCACCTTGGAGGCGCCCGCGACGGCCTCCTGCTTGTACTTCCAGTGCGCGGCGATGCCGTACTCCGCGCGGCGGTGCATGTCGAACGTGCGGATCTGGAGCTCGACGGGCTTGCCGTTGGGGCCGATCACCGTCGTGTGCAGCGACTGGTACATGTTGAACTTGGGCATCGCGATGTAGTCCTTGAACCGGCCGGGGACCGGATTCCATCGCGCGTGGACCGTGCCGAGCGCCGCGTAGCAGTCGCGGACCGTGTCGACCAGGACGCGGATGCCCACCAGGTCGTAGATCTCCGCGAAGTCACGGCCGCGGACGATCATCTTCTGGTAGACGCTGTAGTAGTGCTTGGGGCGGCCGGTGACGGTCGCCTTGATGCGGGCCGCGCGCAGGTCGGACTGGACCTCGTCGGTCACTATGGCGAGGTACTCGTCGCGCTTGGGGGCGCGCTCGGCGACCAGGCGCACGATCTCGTCGTACATCTTGGGGTAGAGGATCGCGAAGGCGAGGTCCTCCAGCTCCCACTTGATCGTGTTCATGCCCAGGCGGTGGGCGAGCGGCGCGTAGATCTCCAGGGTCTCGCGCGCCTTCTTCTCCTGCTTCTCGCGCTTGAGGTACCGCATGGTGCGCATGTTGTGCAGGCGGTCGGCGAGCTTGATGACCAGGACGCGGGGGTCCTTGGCCATGGCGACGACCATCTTGCGGACGGTCTCGGCCTGCGCGGCGTCGCCGAACTGCACCCGGTCGAGCTTGGTGACGCCGTCGACGAGCAGCGCCACCTGGTCGCCGAAGTCGCGGCGCAGGGTGTCCAGGCCGTACTCGGTGTCCTCCACGGTGTCGTGCAGCAGGCCCGCCATCAGGGTGGCCGGGTCCATGCCCAGCTCGGCGAGGATCGTGGTCACCGCGAGGGGGTGCGTGATGTACGGGTCGCCGCTCTTGCGCTTCTGGCCGCGATGCCAGCGCTCGGCGACCTGGTAGGCGCGCTCGACCTGGCGCAGCGTCGCCGTCTCGATCTTGGGATCGTTGCTGCGCACTATCCGCAGGAGCGGTTCGAGCACCGGGTTGTACGCCGACGAACGCTGCACGCCCAGCCGGGCGAGGCGGGCCCGCACCCGGTTGGAGGAGCCGCCGGAGCGCGACACCGAACCGGCCGGGACCACCGGCTTCGCGACCGGGGCCGGCGCCGCGGCGGGCCGCTCGGCCGGGGCCTTGGCGTCCTCGGGCGCCGCGGGCTTCCGCTTCGCCGCGGGCTCGGGGGGCGTGGCCTGGTCCGCCGCGGCCGGCTGCTCGGGCTGCGCGGCGGAGAGTGGCTGGGCCTCGTCTGGCAAGAGCGCTCCTCTGGGGTCCCCCCGGACGGGGTCTGGGGGAGGGTCCGGGTCCCCCGGTCAGGCCCGGAAGACCCATGGTATCGAGCCAACGGCCTCCGCTCGCCCTCGGCCGGTGTGACGGCTCTGCCAGGAGAAACGCCAGAGGCGGGCACCGGATTCCTCCGGGCCCGCCTCGGCGGTGTCGTACTGCCGCTCAGACCGTGATCAGGGCGTCCAGCGGGGCGCCGCGCAAAGCGGTCTCCAGCCGTGCCCGGCCGCTGAGGAAGCTGAGCTCCATCAGGACCGCGACCCCGGCGACCTCGGCTCCGGCCCGGCGGATCAGTTCGAGGGAGGCCTCGGCGGTGCCGCCGGTGGCCAGCACGTCGTCGATGACCATGACGCGGTCACCCGCGCTGAGGTCCTCGGCGTGCACCTCGATCTCCGCGGTGCCGTACTCCAGCTCGTACGCCTGCTTGAGCGTGGCTCCGGGGAGCTTGCCCGCCTTGCGTACGGGGATGAACCCGATCCCCGCGCGGACCGAGACGGGGGCCGCCAGGATGAAGCCGCGCGCCTCCAGGCCGACGATCTTCGTCGCGCCGTGCTGGACGCACAGGGCGGCGAGCGCGTCGGTGAGGGCCGTGAACGCCTCCGGGTCCGCGAGCAGCGGCGTGATGTCCTTGAACATCACCCCCGGCTTCGGATAGTCCGGCACGTCACGGATGCGGCTGAGCAGCAGGCCCGCGGTCTCGGTGGGGACGCTGGTCATCGGCGCTTCCCCCGGTTGTTGCGGCTCGGCTGGCGGCGCTGGCCGACGACCGCGCCGGCCGTCTCCGAGTCGTCCTCGTCGTCGAGCGGCGCCGCGTCCTCGGGACCCTCCGCGCTCTCGCCCTTGGCGGCGGCCGCCGCGCGCTTGGCGAGCACCCGCTTCTTGAGGGCCTTCATCTCCGGCATGGCCTCCTTCAGGTCGGCGACCAGCGGAGTGGCGATGAAGATCGAGGAGTAGGCACCGGCCGCGAGGCCGACGAACAGGGACAGCGAGATGTCGTTCAGCATGCCGGCGCCGAGGACGCCGCCACCGATGAACAGCAGGCCCGCCACCGGGAGCAGCGCCACGACGGTGGTGTTGATGGAGCGGACCAGGGTGCCGTTGAGGCTCTTGTTCGCCATCTCGCTGTAGGTGACCCGGGTCTGCTTGGTGATCCCCTTCTGGCCCTCCTTGAGTCCGTCGAAGACGACGACGGTGTCGTAGAGGGAGTAACCGAGGATCGTCAGCAGACCGATCACGGTGCCCGGGGTGACCTCGAAGCCGACCAGCGCGTAGATGCCGACCGTGATCGTGAGGTCGTGGATCAGGGCGACCAGGGCCGCGAGCGCCATGCGCCACTCGAACGCGATGGCCAGGTAGACCACCACCAGGACCATGAAGATGATCAGGCCCGTCCAGGCCTTGTTGGCGATCGTCTCGCCCCAGCTGGGGCCGACCAGATCGGCGTTGATGTCGTTCGCGTCGACCTTGAGGTCCTTCGCGAGGTCCTTCTTGATCTGGTCCGACTTGGCCGTGTCGACCCCGCCGATGGTGATGCGGATCGTGCCGTCGCCGAGCTTCTGGGCGATCGCGTCGTGGCCGGACGCGGTGTGCGCCGCGTCCTCCGCCTGAGAGGCGGAGAAGGAGGTCTTCGGGGTGGTGAAGACCGCTCCGCCCTGGAATTCGATGCCCATCGTCAGACCCCGCACCGCCAGGCCGACGATGGCCGTGATGGTGATCAGGATCGAGATGCCGTACCAGATCTTCCGCTTGCCGACGAAGTCGTATCCGACCTCACCGCGGTACAGCTTGGCGCCGAGAGTGCCGAGCTTCGACATCTCACGCCTCCTTCGGGTTGTCGACGGGGGCGGAGGTGGTGCGGCGCGCGCGGCGCAGCGGGGGCTTGGCGCCGAGCCGCTTCGGGTCCAGACCGGACCACGGGTGGCCGCTCGCGAAGAACTTCGTGCGCGCAAGGAGGGTCATCACCGGCTTGGTGAACAGGAACACCACGACCACGTCGAGCAGGGTGGTCAGACCCAGCGTGAACGCGAAGCCCTGGACCTTGCCGACGGTCACGATGAACAGCACCGCGGCGGCGAGGAAGGACACGAAGTCGGAGACCAGGATGGTGCGCCGGGCGCGCGGCCAGGCCCGCTCGACGGCGGGGCGCAGGGTGCGGCCCTCGCGGATCTCGTCACGGATGCGTTCGAAGTACACGATGAACGAGTCCGCGGTGATGCCGATGGCGACGATCGCACCGCAGACGGCGGGCAGGTTCAGCGCGAAGCCGATGCCCGGGCCGAGCAGCGCCATGATCGTGTAGGTCAGGATCGCCGAGACGACGAGGCTGAGGATGGCGATGAGCGCGAGGCCACGGTAGTAGGCCACCAGGTAGATGATGACCAGGCCGAGACCGATGGCACCGGCGATCAGACCGGCGTGCAGCTGGTCGGCGCCGAGGGCCGCGGTCACCGTGGTGACGCTCTGCTCCTGGAAGGTGAGCGGGAGCGCACCGTAGGAGAGGACGTTCGCCAGGTCCTGGGCGGTCTGCTGGTTGAAGTTGCCGGAGATCTCGGCGGAGCCGCTGAGCGTGGAGCTCACGGTGGGCGCCGAGACGACCTGGTTGTCCAGGGCGATCGCGAAGCGGTTGTTCGGGTACTGCTGCTGCGAGAGCTTGCCGGTGATCGACGCGAACTTCTTCGAGCCGCCGCCGGTGAAGTCCATCTGAACGATCCACTGACCGTTCTGCTGGTTGATCACGGCCTGCGCCTTGGAGACGTCCGTGCCGTCGACCTCGGCCGGGCCGAGGATGAACTTCTCCTGGCCGTTCTGGTCGCAGGCGACCGTCGGCTCGGAGGACTTGGCGCCCTCGCCCGCCTTGGAGCGGGCTGCCTTGGTGGAGCAGTCGAGCGCCGCGAACTGGGCCTGGAGCTTGGCCGCGGCCGCCGCGTCACCGGAGGACGCCGACGGGTTCGGCGCGGGGCTGTTCGGCTTGCTCGCGCCGGGCGTGGGCGAACCGGAGGCCTTCAGGGCGTCGGAGACGGCGCGGCCCTGGGGCGAGCTGCTGGAGCTGGGCTTGCCCGCGCTCGGGGTGCCCTTGCCGGAGGCGCTGGGAGCGCCCGAGGGGGTGGGCTTGCCGCTCGGCTTGCCGCTGGTCGAGGCGCTCGGGGAAGCGCTCGGAGCGGGAGCCGCGGTCGGCTGGGCGGTCAGGACCGGCCGGAAGTACAGCTTGGCGGTCTGGCCGACCTGCTGGCGGGCCTGCTCGGAGTTCGTGCCCTTGGGGATGTTGACAATGATGTTGTCGCTGCCCTGGGTCTGAACCTCGGCCTCGCTCACACCAAGACCGTTGACACGCCGCTCCATGATGGAGACCGCCGTGTCCATGTTGGCCTTGTTGATCGCCGACTCCTGGCCAGGCTCGGGCTTGGCCTTGAGCGTGATGCTCGTACCGCCCGCGAGGTCGATGCCCAGCCTCGGGGTGGTGTTGTGGGAAAGGAACATCCCACCGGTGAGCGCGACCATGGCGATGAGGATGAAGGCCAGGGCACGGCCCGGCTTGCTCTGTCCCCCCGCCGCCGGCCTTCGGCCCTTGTTCGGTGCTGCCACCTTGTCGTTTCTCCCTGTCCAACCGCCCTGCGCCGGGTATGCGCGTGGGCGGCCACGAAGTGTTGTGGGGACGTCCCCCGCGGAAGTCGGCGCGCTGTGGGGACCGCCCGCGCCGGTCGGGCGCCGTGCGGTCCCGGTGCGTGACTACTTCGCGTCGGCCCCGCCGTCGGCCTTGCCGTCCTTGCCGTCCTTGGGCTCGGCGGCGTCCTCCGCCTCGTCCTTCTTGCCCAGGTCGATCTTGGCGTCCTTGGTGTCCTCGGCCTCGGCGGCCTCGGTCAGCGACGAGGCGTCGTTCGGCACCGCCGGGAGCTCCTCCTCGGTGTCGCCGTGCACGATGCGGTTGTACTCCGCGTCGTCCAGGACCGCGCCGATGGCGTTCTTGGCGTAGACGGCGTGGACGCCGGGCGCCACCTCCAGAAGCACGGTCTCGTCACCGACTTCCTTGACGGTCGCGTACATGCCCCCGATCGTGCGGACACCGGTGCCGGGCTGCATCTCATTGCGCATGGCCGCGGCCGCTTGCTGCTTCTTCTTCGCCGACCGCGTCATCAGGAACATGGCCCCGATGAGCACGATGAAGGGGAGGAGGGTCACGAGACTCACGGGGGGAACTTCCTTCGCACGACCGCGATCGATCGCGGCCTGATCTTCGGGGGTGGGTACGCCGGCCTGGAAGGGCGGCATCGGCGGAGTCTAAGCGAGTCCGCACAGATGGAACAACGCCCAGCATCCCACCGGGGTTCCTCCGGGTGCGACCCTCCGCGCCGTCACGCCCCGAAGAGCCCCTGTTGTCCGCTTCCTGGCGCGCCGCCGCCCTGCTGCGGCGGCACGAGGCCGAGGTGGGCCCAGGCCGCGGGCGTCGCCACCCGGCCGCGCGGGGTGCGCGCGAGCAGACCCTCGCGGACCAGGAAGGGCTCGGCCACCTCCTCCACCGTCTCGCGCTCCTCCCCCACCGCGACCGCCAGCGTGGACAGGCCCACCGGGCCCCCGCCGAACAGCTTCAGGAGGGCCTGGAGCACGGCCCGGTCCAGGCGGTCCAGACCGCGCGCGTCGACCTCGTACACCCCGAGGGCCACCGAGGCGATCTCGGGGGTGATGACCCCGTCGGCCTTGACCTGGGCGTAGTCGCGGACGCGGCGCAGCAGCCGGTTGGCGATGCGCGGGGTGCCGCGGGAGCGGCCCGCGATCTCGGCGGCGCCGCCGGAGTCGATCTCCACGTCGAGCAGGCGGGCCGAGCGGTGGATGACCCGCTCCAGCTCGGACGGCTCGTAGAACTCCATGTGCCCGGTGAAGCCGAAGCGGTCGCGCAGCGGGGGCGGCAGCAGACCGGCCCGGGTGGTGGCGCCCACCAGGGTGAAGGGCGGCAGCTCCAGCGGGATGGCGGTGGCGCCGGGGCCCTTGCCGACGATGACGTCGACGCGGAAGTCCTCCATCGCCATGTAGAGCATCTCCTCGGCCGGGCGCGACATCCGGTGGATCTCGTCGAGGAAGAGGACCTCGCCCTCCTGGAGGGAGGAGAGGATCGCGGCGAGGTCGCCCGCGTGCTGGATCGCGGGGCCGCTGGTGATGCGGATCGGGGCGCCCATCTCGGCCGCGATGATCATCGACAGGGTGGTCTTGCCGAGGCCGGGGGCGCCCGAGAGCAGCACGTGGTCGGCGGTGGCACCGCGGGCGCGGGCCGCCCGCAGGACCAGGTCGAGCTGTTCGCGGACCTTCTCCTGGCCGACGAACTCCTCCAGGTCCTTGGGGCGCAGCGCCGCCTCGACGGCGGTGTCCTCGCCGTCGGCGTCGGCCCCGACCAGGCGGTCACCCGCCGTCGCGGACAGATCCGCCGTGTCGGAGCTGTCTTCCCAGTTCATGACGTGTGCCTCGGATCGTGGTCGCGATGGGTGGTGCGGGGGCGGGCTCAGCGGGCGCGGTTGAGGGTCTGCAGGGCGGCCTTCAGGAGCGCGCCGATGTTCGGCTGCTGGGCGGCCTCGGCCTGCGGCGCCACCGCGGCGACCGCCTCGTCGGCCTCGCGGGTCGCGTACCCGAGCCCGATCAGGGCCGCGTGCAGCTGGTCGCGCCAGCCCGAGGTGACCGGGGCGCCGACCGCCGGGGCGGTGCCGACGGGCGCGCCGAGCCGGTCCTTCAGCTCGATGAGGAGCTTCTGGGCGCCCTTCTTGCCGATGCCGGGCACCGCCGTGAGCGCCTTCTCGTCGCCGGTGGCGAAGGCGCGGCGCAGCGCGTCCGGGGTGTGCACGGAGAGCACCGCCTGGGCGAGCCGGGGGCCGACGCCGTTGGCGGTCTGGAGCAGCTCGAAGACCTGCTTCTCGTCGTCGTCGGCGAAGCCGTACAGGGTGAGCGAGTCCTCCCGGACGACCAGGGAGGTGGCGAGCTTGGTGTGCTGGCCGACGCGCAGTTCGGCCAGGGTGTTGGGCGTGCACTGGAGGGCCATGCCGACGCCGCCGACCTCGACCACCGCGGTGTCGGGAGCGAGGGCGGCGACCGGGCCGCTGACGAAGGCGATCATCGGGTGACCTTCCGGACGGAGTGCTGGGCGTGGGCCTGTTGGAGCCGGTTGAGCGCGGGGGCGCGCCAGATGTGGCAGATGGCGAGGGCGAGCGCGTCGGCCGCGTCGGCCGGTCTGGGCGGCGCTGCGAGCCGGAGCAGCCGGGTCACCATGGCGCCGACCTGCGCCTTGTCGGCCCGGCCGCTGCCGGTGACGGCGGCCTTGACCTCGCTGGGGGTGTGCAGGGCCACGGGGATGCCGCGCCGGGAGGCGCACAGCATGGCGACCGCGCTCGCCTGGGCGGTGCCCATCACCGTGCGCACGTTGTGCTGGCTGAACACCCGCTCCACGGCGACGAATTCGGGCCGGTGCGCGTCCAGCCACTCCTCGATGCCGCGCTCGATGGCGACGAGGCGGTGGCCCAACTCGGCGTCCGCCGGGGTCCGTACGACGCCGACGCCGAGCATCGTCAGGGGGCGCCCCGCGACTCCCTCGACGACACCCACGCCGCACCGCGTCAGACCCGGGTCCACCCCAAGTACGCGCACGGCCCCTCCCCTCGGTGATCTTTGACTTCCCGCCAGGCTATCCGCTGCCACTGACAACGGCGGCGGGCCGATGGGACGTGTCCCATCGGCCCGCCGAAACCGCTCGGAGCGCGGCAGCGCTACGCGTCGACCTTCTCCATGACCTCGTCGGAGACGTCGAAGTTGGCGAAGACGTTCTGCACGTCGTCGCTGTCCTCCAGCGCGTCGATCAGCTTGAAGATCTTCCGGGCGCCCTCTTCGTCCAGCTCGACCTGCATGGTCGGGACGAAGTTGGAGTCGGCCGAGTCGTAGTCGATGCCGGCCTCCTGGAGCGCGGTGCGGACCGCGACCAGGTCGGTCGCCTCGGAGATGATCTCGAAGGACTCACCGAGGTCGTTGACTTCCTCCGCACCCGCGTCCAGAACGGCGTCCAGGACGTCGTCCTCGGAGAGCTCGCCCTTGGGCAGGACGATGACGCCCTTGCGGTTGAAGAGGTACGAGACCGAGCCCGGGTCGGCCATGTTGCCGCCGTTGCGGGTCATCGCGACACGTACGTCGGATGCGGCACGGTTGCGGTTGTCGGTGAGGCACTCGATGAGCACCGCGACACCGTTCGGGCCGTAACCCTCGTACATGATCGTCTCGTAGTCGGCGCCGCCCGCCTCAAGACCGGCACCGCGCTTGAGCGCGGAGTCGATGTTCTTGTTGGGCACCGACTGCTTCTTGGCCTTCTGCACGGCGTCGAAGAGCGTCGGGTTGCCGTCGATGTCGGCGCCGCCGGTGCGGGCCGCGACCTCGATGTTCTTGATCAGCTTCGCGAAGAGCTTGCCGCGCTTGGCATCGATCACGGCCTTCTTGTGCTTCGTCGTAGCCCATTTAGAGTGGCCGGACATCTGCCTGTCTCCTTCGCGTAACCCATTCTGCGTCGTTCGGCAGAGATCCTACCGGGACCCGGCCCACCCGTCGCCCGGCCCTCTCGGAGTGCCGGGCGGACGTTCCTCACGCGGCGGCGCGCACCATGTCGACGAACAGCGCGTGCATGCGGTGGTCGCCGGTCAGCTCGGGGTGGAACGAGGTCGCCAGCGCGTTCTTCTGGCGGACGGCGACGATGTGGCCGCCGTGCTCGGCGAGCACCTCGGCCTCGGCGCCGACGGACTCGACCCAGGGGGCGCGGATGAAGACGCCCTCCACGGGGCCCACGCCCGCGACCTCCACGGTCGCCTCGAACGACTCGTTCTGGCGGCCGAAGGCGTTGCGGCGGACGATCATCTCGATGCCGCCGATGGTCTCCTGGCCCGAGCGCGGGTCGAGGATCTTCTCGGCGAGCATGATCAGCCCGGCGCAGGTGCCGTACACGGGCATGCCCGCGCGGACCCGCTCGCGCAGCGGCTCCAGCATGCCGAAGAGCGCGGCGAGCTTGGAGATGGTGGTGGACTCGCCGCCGGGGATGACCAGGCCGTCCACCTCGGCGAGCTCCTCGGGGCGCCGCACCGGCCTGGCCACGGCGTCCGCCGCGGCCAGGGCGATGAGGTGCTCCCGTACGTCGCCCTGGAGGGCCAGGACACCGATCACTGGGGTGTTCATGGGTGACTACCAGCCGCGGTTGGCGTAGCGCTCGGTCTCGGGCAGGGTGTCGCAGTTGATGCCGACCATGGCCTCGCCCAGGTTGCGGGAGGCGTCCGCGATGATCTTCGGGTCGTCGAAGAAGGTGGTGGCCTTCACGATGGCGGCGGCGCGCTTGGCCGGGTCGCCCGACTTGAAGATGCCGGAGCCGACGAAGACGCCCTCGGCGCCGAGCTGGCGCATCAGCGCGGCGTCGGCGGGGGTGGCCACGCCACCGGCCGAGAACAGCACCACGGGGAGCTTGCCGAGCTCGGCGACCTCCTTGACCAGCTCGTAGGGGGCGCGCAGCTCCTTGGCGGCGGCGTACAGCTCGTTGTTGTCGAAGCCGCGCAGCTTGGCGATCTCGTTCTTGATCTGACGCAGGTGGCGGACGGCCTCGACGACGTTGCCGGTGCCGGCCTCGCCCTTGGAGCGGATCATGGCCGCGCCCTCGGCGATGCGGCGCAGGGCCTCGCCCAGGTTGGTGGCACCGCACACGAACGGCGTGGTGAAGGCGAACTTGTCGCTGTGGTTGACCTCGTCGGCCGGGGTGAGGACCTCGGACTCGTCGATGTAGTCGACGCCGAGGGACTGCAGGACCTGGGCCTCGACGAAGTGGCCGATGCGGGACTTGGCCATCACGGGGATGGAGACCGCGCCGATGATCTCCTCGATCATGTTCGGGTCGGACATCCGGGCCACGCCGCCGTCCTTGCGGATGTCGGCCGGAACCCGCTCCAGGGCCATGACGGCGACGGCGCCCGCGTCCTCGGCGATCTTCGCCTGCTCGGCGTTGACCACGTCCATGATCACGCCGCCCTTGAGCTGCTCGGCCATGCCGCGCTTGACGCGCGCGGTGCCGATGGCGGGGCTGTCGGACTGGGGAGTGCTGGAAGACGTGCTGGACACGGAGCGACCTCACGGGGTGAAGAAGGGATTCTGCTGTCCCCGAGAGAACCCTGGCCGACCAGTCCACATCAAGGGCCAATGCGCACCCGGTGGATCGTTTTCGCCGCTCGGCCCGGCGCGGTCGACGCGGGGGTCAGCTGCCGGGGCGGTCGGCGAGCGCGGTCGGAGGCTCGTCGTCCATCTCGAAGGCGAGCGGGAACGGCGCGTGGCCCGCGAGCCGGAACCAGCGCACCGTGCGGTGCGTGCGCAGCGCCCGCGCGGCCCGGACGGCGTCGTTGTGGAAGCGCCGCGCCATCGGCACCCTGCGCACCGCCTGGGCCAGCTCCTCGGCGGCCTCCACGCCGCCCGGCGCCTCCCGTACGGCGTCGACCTGCGCGGGCTCCCCGAAGACCGCCCGCAGCGCCTGGCTGAGCTCGCTCTCGGCGACCTCCCGGTGCTCCTCCTCCGCCTGGCGCGCCGCGTGCGCGGCCTCGTACAGGACGATCGAGGCGGCCGGGTCGAGCACCCCGCTGGTGGCCAGTTCCTGGGTGACCGACGCGCGGCGCAGCAGTTGGGCGTCCAGGGCGGCCCGGGCGGCGTCGATGCGGGCGTGCAGCCGGTCGAGCCGGCCGGCGGTCCAGCTGAGATAGAGGCCGATCGCGACGAGGGCGACGACGATCCAGATGAGGGTTGCGGTCACGGGCCGCAAGGCTACCGGGGTGCTGGGCGGGGCCATCGCGCCCGTTCGCGGCGGGCCGCTTCGGGAAGGCCGGAAACCGTGCGGAAGGCTGGGCCCCGCGGAGCACGCAGTCGAGGGGCAGGGGGAACGGGCCGTGGACGCAGACCGGTTGAGAAGGGCGGGGGGCCGGTCCGGTCCGGGGGCCGCCGTGCGGGGCGGTGACGCGGGACGTCTGATCGCCGGGGCCCTCGGCGGCTCGGACATGCGGGTGGAGCGCGGGCCGGGCTGGGCGCACACCCGGTTCACGGTCGGCGGAGCGGGCGTGCCGCTCGGCGTGGACGTGCTGGCCGACCTTCGCCGCCCACCGGCCACCGTCGCCTTCCTGCTGCCGGGCGGGGGCCTCAACCACGCGGCGGACTTCTTCACGCCGCGCGACCGCAACCTCGCCCACCACCTGCGCGACCACGGCTGTCTCGTGGTGGGCGCCGGCCCGCGCGAGGACCTGGCGTCGGCCGCCGACATCACGGCGCGGTGGGGCCTGGCCGCACACGTCCGCGACGCGCGTTCGGTGATCGACGCCGTGACGGGCGCGCTGCCCCTGCCGTACTGGTTCGTGGGCCATTCGGCCGGGGCGGTGCTGGCCCTGGACCTGGCGTCCCGCGACCCCTCGGACCGGCTGCGGCGCGTGGTCGCGCTCGACACGACGGGCCCGTACGAGGGTGAGCTCGCGGCCCGCGCCGCCCGGGCGCGGGCCGCCTTCCAGGACCTCGTCGACCAGGGCTCCTACGTCAACGACCCAGGTCTGAAAGGGCTGTTGGAGCGCGCCGTGGCCGATCCCGGCGGGGCGAGCGCGGTGCCCCGGCCGCCCGATCCCACCACCCGGTTCACCCATGCGGGGCTCGCGCACTTCGCACTGATCCGCACCGGCTCGCTGCCGGGACCCGCCAACTGGATCTACCGGCAGGGCTTCAGCGCCGGGACGTACGCGTTCGGCGCGACGCCCGCCGACGACCGGTTCGCGCTCACCCGCACCCCGCTCACCGTGTGGGCCCGGGCGGCGGCCGCACTGGGCAGCGGGCTGGTGCCGAACGCGCTGCTGCGCGACCTGATGTCGGTCTGGGCCGACGACGGGAGGGGGTACGCCGTCGACTGGGCGGCGATCCAGGCCGAGGTGGTCTGGGTGAACACGGAGCTCGGCCGGGGCGACCACCCCCGGGGCGCCGAGCTGATCCGGGCCGGCGGCAACGACCGGGTCGGCTTCCGCACGGTGGCGGGGTACGGCCACGGCGACCCGGTGTGGGGCGGGACGGCGGCCACCGATGTGTGGCCGCTGCTCACCGCGCGCTGAGGGGGCGGGGTCAGTCCCGGGCCAGCCCGAACCGCGCCCGGAACCCGGTGCGTTCGTCCGTCGCCACCGCGGCCGCCCCGTGCGTCACCGTCTCGTACACCGCGAGGATGTCCGCGCCGACCGTCGCCCAGTCGAAGCGCCGCACATGGGCCGAGCCGCGTTCGCTCAGGCCCGCGCGGCGGGCCGGGTCGGCGAGCAGGCGGACCGCGGCGGCGGCCAGCGCGTCGGCGTCCTCGTTGGCGAAGAGGTCGCCCGCCGCGCCCTGGTCCAGCACCTGTGCGAAGGCGTCCAGGTCGCTGGCCAGCACCGCGGCCCCCGCCGACAGCGCCTCGACCAGGATGATCCCGAAGCTCTCGCCGCCGGTGTTGGGGGCGACGTACACGTCGACGCTGCGCAGCAGCCGCGCCTTGTCCTCGTCGCTCACCATGCCCAGGAACTCGACCCGCGAGCGCATCTCGGGCGGCAACGACGCCACCGCCTCCTCCTCGTCGCCCCGGCCCGCGACCAGCAGCCGCGTCTCCGGGCGCTCGGCGAGGATCGCGGGGAGCGCCTTCATCAGGACCGGCAGGCCCTTGCGGGGCTCGTCGATGCGGCCGATGAAGCCGAGGGTCTGGCCCTGCCACTCCTTCTTCGGCTCGGCCCGCGCGAAGAAGTCGACGTCGACGCCGTTGGGGATCACCACCGCGTCGCCGCCGAGGTGCTCCACGAGCGTGCGCCGCGCGTACTCGCTGACCGCGATCCGCGCGCTGATCTTCTCCAGGGCGGGCTGGAGGATCGGGTACGCCGCGATCATCGCGCGCGAGCGGGGGTTGGAGGTGTGGAAGGTCGCCACGATGGGGCCCTGCGCCGCCCAGCAGGACAGCAGCCCGAGCGAGGGCGAGGCCGGCTCGTGGATGTGGATCACGTCGAAGGTGCCGTCGTGCAGCCAGCGCCGCACCCGCGCGGCCGACAGGAACCCGAAGTTGAGCCGCGCCACCGAGCCGTTGTACGGGACCGGGACGGCCCGGCCCGCCGAGACGACGTAGGGCGGCAGCGGGGTCTCGTCGTCGGCGGGGGCGAGCACCGACACCTCGTGGCCGAGGCGGATCAGGTGTTCCGCCAGGTCGCGGATGTGGAACTGGACGCCGCCGGGGACGTCCCACGAGTACGGGCAGACGATGCCGATCTTCACGGCCGTCGCTCCTCCAGGTCCGCGAGCCACAGGCGTTGCAGCATGTGCCAGTCCTCCGGGTGGTCGGCGATTCCGGTGGCGAAGGCATCCGCCAGCGCCTGGGTCATCGAGGCCGTTTTGGAGGCCCGGTCGCCCGTCTCGGGCACCTCGACGGGCGGGTGCACCCGGCCCTTCATGACCGGCGACTCGTCGTACCAAAGCGTCACCGGGAGCAGCAGCGCGCCGGTCTGCTGGGCCAGCATCGCCGGTCCCGCGGGCATCCGGGTCGCCTCGCCGAAGAACTTGACCTCGACGCCGGAGGCCGACAGGTCGCGGTCGGCCACCAGGCAGACCAGGCCGCCCGCGCGCAGCCGCCGGGCCAGCGTGCCGAAGGCGGAGCCGCCGGTGTGCGGCAGGACCTCCATGCCGAGGCCCTCGCGGTAGGCGACGAAGCGGTCGTACAGCGTCTCGGGCTTGAGCCGCTCGGCGACCGTGGTGAAGGGCGTGTCCAGCTTGGTGGTGACCCAGGCGCCCGCGAGGTCGTAGTTGCCCATGTGGGGCAGGGCCAGGACGACGCCGCGCCCGGTGGCGAGGCCCTCCGTCAGGTGGTGGACGTCCTGCGGCACGAAGCCGTTCTTCATCCGCTCCTTGCTCCACGCGGGCAGCCGGAAGGACTCCATCCAGTACCGCATGTAGGAGCGCATCCCGGCCCGGGAGAGCTCCGCGAGCCGGTCCGGGGTGGCGTCCGGGACGACCCGCGCCAGATTGGACTCCAGGCGCAGCACGCTCTTGCCGCGCCGCTTCCACACCTGGTCCGCGATGCGCCGGCCGAGCCCGTTCGCGACGGGTTCGGGCAGCTTCTTGACGGTGGACCAGCCAAGGCCGTACAGCGCGTCGGTCAGCCTGTCCTTCATGCGCCCGCCTCGCCCGCGGCCCGCGCGTCGGCCTCGGCGGACTCCCTGCGGACCGTCACCACCCGCTGGATCAGCGTGATCAGGCTGCCGACCGCGACGATCCACAGCGCGATCGGGAGCAGCACCTGGATGCCGGGCACACCGAAGGCGTGCAGCCCGGCCAGGCCCGCGGCGACCAGCGAGATGACGAGCCGCTCGGCGCGCTCGACCAGGCCGTTGACCGCGACGGGCAGCCCGATCGCCTCGCCGCGCGCCTTGGTGTACGAGACCACCTGGCCGCTGGCCAGGCAGAAGATGGCCACCGCGCAGAGAACGTTGTCGTCGCCCCGCCCGGCGTACCAGAGGGCGAAGCCGCCGAAGATCGCGCCGTCGGCGACGCGGTCCAGCGTCGAGTCGAGGAAGGCGCCCCAGCGGCTGGAGATCCCCGCCTGGCGGGCCATGTTGCCGTCGACCAGGTCGGAGAAGACGAACAGGGTGATGACGATCGTGCCCCAGAAGAACTCTCCACGGGGGAAGAAGACCAGCGCACCCGCCATCACTCCGGCCGTACCGATGAGGGTCACGGCGTCGGGGCTCACCCCGCGGCGGAGCAGAAACGCGGCGAACGGTGTGAGGACACGCGTGAAGAATGCACGCGCGTACTTGTTCAGCATGGCCTTCCCGAGGGGTCGGTGTGGCCGCGCGGCCCCTGCTGGCCACCGGCCGACCCATCGTAGCCACGACTGCGGGGCCGCACCGCCGGGCACCCGCCGGGTGACCATCGGGCCACGGTCCGCGTGCGGGCGCGTACGACGTATGGACGCACCGTGACCGGAGTGGAAAGCTCGAATTACCGCGGGCGTCGCAGATGCCGCCTCGGCACGCGGAGTCCGCGTGTCCGCGCCCCCCTCACCACCTCACCGCGCACGAAACCGGGAGGAACGGACATGGGCGACAAGGCGAACGCACACCCCGGGGCCGCCGGCAGGGCCACAGCGGCCGACCACCCCGCATCCGTACGGAACGTGGTGCTGGTCGGCCACAGCGGGTCCGGGAAGACCACCCTGGTGGAAGCGCTCGCGCTGGCGGCGGGGGCCGTCAACCGCGCGGGCCGGGTCGAGGACGGCGGGACCGTCTCCGACTACGACGAGATCGAGCACCGGCAGCAGCGCTCCGTGCAGCTGTCGCTGGTCCCGGTCGAATGGGGTGGTTTCAAGATCAATATCTTGGACACCCCGGGATACGCCGACTTCGTCGGAGAACTCAGGGCCGGTCTGCGGGCAGCGGACGCGGCCCTTTTCGTCGTCTCGGCCGCGGACGGCGTGGACGGCTCGACCCGGATGGTCTGGGACGAGTGCGCGGCCGTCGGGATGCCGCGGGCGATCGTGGTCACGCACCTGGAGGCGGCCCGCGCCGACTTCGAGGCGATGACCGGCATCTGCGCCGAGGCCTTCGGCGGCGACGACCCCGACGCGGTGCTCCCGCTGTACCTGCCGGTGCACGGCGCCGCCGGCCCGGACGGGCACGCGCCGGTGACCGGCCTGATCGGGCTGCTCTCGCAGCGGGTCTTCGACTACGAGTCCGGCGAGCGCAAGGAGACCCAGCCCGACGCGGACCAGCTCCCGCTGATCGAGGAGGCCCGCAACCGGCTCATCGAGGGGATCATCGCCGAGAGCGAGGACGAGACCCTCATGGACCGCTACCTCGGCGGCGAGGACATCGATTTCAAGACGTTGGTCGCCGACCTGGAGCGCGCGGTGGCGCGCGGCACCTTCCACCCGGTGCTCGCCGCGGCCCCGGCCGCCGACGGCGCCAAGCAGGGCCTCGGCACGATCGAGTTGCTCGAACTCGTCACCGGCGGCTTCCCCTCCCCCCTGGAGCGGGCCGCGCCCGACCTCACGACCCCGCAGGGCGCTCCCCGCCCGGCCCCGGCCTGCGCGGTCGAGGGCCCGCTGGTGGCCGAGGTGATCAAGACCTCGTCCGACCCGTACGTGGGCCGGATCAGCCTGGTGCGGGTCTTCTCGGGCACCCTGCGCCCGGACGAGACGGTGCACGTCTCCGGCCACGGCATGGCCGACCGCGGCCACGAGGACCACGACGTCGACGAGCGCATCGGCGCCCTGTCCTCGCCGTTCGGCAAGCAGCAGCGCACGCTGAGCAAGTGCGTCGCGGGCGACCTCGCGTGTGTGGCGAAGCTGTCCAGGGCGGAGACCGGCGACACGCTGTCCGCCAAGGACGACCCGCTCCTGATGGCCCCCTGGGACATGCCCGACCCGCTCCTCCCGCTGGCCATCGAGGCGCACAGCAAGGCCGACGAGGACAAGCTGTCGCAGGGCCTCGCGCGGCTGGTGGCCGAGGACCCGACGATGCGCCTCGAACAGAACCCGCACACCCACCAGCTGGTGCTGTGGTGCCTGGGCGAGGCCCACAAGGAGGTCGCCCTGGAGCGGCTGCGCAGCAGGTACGGCGTCCAGGTCGACGTCGTGCCGCACAAGGTGTCGCTGCGCGAGACGTTCGGTGCGAAGGCGGCCGGGCGCGGCCGGCACGTCAAGCAGTCCGGCGGGCACGGCCAGTTCGCGATCTGCGAGATCGACGTGGAGCCGCTGCCCGCGGGCAGCGGCATCGAGTTCGTGGACAAGGTGGTCGGCGGCTCGGTCCCGCGCCAGTTCATCCCGTCCGTCGAGAAGGGCGTACGGGCCCAGGCGGCGAAGGGCGTGGCGGCGGGGTACCCGCTCGTGGACGTGCGCATCACGCTCCTGGACGGCAAGGCCCACTCGGTGGACTCCTCCGACGCGGCGTTCCAGACCGCGGGCGCGCTCGCGCTGCGCGAGGCCGCCGCCGAGGCCCGCATCCATCTGCTCGAACCGGTCGCCGAGGTCCAGGTCCTGGTCTCCGACGACTACGTGGGTCCGGTGATGAGCGATCTGTCCGGGCGCCGCGGCCGGGTGGTCGGCACCGAACAGGCGGGACCGGGCCGCACCCTGGTGCGCGCCGAGATCCCGGAGATCGAGATCGGCCGGTACGCCCTCGATCTGAGGTCCCTATCGCACGGCACCGGACGGTTCAGCCGCAGCTACGCGCGGCACGAGCCGATGCCGCCACAGCTCGCCGACAAAATTCGCGA
The DNA here is from genome assembly GCF_056431605.1 of Streptomyces sp. NPDC045846. Classification (NCBI taxonomy): domain Bacteria; kingdom Bacillati; phylum Actinomycetota; class Actinomycetes; order Kitasatosporales; family Streptomycetaceae; genus Streptomyces; species Streptomyces sp. NPDC045846. The sequence goes on along the minus strand of NZ_JBWKKJ010000008.1, from coordinate 323,874 downwards.
ACAGGCTGAAGAAGGACGGTAGTTGACAAGTCATCAGAAAGCCGCCTGCCACAATTGTCTTGCGGTGGGCGGCATTCCGATGTCCCCTGACGGGCAGGCTGTGACCCCGATACCCTGTGGTCCCAGCTCAGCAGGTGTGCGGGGTGCGGTGGTCGGGAACAGGCCGCAGAGCGACGGTGTGCGGCGATGGGGGCGGCAGTGACGACGGAAGAGCCATTCTTCGACTTCTTGCCCAGGCCGCAGGTGCCGCTCCAGGGCTCCGCGGGCCAGACGGCGGCGACCCAGGCGCTGGCCTCGGCCGCGTACCGGGACAGCCCGGTCGAGGACATACTCAAGGCCAACGGCGAGTGGCACGAGTCCGAGGTGAAGAAGGGCAAGCTGTCCCTCTTCGAACCCAACCTCGGCGAGGCGTTCTCGCGCGCCGTGCAGTCCCGGATGCTCGGCGCCACCCGCAAGGGCATCGTCCAGTCCTTCGGCATGGAGCCGCAGACCGTGGTCGAGCACTGCCTCGCCTCGATCCGCATCCGCAAGGAGCGCGACACCCGGCTCACCCTGGTCATGGTGGTCTTCGGGCTCCTGTTCCTGCCCGGGCTGCTGATCTGGCTCGGCCTGTTCCAGCTGCGCCGCACCCTGGCCGGGGCCAAGGACCGGCGGGCCGGGGCGATCGGCACGATCCTGCTCGCGGCGGCCGGGATCCTGGCCGTGATCTTCCTGATCAAGCTGCCGTTCCAGGGCGTGCTCGCCCTCTATCTGCGCGCGATGATCGTGGCCCCGATCATCGGCTGGTACTGGGCGAAGGTCATCTGCGAGAAGACCGCACGCGACCTGCGCTCCCGCTGGGACAGCCTGCTCGGCGGCGGCGGCCTCGGCGCCAAGATCCCCGAGGCGGTCCCCAAGAGCTCGGCGGCGGGCTCCGCGGAACAACTGCGCCAGTCCCTGGTCAAGCTGGCCGCCGAGGACCAGAGCAACATCGCCTTCTACGCCGGGCCCAAGGGAATACTGGGCATGGGCACCCGCTGGGGCAGCTGGCAGCTCGCCGAGGAACTGGAGCCCAAGGAAGCGGGCAAGGAGATCCACGGCTTCCGCAGCTGGGACGTCATAAAGGCGATCCAGGACCGGCTGCGCATGCTGGAGCGCGGCCCGCTGCACACCGGCGGCTTCCCCACCCCCTCCATCAGGAACTGGGTGGTCTCGCCCATCGGCGAGGGCGCCAAGGAGGTGTCACGGCCCAGCGGCCAGGACATCGACAACTTCCAGGTGCGCCAGCACGAGATACAGCGGATCTGCAACGAGCAGCAGTTCTCCAGCGGCAACCGGCACTACCTCGGCGTGCAGTTCACGCTCTGGGACGGCCAGCTGGTCATCACCATGATGGTCACCGTCACCGTGCTGCACGAGACGCTGCGGATCGAGGTGACCGGGCACGCGCTCGGTCCGGTGCACGCGCTGTTCACCACCAAGCCCTCGCCCAAGACCAAGGAGGTCGACAAGACCTTCCGGTTCTGGGAGAAGAAGACGGTGCAGCTCCCCCTGGTCGACGCCACCGAGGTGGTGCGCCTGGCCGCGCGGGCCCCGCTGACCTGGTACCCGCCGCTGCTCGACTACCTGGGCGGCAAGATAGCGCTGCCCGAGCCGTTCGGGCTGCGGCACGCCTGGGCCGACAAGCCCTGGCGCCACCGCTTCATGGCCGACGACGCGATGCGCGCCGCCACGCCCGTACTGCGGGTGGTGCACTCCGCGGCCATGAAGGTGCTCGACGAGCACGGAGTGAACACCGACCGCTTCACCAACCGCTCGATGATCCTCAGCGGCATGGTCCAGGACCCGGCGCCGCGCAAGGCGGACCTGTACGACGCGTGAGGACTAGTCCTCGGGCCAGGCGTCGGCCAGCATCTTGCGGGTGTCCGCGAGGAGTTGGGGCAGCACCTTGGTGTGGCCGACGACCGGCATGAAGTTGGTGTCGCCGCCCCAGCGGGGCACGATGTGCTGGTGCAGATGGGCGGCGATCCCGGCACCGGCCACCGTGCCCTGGTTCATCCCGATGTTGAACCCGTGCGCCCCGGAAGCGGCGCGCAGCGCGGTCATGGCCCGCTTGGTGAGCTCGGCGAGTTCGAGCGTCTCGGCCGCGTCCAGCTCGGTGTAGTCGGCGACGTGCCGGTAGGGCACGACCATGAGGTGGCCGCCGTTGTACGGGTAGAGGTTGAGCACCGCGTACACGTGCTCGCCGCGCTTGATGATCAGCCCGTCCTCGTCCGACTTCGCCGGGATCGAGCAGAACGGACACCCGTCGCCGGATCCCGGGCCCGTCGGCTTGTTCTCGCCCTGGATGTAGGCCATCCGGTGGGGCGTCCACAGGCGCTGGAACGCGTCCTGCGTCCCCACTCCGATCTGCTGCTCCGGCTCAGTCGTCATGATGTGCAGCATATGACTTGGGCCGTCCGCGGCGTCGGCGGGGTGGCCGGGACGCGTACGCGCGAGGGCCCCCGGGAAGCGGGGCTTCCCGGGGGCCCGACGCGTACGGCGCAGCTCAGATCTGGGTCCGCTCGGCCACGATCTTCTCGATCTTCGCGATGGCCTCGTCGCGCGGGATGCCGTTCTCCTGCGAGCCGTCGCGGTAGCGGAAGGAGACGGTGCCCGCGTTCATGTCCTCGTCACCGACGATGATCATGAACGGGACCTTCTGCTTCTGCTGGTTGCGGATCTTCTTCTGCATCCGGTCCGAGGAGGCGTCGACCTCGACCCGCAGCCCCTTCTTCCGCGCCTCGGCGGCGAACTCCTGGAGGTAGGGGATGTGGGCGTCGCCGATCGGGATGCCGACCGCCTGGACCGGGGCCAGCCACGCCGGGAAGGCGCCCGCGTAGTGCTCCAGGAGTACCGCGAAGAAGCGCTCGATGGAGCCGAACAGGGCGCGGTGGATCATGACCGGGCGCTGCTTGGTGCCGTCGGGGCCGGTGTACTCCAGGTCGAAGCGCTCCGGCAGGTTGAAGTCGAGCTGGACGGTCGACATCTGCCAGGTGCGGCCGATGGCGTCGCGCGCCTGGACCGAGATCTTCGGGCCGTAGAAGGCCGCGCCGCCCGGGTCGGCGACCAGTTCGAGCCCCTGCTTCTCGGCCACCTTGCGCAGCGTCTCGGTGGCCTCCTCCCAGACCTCGTCCGAGCCGACGAACTTCTCCGGGTCCTTGGTGGAGAGCTCCAGGTAGAAGTCGTTCAGACCGTAGTCGCGGAGCAGGTTCAGGACGAAGGTGAGCGTCCGGTCGAGCTCGTCGGCCATCTGCTCCTTGGTGCAGTAGATGTGCGCGTCGTCCTGCGTGAAGCCGCGGGCCCGGGTCAGACCGTGCACCACGCCCGACTTCTCGTACCGGTACACGGTGCCGAACTCGAAGAGGCGCAGCGGCAGTTCACGGTAGGAACGCCCGCGCGCATCGAAGATCAGGTTGTGCATCGGGCAGTTCATGGGCTTGAGGTAGTAGTCCACGCCCTCGTCGAGCTGCATGGGCGGGTACATGCCGTCGGCGTACCAGTCCAGGTGGCCCGAGGTCTCGAAGAGCTTCCCCTTGGTGGCGTGCGGGGTGTAGACGAACTCGTAGCCCTCCTCCTCGTGCCGGCGGCGCGAGTAGTCCTCCATGACCCGGCGGATGATGCCGCCCTTGGGGTGGAAGACGGCGAGGCCGGAGCCGATCTGCTCCGGGATGGAGAACAGGTCGAGCTCGTTGCCGAGCTTGCGGTGGTCGCGCTTCTCGGCCTCGGCGAGGAACTCCAGGTGCGCCTTCAGCTCGTCCTTGGAGGGCCAGGCGGTGCCGTAGATGCGCTGGAGCATCGGGTTCTTCTCGCTGCCGCGCCAGTAGGCGGCCGCGTTGCGCATCAGCTTGAAGGCCGGGATGTTGCGGGTGGTGGGCAGGTGGGGACCGCGGCAGAGGTCCTTCCAGCACAGGTCACCGGTCTTGGCGTCGAGGTTGTCGTAGATGGTCAGCTCGCCGCCGCCCACCTCGACGTCGGCGCCGTCGTCGGACGAGGCCGAACCCTTGATGCCGATGAGCTCCAGCTTGTACGGCTCGCCCGCGAGCTCCTCGCGCGCGGCCTCGTCGGTGACGACGCGGCGCGAGAAGCGCTGGCCGCGCTTCTGGATCTCCTGCATCTTCTTCTCGATGGCCTTGAGGTCCTCGGGCGTGAACGGCTTCTCGACGTCGAAGTCGTAGTAGAAGCCGTCCCGCACCGGCGGGCCGATGCCCAGCTTGGCCTCGGGGAAGAGCTCCTGGACGGCCTGGGCCATGACGTGCGCGGTGGAGTGGCGCAGGATGTTGAGGCCGTCCTCGGAGGAGATCTCGACGGGCTCGACCTCCTCGCCGTCCTTCACCTCGTAGGCGAGGTCCTTCAGCTCTCCGGCCACGCGGGCCGCGACGATGGTGCGCTCACCGGCGAAGAGCTCGGCGGCCGTAGTGCCCGTCGTCACCACGCGCTCTTCCCGCTCGGAATCGCGTTGGATGATCACACGGACGTCTGACACCGGACTTCTCCTGCCGTAGGGGGGCGCGCAGCGCGTGTCGCGTACGCGAGACGATCCTACCGAGCCGGTGGGGTGGGCCGCGAAACGGATATCGGGCCGCTCAGCCGGCCGCCCCGTCCGGTTCGGCCCCGCAGGCCTCCTCGAAGAAGTCCAGGTTCTCCTGGAGCGACTTCATCAGGCGGTCCCGCTCGGCGTCGTCCACCTGCACCGGCGTCACCTCCCGCGCCTGCGACAGCCTGCGGAACCCTCCCCTGCTCTCCAGCCGCCCCACGACCCGGATCGGCAGCCCGACCAGATGCGCGTGCCCCGCGATGCGGTACGCCTCCTCGTCCAGCTCCATGCGCACGTGCGGCACCTCGGCCCCGGCCAGCACCCGCAGCCGTACGACGCCGCAGCCGCGCGGCCCCGAGCGGCGCAGCCGCACCACGGCGCCGGTGATCCGCACCGGCAGGGACGGCTCGTCACCCAGGTAGCGGGCGCCGGCCGCGCGCAGGGCCGGCAGGTCGCCGGGCGAGAAGTCGACGGGCTCGGGGCGGGCCGCGCACCCGGCGGGCACCCCGGCCGCCGGGGCCCATTCGAGGGCGACCCGCACGCCTTCGGTGCCGCGGACCAGGGCCACCACGGACTCGGTGAGCTCGCGGCTCACCCCCGCCCGCACGGCCGCGTCGAAGGCCTCCATGCCGCCGGTGGTGCGCTGGTAGTCGACCGCGTCCCGCACCGCGTTGAGCGCGGCGTAGAGGCACACGACCGCCGGCCGTCCGGACTCCACCGGCACGAACGCGGTGAGCCCGCCGCCCGGGCCCGGCTCCACCAGGACCCCCTCCAGCGACGCGAGGGCCTGCCGGTGGTGGCGCGCCCCGTGGTACCCGGCGGTCCCGCGCACCGCCAGCGCGCCCGCGAGCAGCATCCGGTGGGCGGCGCCGCGCAGGTGTTCCTGCTCGCTCCAGGAGGCGGTGCCGGCCGGTCCCTCGGGCACCTCGCGCCACCACCGCACCTCGTCGCTGGGCACCGCGAGCGAGACGAGCACCTGGCGCGCGGAGGGCGCGGCGCTGTGGGCGAGCGCGGTCAGCGCCTCGCCGAGCAGGTCCTCGCTGTCGGGGAAGGCCCGGCTCTCGGGGACCAGCAGACTCGTGCCGGCGCCGATCGCGCCGGGCGGCGTCCAGCGCGTGTAGCGCCCCGCCGCTCCCCCGCGTCGCCGCCACCCGTGCCGGTGGAGCAGCGTCCCGAGCACCGCCGGATCCACCTGGCCGGGAACCGGCAGCGTCCCGCCGGTTTCATCGTCCAACCAGCGCATCAGGGTCTCCCTCCCGCCCCGACCCGCGTCATGATCTCGCAGAGCGCGCGGTCGTCGAAGATCCGCGAGGTCGGTATTCGCACCGTGGTCCTGCGCCGGCCGGTCACCGGGTGCCCGGCCAGATTGGTCCAGTAGCAGCAGTGCCGCAGCGCCAGGCGGTCGTGGCCCGCGCGCAGCCACTCGTCCCGGCTCCTCGGCGCCAGCATCACGACCAGGATCTTGTGCACCGACACGGGAGTGCGGGCCAGCTTCACCAAGTGGTCGTTGTCCAGCGTGAAGGAGAAGGCCCCGCCCGGCGGATGCGGCGGAATCTGGTACGTGCACTTGAGCTGCACCTTGATCGTCACTTCGTCGTCGACCGTGTGGCCGGGAGCGCTGTGGCTCACGTGCCAGTCGATCCCGTTGTCCGGAAAGGGCTGCGACAGCGAACACCCCGCTGCCGCCGCCACCGCGTGCAGGTAGCCCACCTGGAGGGTCTCCATGCAGGCGGTGGTGGCGAGCGAGCCGCGCAGCGGTGCGATCCGCTCGGGCAGCAGACCGTGCCCGGGCGCGGCCGGATCGGGCTGCGCGAGCGCCATGGCTGTCGTATGCCTTCCGGAACTGTGCCCAACTTTCCCCGTGACGGCCCGTCAAACCACAGTCCCGTCACCAGTGTTGTCTCCGCACTCGATGCCCCGCAAACGGCGTATGTCGCAAACGGCCCGGGTATCACGGAATCGGGCAGGGGATGCACGCCATCTGCCAGGAGCGCGCGAGGAGTTGAGTAGACATGACGTGCTGGTACGAGGGTCCCCTGGCGGCGTTCGACACGGAGACCACCGGGGTCGACGTCGAGGGGGACCGGATAGTCTCGGCCGCGGTGGTGGTCCAGGACGGTCCGGGCGCCCGGCCGCGGTCGACGCGCTGGCTGGTCAATCCGGGCATATCCGTCCCGGAGGGCGCCACCGCCGTCCACGGTCTGACCGATGAACACCTCCAGCTGAACGGGCGCTGGCCGGCGCCGGTGATGGACGAGATCGCGAAGGCGCTGGCCGAGCAGTGCGCGGCGGGCCGCCCGCTGGTCATCATGAACGCGCCGTTCGACCTGACGCTGCTCGACCGGGAGTTGAGGCGCCACCGCGCCGCGGGCCTGGCCCACTACCTCGGGCAGAACCCGCTGCGGGTGCTGGACCCGCGGGTCCTGGACAAGCATCTGGACCGCTACCGCAAGGGCCGCCGCACCCTCACCGACCTGTGCGAGCACTACGGCGTGACGCTGGAGGGCGCCCATGACGCGGCCGCCGACGCGCTGGCCGCCCTGGAGGTCGTACGGGTCGTGGGGCGCAGGTTCGCGGGGCGTCTGGAGCGGCTCACGCCCACGGAGTTGCACACGCTCCAGGCGACCTGGCACGCGGCCCAGGCGCGCGGTCTCCAGGCGTGGTTCGCCCGGCAGGGCACCCCGGAGCTGGTGGACACCGCGTGGCCCCTGCGGCCCGAACTCCCGGCGGCGGCCTGAGCGTTGCGACGGTTTCGACAGGCGGCCGACAGCAAGAAGGCCGGTCCGTCGATGACGGACCGGCCTATCCCGGTGGGCGATACTGGGTTCGAACCAGTGACCTCTTCGGTGTGAACGAAGCGCTCTCCCACTGAGCTAATCGCCCGGGAACGCACTGAACAATACAGGCCCCGGCGCCCACCTTTCAAACCGCCTTCAGGCGGCGGGCCAGGCCGCGCCTCCCGGACCGCATCATCAGGGCGTGGTTGGCCCGGAACACCGGGCGGCCGGGCACCGCGAGCCATCGCATCAGCGGCTTGCACACCTCAACCTCCTGCTCGTACACGGCCCGCGTGCCGGAGCCGTGCGCGGTCAGCGTCCAGCGCGCCCAGCCGTCGAGATCGCCGCTCAGCTCGACTTCGAGAACCAGGGCCCGAGGATCGCGCCGTCGCTCGCGGCCGGTGACGAACAGGTCGTACGGGACGAGCGAGCGGAGCCGGCTCGTGGCGGTGCGCTCGTCGACGGGGGTGACCTCGCGGACCTCGCGCCACCAGCGGGGGTACTCCTCGGCGCGCTCCAGGACCGCGTACACGGCGGCGGGCGCACGGGGCAGCTCCCAGACGCTGCGGAAGCGGTAGTGGCACCAGTCCATGCCCCCAGTGTGCTGGCACGGGGTGCCGTCGCGGGGCCCGGGTCCGCCGGAACGCCGAAGGCCCCGGAGATCGAGATGATCTCCGAGGCCTTCGGTCCGGGTGGGCGATACTGGGTTCGAACCAGTGACCTCTTCGGTGTGAACGAAGCGCTCTCCCACTGAGCTAATCGCCCGGGCGCACCGCAAACATTACCGCATGTCAGCGGGGCCTTTGACCACGCCGGGTCACTCGTCGACCCGCCACGGCACCACGAGGCCGAACCGCCACGCGCAGCCGCCCACGAGCAGGGCGACGACGGCCAGCCCGACCGCGGTCAAAGCGATGTTGCGGCGCCGCACCTTGGGGTCGAGCGCCTTCCGCGCGGCCTCGGTGACCTTGCGTCTCGTCCAGCGGAGCACGAGCTGGGCCCATGCGAATTCGGTCGCCCAGATCGCCATGCCGCCGAAGATCACCAGCCAGCCGGGGCCGGGCAGCGGGAGCATCACCACACCCGCGGCCACGACCGCGAGCCCCACCACGAAAACACCGACCTGCCAGCCCAGATGCAGCGGCCTGGACGCCTTGACGAAGGCCGGCGCACGCGAGCCGAGGACCGCCGCGGGCCGTTCGTCACTCCCCGTATCCATGCACCCCAAACTACCGGGCCGGTGTCTCGAAACGGGTTCACCGAAATGGACCTATAACCCAAAGTAATAGTCGGCCGTACGAGCTACGTGAAGGCCTGCAAAAAGGTCAGAGGGGTTTACAACGGCACCGTAGGTGGCATGTCGATTTCGCCGACGTGCGAATCCCCGAGCGCACACTGAGCGAAAGGCCCTGGCGCTTATGAACACCACGGTCAGCTGCGAGCTGCACCTGCGCCTCGTTGTGTCGAGCGAGTCCTCACTGCCTGTACCCGCGGGCCTGCGGTATGACACGGCCGATCCCTATGCCGTGCACGCCACCTTCCACACCGGAGCCGAGGAAACCGTCGAGTGGGTCTTCGCTCGCGACCTCCTCGCCGAGGGCCTGCACCGGCCCACCGGAACCGGCGACGTCAGAGTCTGGCCGTCACGCAGTCACGGCCAGGGTGTCGTCTGTATCGCCCTGAGCTCGCCGGAAGGAGAAGCCCTGCTCGAAGCCCCGGCGCGGGCCCTGGAGTCGTTCCTGAAACGGACCGACGCCGCGGTGCCGCCCGGCACCGAGCATCGTCACTTCGATCTCGACACGGAACTCTCGCACATCCTGGCCGAGAACAACTGAGGCCAGGAAGAGAGCCGCACGGCGCCGTCCGACTCGGGGCGACGGCGCCGCGCGGACAACCACATAACGGCAGTCATCGGCGCCGTCCCCCACGAAAGCCGTCGTGGGGGACGGCGCCGGTGCGCCGCGGGGGCGAGCCGCTAGAGTCGGCCAGCATCGACGGGCGCCCGCCCGCGGCAGGCCAGGGAGCGAATCGTGCTGATCCCTCACGACACCCGGATCGCCCTCGACATGGTGGTCGATCTGGTGAACACGGCACCGGAGAGCGAGGCGACCGACCGCCTCGCGGACGTGGACGCGCTGTACCGCTTCGTGCGGGACCACAGCGTGAGCGGCGTGGAGCGGCTCTCCGCCGGTGACCTCCTGGGCGTGCAGGGGGTGCGCGGCCGGTTCGCCGAGATCTTCGCGGCGCCCGACGCCCGCACCGCCGCCGAGCTCGTCAACCAGCTGGTCGCCGCCGCGGGCACCACCCCCCAGCTGACCGACCACGACGGCTACGACTGGCACGTGCACTACTTCGCGCCCGGCGCCTCGGTGGCCGACCACCTGGCCGCGGACGGCGGCATGGCCCTGGCCTTCATCGTCGTCACGGGCGAGCAGGAACGGCTGCGCAGATGCGAGGCGCCGGACTGCGGGCGGGCCTTCGTGGACCTCTCGCGCAACCGCTCCCGCCGCTACTGCGACAGCCGCACCTGCGGGAACCGGCTGCACGTCGCGGCGTACCGGGCGCGGCGCAAGGAAGCCGCGGGCTGAGCCCGCGCGGGGCCCTCACAGCAGGAAGAGATCGTGCACGGCCGCCATGAGCAGCAGGCAGCCGATCACCCCCAGGAAAATCATCAGGGGTGGCTGGGAGAGCGCGAAGAGACAGCCCCGCGCCTGCGGATCGGGCGCGTCCGGCTTGTCGGTCGGTGCAGGGGTGGAGCCCTGGGAAGTGTCCAGCATCTCGGGGCGATGATGACCCAGCCACAGCGCATGGATATACCAACACGCCCATAAGCAGCGGGAGTTCGCCCGATCTTGTAGCGCGCGACGCGAGAAACGCGCGGGGCGCCCGCGCCCGCGCGCGCCCGTCGTCAGCGACCTCAGATGCCGTGCTTCTTGAGGATGGCCTCGATGTCGCTGAAGTCCTCGCCCGCCGCGGGCTTGGCCTTGGCCGCGGGCTGGGCGGCGGGCGTACGGCCCGCACCGAGCGAGGGCGCGGACGCGGTGGGCGCCACCGCCTCGCGCTGGGCCGCGGCCGCGGCCCTGCGTTCCTTGCGGGTGCCGCCGCGGCGCCGCTCGACGGCCCGCGTCGTCATGAACAGCAGCCAGGCGACCCCGAGCAGCCCGAAACCGAGCCACACACTCGGCTTGAAGACGATGCCGGACACCCACTGCACGACACCGGTCAGGACCAGGCCCACGGGGACCAGCGCGTAGGCGGCGATGCGCGTGGCCGTGAGGAAGCGCCTGCGGTACGCCGTGACGGCGGCGATGCCCAGTCCGGCCGCGGAAACGGCGGAGCAGACGGTCTCGGCAAGCATCCGGTTCCTCCAGGCCTGGGGGGTATGGCTTCTTCCATCCTGCACCGGAACCCGCCGTGCGGGCCATGCCCGGCCGTGACCTCAGGGAGATCTCCGGGGCGACCTCCTCCCCAGGTCCCGGTTGCTGGGAGACTGGACCCCATGAGCGACACCACCCCCGGCAGCGCCGCCTCCCCCGTCGTCCTCGACGTGTGGTGCGAGCTGCAGTGCCCCGACTGCCACAGCGCCCTCGACGACATCCGCGCCCTGCGCGCCCGCTACGGCGACCGTCTCGACATCCGGCTGCGGCACTTCCCGCTGGAGAAGCACAAGCACGCCTTCGCCGCCGCCCAGGCCGCCGAGGAGGCCTTCGAGCAGGGTCGGGGCTGGCCGTACGTGGAGGCCGTGCTCGCCCGCACCGAGGCCCTCGCCGAGCGGGGCGAGTCCGTCCTGGTGGAGACGGCGGCCGAACTCGCCCTGGACACCGAGGAGTTCGAGACCGCGCTGATCGACGGGCGGCACATGCTGATCGTCGACGCCGACCAGGCCGAGGGCAAGGCGATCGGCGTGAGCGGCACCCCGACGTACGTCATCGGCGACGAGCGCCTCGACGGCGGCAAGAGCCAGGAGGGGCTGCGCGCCCGCATCGAGGAGATCGCGGACCGGCTGCTCGGCGCCTAGCTCACAGCAGGTGCTTGTAGAGGTGGTATTGGGTGACCCGGTGGCCCATCGACTCGTACAGGCGGAGCGCCGGGGTGTTGCCCGCGAAGACGTGCAGCGCCAGCGTGTCCAGCCCGTCGGCGAGCGCCGCGCCTTCCGCGAGCAGCATGAGTGAGCGGCCGTGGCCCCGGCCGCGGTGCTCCTCGGCGACCTCGACGTCGAAGACGTACGCACCCTCCCTGGGCGCCGCGACCCGGGCCACCCACACGGTGCCGACCGCACTCCCCCGCTCCTCCAGGACCAGGAGGTGGGTCCCGGCGGTGGCGACGCCGTCCGGCAGCAGGGCGCGGTGCTCCGCCGCCGACTTGGCCCGGGCCGCCTCCTCGGGCACGCCCTGCTCGATCCAGCTGCGCGCGTAGCCCTCCACCGCCGCGCTCCGCCACCGCTCGAACTCGTCCGCCCTCATGGGCCGGCCGCTCACTCCGGTAGGCAACTCCGGTGCGGTGGAGGGGAGTTGCTTGACCATGTTGCGGCTGCGCTCCACGTAGCCGAGGGCTTTGGCCATCCGCAGCGCCGCCTGCGCGTCGGCGGGCAGCGCGAGGCGGACCTGGCCGCAGCCCCAGCCGCGCAGCACCTCCTCGGCGGCGAGCGCGGCCACCGTGCCGCGCCCGCGGCCCCGGTCGGCCTCGTCGATGGCGAGCTCCTCGATGCGGCCCACGGCGGGGCCGAACGAGGCGTCGGTGGCGATCCGGATCCGTCCGACGCGTCGGCTGTTCACACACACGTCGTACGTTCGCGACTTGGCGCCGTCGGCGCCCTGCTGGAGCGGCTCGGTCGGCCGAATGGTGGTGGTCATCAAGGCCGTTGTACCGGTCGCGGAGCCGGCCGTCACCAGCTTTACGGGTCGAGATCCGATCCGGCGCGCTCGTCGAAGATCCGCATGGCCTTCGTGGTGACCGGGCCCGGCGCCGTGCTCAACTGCCGCCCGTCGACCCGGTGCACGGCCTGGACGTCGCGCAGCGTGGAGGTCAGGAAGATCTCCTCCGCGCTCTCCAGGACGTCCAGCGGAAGGACGGTCTCGTGGGCGCCGGTCCACTCGACGGCCAGCGCGCGGGTGATCCCGCCCAGGCAGCCGGAGGCGAGCGGCGGGGTGTGCAGCAGGCCGTCGACGACCACGAAGACGTTGGAGCCGGTGCCCTCGCAGAGCTGCCCCGCGGTGTTCGCGAAGAGGGCCTCCGAGGCACCCGCCGCGTGCGCCCGGGCGAGGGCGACGACGTTCTCCGCGTACGACGTGGTCTTGAGGCCGGCGACGGCGCTGTGCTCGTTGCGGGTCCACGGGACGGTGACCACCGCGGTGGTGTCGGGCCTGCGGGCGGTCTCGCCGAGCGCGACGACCAGGGTGGGCCCGGCGTCCCCGCGGTCGGAGCCGAGCGGCGACAGGCCGCCGGTGTAGGTGATCCGCAGCCGACCGAGCGGCACGGGGTTCGCGGCCAGGACGGCCGCGCAGGCGCGCCGCACCTCGTCGAGGTCCGGGTCGGGCAGCCCGAGCCCGCGGGCCGAGCGGGTCAGCCGGTCGAGGTGGCGGGTGAGCGCGAAGGGACGTCCGGCGGTCGCCTTCACCGTCTCGAAGACTCCGTCGCCCACGGTGAGCCCGTGGTCGAGGACGGACACCTGCGCGGCGTCGGCGTCCCGCAGTGCGCCATTGACCCAGATCTGCATTTACGCGGTCCTTCCACTGTGCCCGCTGTGGGCATGTTCGCCCGACGCTACCGCCAGGAGACGCGAGGCCTTCAGCTCGGTCTCCGCCCACTCCCGTTCGGGGTCGGAGCCCCAGGTGATACCCGCTCCGGTGCCGAAGCGCAGCACACCGCGCGCCCGGTCCACCCAGAAGGTCCGTATGCCGACGGCGAGCTCCGCGGTGCCCCGGTCGGCGTCGACCCAGCCGATGCCGCCGCAGTAGGGGCCGCGCGGCGCGGTCTCCAGGGCCTCGATGATCCGCAGGGCGCTGGACTTCGGCGCTCCGGTGACGGAGCCCGGCGGGAAGGTGGCCGCGAGCAGCTCCCGCCACCCGGCGCCCTCGCGCAGCTCGCCGCGCACGGTCGAGACGAGGTGGACGAGGCCGGGGTGCTCCTCGACCGCGCAGAGCTCGGGCACGCTCACCGAGCCGGTGGCACAGACCCGCCCCATGTCGTTGCGGACGAGGTCCACGATCATCACGTTCTCGGCGTGGTCCTTCTCCAGGAGGTCGGCCGCGGTCCGCCCGGTCCCCTTGATCGGCCCGGACTCCACGGTGCGCCCCGTGCGCCGCAGGAAGAGCTCGGGCGAGGCGGTGGCGATCTCCACCCCGTGCGCGGGCAGCCGAATCGTTCCCGCATAGGGCGCCGGGTTGCCGCGGGCGAGCAGCGCGGTCAGCGCGTCCACGTCGGCCGCGGCGGGGTCGGGCAGCGGGGCGGTCAGCACCCGGCAGAGGTTCGCCTGGTAGACCTCGCCGGCCGCGATGTGCTCCCGGATGCGGCGCACCCCCGCCGTGTACGCGGCGCGGTCGAGGGAGGACGTCCAGTCGTGGGCGGCGGGGCCGCGCCAGGCGCCGGGCACGGGCTCGGGCACCGGCCGGGAGCGGACGTCCGCGAAGCGGGCGCAGACGAGGCGGCCTTCGAAGTCCGCGGAGACGGCCCAGAAGCCGGTGGAGTCGAGGGCCTCGGGGTCGCTGGTGACATCACGCAGGTCCGAGGCGACGAGCCGGCCGAAGCGGGCCAGAGGAGCGAGGTCGTGCACGGTTGCGAGTCTAGGGCCGGTGCAGGTGGGGTGCCCCTGAGTGACCTGGAGGCGAACACCCGGCCGCACCCCGGCAGGGGTCCGGACCAGGCGCAACGCAGCACGCTGCACAAACGCGTTTTTGTACTGGCCCGGGAATCCGCTAGAGTTCAACACGTCGCCGGGACGCGCAAGCGAAACGGAAACGACAAGCGGACGTGGCTCAGTTGGTAGAGCATCACCTTGCCAAGGTGAGGGTCGCGAGTTCGAATCTCGTCGTCCGCTCGATGTGGGGGATCTTCCCGACCCCTCATATGCACTCCTGGTGGAGTGGCCGAGAGGCGAGGCAACGGCCTGCAAAGCCGTCTACACGGGTTCAAATCCCGTCTCCACCTCCAAGCGCGATTAGCTCAGCGGGAGAGCGCTTCCCTGACACGGAAGAGGTCACTGGTTCAATCCCAGTATCGCGCACGCAGTAACACGAAGTAACCGGTCCGGTAAGGTTTGGGACCGTCCCGCGCGATTAGCTCAGCGGGAGAGCGCTTCCCTGACACGGAAGAGGTCACTGGTTCAATCCCAGTATCGCGCACCACCCGGAACCCCCGGCCTTCTCGAAGGCCGGGGGTTCTGTCGTTCCGTACCGGAAGAGAGAGCGACGGGAAGACCGCGCCCGGGGCTCTCGCTCCGGCGGGGGTACCCGCCCCGCCGGGCCGAACGCCCGCGCCCGGACGGCCAGTTGGAGCCCCGGGGGGCGAAAAAGGCGTTGCCCGACCGGCTCCCCAGCCGATCGGGCAACGCCTTTTACTGCCGTCCGCCGCACCCCCGTCCCCACGGGGTTGTAATGGCCGGATGTCCCCGACCCGGTCCGCTCTACCGGGTCCGGGGCGCCGCTCAGCGCCCCAGCATCACGCCCACGGACGACGCCTCTGTGACCACCGCGTCCCAGCCGCCGAAGACGACTACGAGCAGGGCCGCCAAGGGGAGGACCATGGCCGTCGCCACCAAGGGGTGACGCGGGCCGGAGGGGCGGGCACCGAACGCGGCGCCGTACGCCCTGCGTCCCTGCGTGCGGATGATCGTCCGCGCAGCCGTGTCCGCCATGGTCCTCTCCTGTTCGCTCATGGAACCGGTCGACAGCGGCGGGTGTCTGACCTCGGGGGACGAGTGCACCACCCGCCGCTTGTCTTCAACAGTAGGGATCCGCGCGGCGCCGGACGTCATGCCCTCGTACCTATCTGCTGGCCTCCCAGGGGATGAGCCGTCACCCCCTCGCCTACTCCCCTGGGTGGAGACCGACCCCCTACGCCTTGGGGTCTTCCCGGAGGGGTCGGCTCTGCGCACGGGACTCCGCCTCCCCCGCGTCCTCCCTGGGGACGGGCTGCTCGACCAGGGCGAGCACCCGGGTGGCCATGAAGCGGGCCGTGCGCACGACGGTGCCGCTGCGCGTGACTTCGCTCACTTCCACCACCCCGCGACGGACCGCCGTCTCCACCCTGCGCCCCGCCCTGCTGGCCACCACTTCGTACGTCCGCGTCGTGTCCCCCGCGTCCACCACTATCTCCACGCGGTCACCCTTCATAGATCCAAACCCCCTTCTGCGACGGACCGTTGAGATCTCGCACGGGTCAGCGCCCCTGGATCCACGGGCTGCTGACCACTCTTCAAGTTTCCCACCCGGCACTGACAATCGGCCGGGCCGCGAGGGCGCGGCCTATGAGCACACCGGGCGACGGGTACGTAAGCTGTGCCACGTCAACAGGACTGGCAGCGGGGATGAAAATGGCGATGATGCGGCTCCGGCGCGAGGACCCGCGTGTCGTCGGCTCGTTCAGGCTCCACCGGCGGCTCGGCGCGGGCGGCATGGGGGTCGTGTACCTCGGCTCCGACCGGCGCGGCCAGCGGGTGGCGCTGAAGGTGATCAGGCCCGACCTCGCCGAGGACCAGGAGTTCCGGTCCCGGTTCGCGCGTGAGGTCTCGGCCGCGCGACGCATCCGGGGCGGTTGCACGGCCCGGCTGGTCGCCGCCGACCTGGAGGCCGAGCGGCCCTGGTTCGCGACGCAGTACGTGCCCGGTCCCTCGCTGCACGACAAGGTCGCCGAGGAAGGACCGCTTGCGGCCGCCGACGCCGCCGCGATCGGGGCCGCGCTGTCCGAGGGGCTCGTGGCGGTGCACGAGGCGGGGGTCGTCCACCGGGACCTCAAGCCGTCCAACATCCTGCTGTCCCCGAAGGGGCCCAGGATCATCGACTTCGGCATCGCCTGGGCCACCGGCGCCTCGACGCTCACCCATGTCGGCACCGCCGTCGGCTCCCCCGGCTTCCTCGCCCCCGAGCAGGTGCGCGGCGCCGCCGTCACCCCGGCCACCGACGTCTTCTCGCTCGGCGCGACGCTGGCCTACGCCGCGATGGGCGACTCGCCCTTCGGGCACGGCAGTTCCGAGGTGATGCTCTACCGCGTGGTGCATGAGGAGGCGCAGCTGCGCGGGGTCCCGGACGCGCTCGCCCCGCTGGTGCGGGCCTGCCTGGCGAAGGACCCGGAGGAGCGGCCCAGCACGCTCCAGCTGTCGATGCGGCTCAAGGAGATCGCGGCCCGGGAGGCCCAGGGCGGTCTGCACGGGCAGGGTCCGGACGTACGGCCTCCGGTTCAGCGCGAGCGCGTCGAGGTCGAGCGGCCCACGGGGCGGCTCGACGACCGTACGCAGCGGTACACCGATGCCGGGCGGGGCACGGGGTCCTCGGCCTCGCGGCCCGGGGCTCGTACGGGGTCCGGTTCGGCGCCGCGCACGGGGGGCTCTCGGCCCGGGGGGCCGCGCAGCGGCGCGTCCCGGCCCGGCCGTCCCGGCACGCGGCCCGGGGCGCGCACCTCGGGCGGGCTGCGGCCCGCCAACCCCCGGCTGCTGCGGCAGCGGCTGACCGTGTTCGTGCTGGTCACCTTGATCGTGCTGCTGGGGATCGCGGCGGTTAAGCAGTTCTGAGGGGCGGGGGGTGGGCGCCTTCGGGGTGTGCGCCTGTCCGTGCGGGGTCCCTTCGGGTCTGTGCGCGTCCGTGCGGGGTCTTTGCACGTCCGTGCGGCGTCTTTGCACGTCCGTGCGGGGTCCGTGCGCGTCCGTGCGGGGCTGGTCGCGCAGTTCCCCGCGCCCCTGGCAGGGTCGGGCGGCGGGGTGTCCGATGGCTCGGCTCATTGCCGCGAGTGTCGTTCTTCGGGTGCGCGTTCGTGCGTGGCTGGTCGCGCAGTTCCCCGCGCCCCTTGTAGGGCGCCCTCCCTGTGCACAAGACCCGGCCCCCACGCCTCCGTAGGGCGCCCTCCCTTTCAACAGGACCCGGTCCGCGCGGTTGCCCCTGTGGGGACGCCCGGCCGGGGCGGGCGGGGCGGTGGTTCAGGGGGTGGGGCGGCCTGTGGCCACCGCGTAGAAGGCGACCGCCGCCGCCGCGCCCACGTTCAGCGAGTCGACGCCGTGGGCCATCGGGATGCGCACCCATTCGTCGGCGGCGACCAGCGCCTGGGTGGAGAGGCCGTCGCCCTCCGCGCCCAGCATGAGGGCCACCTTGTCGAGCTTGTGCGGGGCGGCCTCCTCGATGCTGGAGGCCTTCTCGTCGGGGGTGAGGGCCAGCAGCCGGTAGCCCGCCTCGCGGACCGTCTCCAGGCCCTTGGGCCAGGATTCCAGGCGGGCGTACGGGACCGAGAAGACCGCGCCCATGGAGACCTTCACCGAGCGGCGGTACAGCGGGTCGGCGCAGTCCGGGGAGAGCAGGACGGCGTCCATGCCGAGGGCGGCCGCGCTGCGGAAGATCGCGCCGATGTTGGTGTGGTCGTTGACCGCCTCCATCACCACCACCCGGCGGGCGGTGGTGAGGAGTTCCTCGGCGGCCGGGAGCGGCTTGCGCTGCATGGAGGCGAGCGCCCCGCGGTGCACGTGGTAGCCGGTGACGCGTTCGGCGAGGTCCGGGCTGACCGCGTACACAGGCGCGGGGAGCTCGTCGATGACGTCCCGCATGACGTCGACCCACTTGGCCGACAGGAGCATCGAGCGCATCTCGTAGCCGGCGTCCTTGGCCCGTCTGATGACCTTCTCGCCCTCGGCGATGAAGAGGCCCTCGGCGGGCTCGCGGCGGCGGCGCAGTTCCACGTCGGTCAGGCCCGTGTAGTCGCGGAGGCGGGGGTCGTCGGGGTCCTCGACGGTGATGAGATCGGCCACAGGGTGATACTGCCTTGTCCTGGGAGTGGTGCCAACGGCTGGGACGGTGATCCGTTACCGATGGTTACGGGCGTGGGTCCGGGGCGGTCACGGGCGGGAGTTCACGGCGACGACGTCGCCGATGACGATGACGGCCGGGGGCTTCACTTCCTCGGCCCGGGCGACCTCGCCGACGCTCCCCAGCGTCGCGTCCACGCGGCGCTGGGCCGCGGTGGTGCCTTCCTGGACGAGCGCGACCGGCGTCGCCGGGTCCTTGCCGTACGTGACGAGGGCCTCGGCGATGGCGCCGATCTTGTCGACGCCCATCAGGATCACCAGGGTGCCGCGCAGTCGCGCCAGCGACTCCCAGTCGACCAGGGAGCGCGGGTCGTCCGGCGCCACATGGCCGCTGACCACGGTGAACTCATGGGCCACGCCCCGGTGCGTGACCGGAATGCCGGCCGCGCCCGGCACCGAGATGGAGCTGGAGATGCCCGGCACCACCGTGCAGGTGATCCCGGCGTCGGCGAGCGCCTGGAGCTCCTCCATGCCGCGCCCGAACACGTACGGGTCGCCGCCCTTGAGCCGGACGACCGCCTTGCCCGCCTTGGCGTGCTCGATCAGGGCGTTGTTGATCGCCTCCTGCGCCATGAAGCGGCCGTACGGGATCTTCGCGGCGTCGATGACCTCGACGTGCGGGGGGAGTTCGTCCAGGAGGTCGCGGGGACCGAGCCGGTCGGCGATGACCACGTCCGCCTCGGCGAGCAGCCTGCGGCCGCGCACGGTGATCAGGTCGGGGTCGCCGGGCCCGCCGCCGACCAGCGCGACGCCCGGGGCGCGGGTGCGCTGCTGCGGGGCCACGAGGGTGCCGTCGCGCAGGCCCTCCACGATCGCGTCGCGGATCGCGGCGGAGCGGCGCGGGTCGGGGGTGTCGGTGGTGAGGACGGCGACCGTGACGCCCTCGGAGCGGCCGGTGGCCGGGGTCCAGGCGGTGGCGGCGGTCGCGTCGTCGGAGCGTACGCACCAGACGCGGGTCCGCTCGGCCTCGGCGGAGATGCGCTCGTTGGTCTCGGTGTCGGCCGTGGCCACCAGGGCGTACCAGGCGTCCGCGAGGTCGCCGTCCTGGAAGCGGCGGCGCTCCCAGCGGATCTCGCCCGCGTCCGCCATCGCCTCGACGGAGGGAGTGGCGCTCGGGGAGACCAGGGTGACCTCCGCCCCGGCGGCGATCAGCGCCGGCAGGCGGCGCTGGGCGACCTGGCCGCCGCCGACGACGACGACGCGTCGGCCGGTGAGGCGGAGGCCTACGGGGTACGCGGGGTGTTCGACCATGGCGGCGGTGCTCCTCGGGCGGAGTGACGTGCGGTGAGCCGCTGCGGCGGTGAAGCGGCTGGTGGGAGGGGGTACGCGGTCCCGCGGACAGCCTAAGGGGCGGACGGGTGGTGTGGCACGAGCGGGGGCCGGGGTCAGCGACCCCGGCCCCCGCTCGTGCGTACGGGCTACTTCTCGGTGACGCCCGCCGAGTCGAACGTCGCGACCTCGTGCATCGCGCGGGCCGCGCTCTGCACCACCGGCAGGGCGAGCAGGGCGCCGGTGCCCTCGCCGAGGCGGAGGTCCAGGTCGACCAACGGACGCAGCCCCAGCTTGTTCAGCGCGGCCACGTGGCCCGGCTCGGCGCTGCGGTGGCCCGCGATGCAGGCGGACAGCACCTCGGGGGCGATCGCGCGGGCGACCAGGGCGGCCGCTCCCGTGCTGACGCCGTCGAGGATCACCGGCGTACGCAACGAGGCGCCGCCGAGCAGGAAGCCGACCAGGGCCGCGTGCTCCAGGCCGCCGACCGCGGCGAGGACGCCGATGGGGTCGGCCGGGTCCGGCTGGTGCAGTTCGAGGGCGCGGCGCACGACGTCGACCTTGCGGGCGTGCGTCTCGTCGTTGATGCCGGTGCCGCGGCCGGTGACCTCGGCCGGGTCGACGCCCGTGTAGAGGGAGATGAGGGCGGCCGACACCGTGGTGTTGGCGATGCCCATCTCGCCGGTCAGGAGCGCCTTGTTGCCCGCCGCCACCAGGTCGCGGGCGGTCTCGATGCCGACCTCGATGGCGGCGACGGCCTCCTCGCGGGTCATCGCCGGGCCGGTCGTCATGTCGCCGGTGCCCGCGCGCACCTTGCGGGGCAACAGGCCGGGGGTGGCCGGGAGTTCGGAGGCGACGCCCACGTCGATGACGCAGACCTCGGCGCCCACCTGATTGGCGAAGGCGTTGCAGACCGCTCCCCCACCGAGGAAGTTGGCGACCATCTGGCCGGTGACTTCCTGGGGCCAGGGGGTGACGCCCTGGGCGTGCACCCCGTGGTCACCGGCGAAGATCGCCACGGCGGCGGGCTCCGGGATCGGCGGCGGGCACTTGCGGGACAGGCCGGACAGCTGCGCGGAGATGATCTCCAGCATGCCGAGCGCGCCCGCGGGCTTGGTCATCCGCTTCTGGCGCTCCCAGGCCTCGCCGAGCGCCTTGGCGTCCAGCGGGCGGATGCCCGCCACGGTCTCCTCCAGGAGGTCGTGCGGGTCCTCGCCGGGCAGCGCGCGGCGGCCGTACGTCTCCTCGTGGACGACCCAGGACAGGGGGCGGCGCTTGGACCAGCCCGCCTGCATCAGCTCCGGCTCCTCCGGGAACTCGTCGACGTAGCCGACACAGAGGTAGGCGACGACTTCGAGGTGCTCGGGCAGGCCGAGGGCGCGCACCATCTCGCGCTCGTCGAAGAAGGAGACCCAGCCGACGCCGAGGCCTTCGGCGCGGGCGGCGAGCCACAGGTTCTCGACGGCGAGCGCCGAGGAGTAGGGCGCCATCTGCGGCTGCGTGTAGCGGCCGAGGGTGTGCCGACCGCCCCGGGTCGGGTCCGCGGTTACCACGATGTTGACCGGGGTCTCGAGGATCGCCTCGATCTTCAGTTCCTTGAACTGCTTGGCCCGGCCCTTGGGCAGCGACTTGGCGTAGGCCTCGCGCTGGCGCTGGGCGAGTTCGTGCATGGTGCGGCGGGTCTCGGCGGACCGGATGACCACGAAGTCCCACGGCTGGGAGTGGCCGACGGAGGGCGCGGTGTGGGCCGCCTCCAGGACGCGCAGCAGCACCTCGTGCGGGATGGGGTCGCCGCGGAAGCCGTTGCGGATGTCGCGGCGCTCGCGCATGACGCGGAGCACGGCCTCGCGCTCGGCGTCGTCGTAGCCGGGGGCGGCGGGTGCCTGCTCGGGCGCCTCGATGACCTCGGCGAGCTCCTCGGCCGCGGCGAGCTCCTCGGCCGCGGCGGGCGCCTCGGGCCCGGCCGCGGCGGGTTCCGGGGCGGTGGGCCGCGGCGCGGTGATCACTTCGAGCGGCTCATCGGCCGCGGCGGCCTCGTCGGACGGCGCGGTCCGCGGCGCCTCCTCTGCGGCCGGGGCCGCGGCAGCGACGGGCTGCTCCTGCTGGGGTACGAGCGCGGGCTCGGGCGCCCGGACCGGCTCGGCCACCGGCTGGTCGGCGGCGTGCTCGGGAACGTCCGCCCGCGGCGGCGCCTGCTCCTCGGGCGCGGGCTGCGGTACGGGAACGGCGACGTGCGTGGTCGCCTGGCCGGGCGCCACGACGACCGGGCCGTCCGCGGGCGCGGCGGCCTGGGCGGGCACGGGCTCCGCGACCGTCGGCTGGGCGAGCGGCGCCTCGGCGGCGGGCTCGGCGGCGGCCTGTTCGGCCACGACCGGCTCGGCCGCCACGGGCTCGGCGGCGGCCGGTTCGGGGACGACCGGCTCGGCGGGCGGGGCCGGCTCCACGGCGACCGGTTCCGCGGCCGGGGTCTCGGCGGCCACCGGCTCGACGACGACCGGACCGGCGGGCTCGGCCTGCGCGACCGGCTCCGCCTGGGCCACCGGAGCGGCGGGCTGCGCGGCGGGGGCCACGGGCTGCGCCGCGGCCGGCGCGGGCTCGGGTGCCGGGGCGAGCGGTTCCGCGGCCTGCTGCGGCACGTCCTGAGCCCGGGGCACTCGCGGAACGGACGCGTCCGGCACGGATGCGGCCTGCGCGGGCGCGGTCTGCGCCGGTGCGGCCTGCGCCGGTGCGGGCGCGAGGTGGGGGCCGGTCGGCACGGAGCCCTCGACCGGCACGAACTGGCCCACCGGCTGCGGCTGTCCGGCCTGCTGCTGGGCGTGCGGCGCGGCCTGCTGGGCGACGAGCTGGTCCACGAGGAGGGCGGGCCGGTCCGGCTGCGCCGCGGGCGCGGCCGACTGTTCGGCGGTCCCCGGCTGAACGGCCGGAACCGACGCCTGGACCGCGAACTCCTCCGGGACGACCGTTTCTGCAGGGGGCATGGGTGTGTTGAGGGACGCGTGGGGCGCCGTGCGCTGCTGAGGCGTCCATGCCATGCCGGGCTGCGGCGGCAGCTCGCCGAGGTGCGGCGCGGGCTGCCGCGCCGCGGGCTCCTCACGCGGAACGTCCAGGTACTCGGGTCCGGTGGTCGGCGGGCCCTGGGTGCGCGTCGGCACCGGGTTCGCGGGGGTTCCGGCCGGGCCGCGGTCGGCGAGCGAACGGACGACCCCGGCGGAGGCGTCCGGCACCTGCGGGCCGAGGTGCAGCGGGCGGCGGGGCGGCGGACCGGCCGGCGCCGCGGGCGCCTGCGGAGCCCGTACGCCGCCGAGCTCGACGGAGCCGGTGTCGCGGCCGCCGGTCTCGTGCGCGCCGGGCTCGGCGGGAGCGGGCGCCGGCGGCACCTGGGCCGCGGCGGGGGCGGGCGCCGACTGCGGGTCGATCCAGGCGCCCTGGGCGCCCGGCATCAGGAGCAGATCGTCGTCGTCCGCACCGTTCTCGGAGGGGTCGAGGAAGGTGTAGGCGCCGGGAGCGGGGACGCCCGGCTGTTCCACCATGCCTGCGTTCTCCGGCAGTCCCTCGCCCGGGACCTGGCCGGTGTCAGTCATGCGTACCCCTCGCCCATCTGTAGTGCTCCTTCGGCCTGCGCCCGGGGCCGCACACGCTGGACGCGTGAGGCACCGTCGCTCAGAACGTGTGCGCCGCGCGGTGCGAACGGCCCGCAGGCATCAACGACACCATGCATTGTCGCGGGCCTTCGCCGCCGTGGCGGTCAGTCTCGGCCACGGACCGTGTGGGCTGCGCCACGTTGCGCGTCCCCCGGATGTGCCGTACCGCGAAGGGTGCCAAAGCGGTGCCCTTTTCCGGCCCTTGGCGAGCGGAGCGCCGAACGGCCGGGTGCGGTACAACGATCGGCCAGCCTACCCCCCGCGACGCGCCGGAAGAGTCACAGGGATCTTTCTTTCCGCCTTCCGGAGAGCAGGAAGGCGACCGAGCGTTCGCGCTCCGACCAGGCGCTCGTGTCGAGGTCGACCGATTGGATGAGCGCGCACTCGACCTCGTATCCGCCGGCGCTCAGCGCGGCGCCCACGGCCTCCGCCTCGTCCCGGGTGGCCGCGTGCGTCACGATGCGCTCCGGCCTGCGGTCGGCGCACGCCTCCACGACGGCGGCGCCCCCGCCCCCGACCCGTACGACGTCGGGCTCGGGCAGCGACTCCAGCACGTGCGGGGCCCTGCCGCGGACGGCCTGGACCTGAACTCCGAAGCGGCGGGCGGTGGATTCGGTGCGCGAGCAGGCGTCCGCGCTGTGGTCGACGGCGATGACCGCGGCGCCGAACCGGGCCGCCTCGGCGGACAGGGCGCCGCTGCCGCAGCCGATGTCCCAGACCAGGTCGCCGACGCGCGGCCCGAGCCGGGCGAGTTGGGCGGCGCGCAGCTCGGTGGACTCCCCCGGGCCGAGCGCGGCGCCGTACTCGCGGGCGGGCAGCGCCCAGCCGCGCGGCGCGGACGGGTAGCCGGGCGCGGGTCCGGCGAGCCAGCCGTCGCCCTCGGTCGCTCCGCCGCCGCCCAGGACGATGACGACGTTGGGGTCGCGCCAGGCGTGGTCGGCGGCGTTCTCGGAGGTGAGGACGGTGACCTGTTCGCGGTCGCTGCCGAGCTCCTCGCAGATGACGAAGGTGCGGTGGACGCCTTCGAGGAGCAGCGCGAGTTCGGCGGGTCCGGCGCCGGGCGAGGTGAGGACGGCGACCTTGGGGTGGGCGCGGCAGACGTTGACGGCGCGGCGCAGGGTGCGGGGGTGGGCGACGACGACCTGGGCGTCGTCCCACGGCATCCCGGCCCGCGCGAAGGCGGCCGCGACGGCGGAGACGGCGGGCACGACCTCGACCTCCAGGCCGTGCTCGGGCGCCCTGAGGGTGCGTACGACACCGAAGAAGCCGGGGTCGCCGTCGGCGAGGACGACCGCGCTGCCGCGGTGTCCGGCGATGCGGCGGGCCGCCAGGCTCACGCTGCCGAGCCGGATGCGCTCGGCGCCCGCCGGGACTTCGGGGAGGGCGAGGTGGTGGGCGGCGCCGGCCACCAGGGTGGCCGCGGAGAGGGCGGAGGTGGCCGCGGGGGTGAGGGGCGAGCCGTCCCAGCCGATCACCGTGACGCGGTCGGCCATCTTCGTCAGTCTCCAGGTTTCGTCACAGGTCGGGTCGGGGCGGTCCGGTCCAGGTGCCGGGCCCACCAGTGAGGGTAGCCCCGCACCGTCGGTGCGGCCGGTGGCCGGCGATCAGTTCCAGTCGGTGAAGGAGGCGTAACCGGCGTCCGCGAGCTGGTCGGCGACGCCTTCGAGGTCCTCCGGGAGCAGGCTCCACACGATGAGGTCGGTGCGGATGTCGATCCAGCCGCCGACACCGTCGTCGGGCCGGGTCCGCGCTATCCACGCGTTGCGCAGCACTCCCTCGCTGATGCAGCCGATCTTCTGGGCGACCTGCTGGGAGGCGGTGTTGTCGGCCGCGGTGCGCAGTTCCAGGCGCTCGAACCGCTGGTCCCGGAACAGCCATTGGGCGGCGGCGAGCACGGCCTCGGTGGCGTAGCCCTCGCCGCGCGCCCAGGGCGCCACGACGTAGCCGACCTCGGTGGCCAGGGTGCGCCAGTTGGTGTTCTGGAGGTGGACGATGCCGACGAGGCGCTGGGTGAGGAACTCGGTGACCGCCAGAACGATTCCTCGGCCCTCGGTGCGCTCACGGGGGGCGAGGTGGCGGACCCAGTCCTCGGCGTCGCGGGCCGTGTAGGGGTGGGGCACCGAGGTCCAGGCGACAACCTGCTCGTCGTTCATCATCTCGATGAGCGCGGGGGTGTCGGCATCCTCGAAGGGGCGCAGCACCAGGCGGTCCGTGCTGATGGAGATGTCCGGGAACACCGGAAGGGGGGTAGTCATGTGCCGCTCCATGCCGTGGACCGCCGTGAGGGGCCGCGAAGGCCCGAAGACCCCGTGGCCCGTCAACCTATAAGGACCGTAAAGGCACAGCATGCAGCATCGGGCGCCCGGCGCGCATGGCCGGGTGGCCGATGCGACGAAGGTCCCGGACCCCTGACGGGGTGTCCGGGACCTTCGTCCTGCCGTGCCGCGAGGGCTACTTGGCGGCGCCGAACGCGGGGACGACCGAGCCCGCGTACTTGTCGGTGATGAACTTCTTGACCTCGTCGGAGTTCAGGAGCTTGGCGAGCT
Organism: Streptomyces sp. NPDC045846; assembly: GCF_056431605.1. Taxonomy (NCBI): domain Bacteria; kingdom Bacillati; phylum Actinomycetota; class Actinomycetes; order Kitasatosporales; family Streptomycetaceae; genus Streptomyces; species Streptomyces sp. NPDC045846. The sequence goes on along the minus strand of NZ_JBWKKJ010000008.1, from coordinate 298,084 downwards.
TCTGGATGCGCGGGTCGCTCTCGTTGCCCTGCTTGACGGCGAGGAAGTTGGCGTACGGGTTGCCGTCCGCCTTCTCCAGGGCGAGGGCGTCCTTGGACGGCTTCAGGTTGGCCTCGATGGCGTAGTTGCCGTTGATGACCGCGGCGTCCACGTCGTTGAGGGCGCGCGGCAGCGTCGCCGCCTCCAGCTCCTTGAACTTCAGGCCCTTGCTGTCCTTGATGTCGGAGAGCTTGGCGCCGGAGCCCGCACCGTCCTTCAGCGTGATCAGGCCGTTGGCAGCGAGGAGTTGGAGGGCGCGGCCCTCGTTGGTGGTGTCGTTGGGGACGGCGATCGTCTGGCCGGAGGCGATGTCCTTCAGCGACTTGACCTTGTGGGAGTAGAGGCCGAGCGGCTCCAGCTCCACGTTGACGACGGGCACGATGTGGGTGCCGTTCTTCTTGTTGAAGTCGTCCAGGTAGGGCTTGTGCTGGAAGAAGTTGGCGTCGACCTGGCCCTGCTCGGTGGCGGTGTTGGGCAGGACGTAGTCGGTGAACTCCTTCACCTCCAGCTTGAGTCCGGCCTTGGCCGCCAGGTTGTCCTTGACGAACTTGAGGATGTCGGCGTGCGGCGTCGGCGACGCGGCGACGACCAGCGCCTTGGACGGGTCGGCCTTGGCCCCGTCCGCCTTGGCGGCCGGCTTCGGGTCGGAGGAGGAGCCGCACGCGGTGAGGCCGACGGCGAGCGCGGCGGTGGCGAGGGCGGCAGCGGTGATCTTGGTGTTCTTACGCACGAAAAGTGCCTCTTTCCGGTGGTGCGGTGTGACGCCCGGACAAGGAGTTCGGGCCGTTGTGAGGGAAGTTCAGGAGGTCCGGCCGCGGCGGGCGAGCAGGCGCACCACGCCGTCGCCGATCAGCTGGATCACGGTGACGATCACGATCAGCACGGCCACCGTGATGAGCATGAAGTTGGTCTCGAAGCGCTGGTAGCCGTAGGTGATGGCGACCGAGCCGAGGCCGCCGCCGCCGACCGCGCCGGCCAGCGCGGAGTAGCTGACCAGGGTGATCACGGTGGTGGTGATCGCGGAGACGAGGGAGGGCAGGGCCTGCGGGAGCAGCACCTTCCCCACGATGGTGGGGATGCCGCCACCCATGGACTGGACCGCCTCGACGAGCCCGTGGTCGACCTCGCGGACCGCGGTCTCCACGAGCCGCGCGAAGAACGGGATGGCGCCGATGGAGAGCGGCACGATCATGGCGCTGGGGCCGATGAAGGTGCCGACGGCCCAGGTGGTGAAGGGGATCAGGGCGATCAGCAGGATGATGAAGGGCAGCGAGCGGCCGATGTTCACGATCACGCCGATGACCTTGTTCACCGGACGGTTCTGGAGCAGCCCGCCCTTGTCGGTGAGCACGAGCAGCACGCCGAGCGGCAGCCCGAGCCCGATGGTGACGACGGTCGCCCACAGCACCATGTAGAAGCTGTCGTACGTTCCCTGTGACAGCAGCGGCTGCATTTCCGACCAGCTCACTTGGCACCTTCCTCGACCAGGTCGAGCACCTGGCTGTCGTCCACCACGTCCACCTGGAGGCCCTGCTCGCGCAGGAAGCCGACCGGGACGACGTTCTCCTCGTAGCCGCCGGGCAGTTCGATCCGCATCCGGCCGATCTGCTTTCCGGCGACGGTGTCCATGGCGGCACCGAGGATCGAGATGTCGATGTTGTACGTCCGCGACAGCTGGGAGATGACCGGCTGGGTGGCGGCCTCGCCGTGGAAGGTGACGTCGACGACGGTGCGCTCGGGGCCGGTGGCCTCGCCCGTCACCGGGAACAGCTCGGCGGCGAGCTCGGAGCCGGGGGTGGCGAGCAGTTCGCTGACGGTGCCGGACTCGACGACCCGTCCCTTCTTCATCAGCGCGGCCGAGTCGCAGATCGTCTTGACGACGTCCATCTCGTGCGTGATGAGCAGGACGGTGAGGCCGAGCTGCTGGTTGAGGTCGCGAAGCAACTGGAGGATCGAGCGCGTCGTCTCGGGGTCGAGGGCGCTGGTCGCCTCGTCGGACAGCAGCACCTTGGGGTCGCCGGCCAGCGCGCGGGCGATGCCGACGCGCTGCTTCTGGCCGCCGGAGAGCTGGGCCGGATAGGCCTTGGCCTTGTCGGCGAGGCCGACCAGGTCGAGCAGTTCGAGGGCCTTGCGGGAGCGCTCCTTGCCGGAGACGCCGAGGATCTCCAGGGGCAGCTCGATGTTGTCCTGCACGGTGCGCGAGGACAGCAGGTTGAAGTGCTGGAAGACCATGCCGATCCGGGAGCGGGCCCGGCGCAGGTCCTTTCCGGCCCGGCGGCCGCGTCCGGCCAGCGCGGTGAGGTCGACGCCGTCGACGGTCACCGTTCCGGAGGTGGGGCGCTCCAGGAGGTTGACGCAGCGGATGAGGGAGGACTTGCCGGCGCCGCTCTGTCCGATGACGCCGTACACCTCGCCCTCGCGGACGTGCAGGTCGACGCCGTCGAGCGCGGTGATATCTCGTCCGCGCGACTGGTAGACCTTGGTCAGGCCCGTTGTGGTGATCACAGGATTTCCGTCACTGTCGAGTGCGCGGCGCGGGGTATGCCGGGCACGGGGCAAACGTGTTCGGGGCGCGGCTCGGCCTCATCGGTGGATACCGGGGGCACGGTGTGCGCGGGGCAGGCCGAATCCGTAAACGGTGTACGGAATCGGGCGCGGCCGACGGGTCTCGCTTCGGGGCGCGAGGCTCAGGCGGGGGCCCTCAGAAGGCGCACATTCGACACATACAACGAGCACCGGGCGTCGTCATCGCCTCGGTCGCAAGGGTGCGGCTGCTCGTCGTGGTCATGTCGCAAGTAAAGCAGAACCGGTCAGGGACGGATCAGGGATGTCCGAATACCGGACATCCCTGGACCGCCCTACGGACGGACCCACTCCGCCGCGATGATCTCCATGCCACCGGCCGTGGCCTGCGCCGACACGGCCGAGAGGTCCTTCACCACCACGTCGGCCACGGGCTCGCCCGCCCGGCGCGCTGTGGTCAAGGCCACGGTCGTCCTGCCCGCCGCACGGTTCGCGCCGAGCCCCGCCGGAGCGTCGAGGGCTTCGGCATGGATCTTCAGCCCTCCCGGCCCCGCGGGCGGCGGCGGGGGTCGGCGCATCGGGCCTTTCGGCCCGTAATACCCTCGACCCCATGCTCGACGCCCTGACGGTCGCGGTCTCCGCCGCGGCCCTCGCCCTCGCAGCCTGGTGCGGATTCGCCGCCTACCGGGACCAGCCCACCAAGGACTGGCACTTCATCGGCATGGCCGTGGTCACCGTCCTCGCGCTGGCGCAGCTGGTGGTCGGGCTCGTCCAGCTCGGTCGCGGCGAACGGCCCGCGCAGGGCGTCGCGATCTTCGTCGCGTATCTGGCCGGAGCGTTCGCGGCCGTCCCGGCGGCGGGCTTCCTCTCGCTCTCCGAGCGGACCAAGTGGGGTTCGGTGACGGTCTCGGCCGGTGCCGTCGTGCTCGCCGTGCTCGAAGTGCGTCTCTACGACATCTGGGGAGGCTGACCGTGACCGAGTCCGCCACTGACACCACGCCCGCCGAGAAGCTCGGCTCCGGGCCGGGCCGGGTGCTCGTCTGGTTCTACGGGGTGTTCACCGTGGCCGCGGCGTCCCGCTCGATCGTCCAGATGATCCTGGACTTCGGGAAGGCCCCGCTGGCGTACGTCCTGTCCGCGATCGCGGCGTGCGTGTACGGCTTCATCACGTACTCACTGGTGCGCGGCGGCGAGAGGGCCCGCCGGGCAGCGCTGGTGTGCTGCGCGGCGGAGCTCCTCTTCGTCCTGGTCGTCGGCACCTGGACGCTGGCGGACGCCTCCGCCTTCCCCGACGCCACGGTGTGGTCGGACTACGGGATGGGCTACCTCCTCATCCCTGTGATCCTGCCGATCCTCGGCATGCTGTGGCTGCGCCGGGCCAAGCGCTAGCCGTCACGCGCTCGCCGCGAACTCCTGGGGCGCCGCTTCCTTTTCGAGGGTGATCACGGAGAGCCGCGTACTGACCGTCTCGGTGGCCACCGTCGCGTAACCGTGCCTGCGGTACAAGCGCAGGTTCGACTCGCTGCGGTGGCCGGTGAAGAGCCGGAAGCGCTTGGCGGCGAGCTCCGCCGCGAAATGGGCCTCGATGGCGTTCAGGAGCCGGCCGCCCAGGCCGTGTCCCTGCATCCGGGGGTGGACGATGAGCTTGCCGATGCGGCCGGTGCCCGACGCGTCGACACTCCCCCGCACCGACGCGACCACCTCGTCGCCGAGCCGGGCCACCAGGGCGTACCCCGCACAGAGTTCGGCCCGCAGTCCCTCCAGGGTCTGCGTCAGGGGTTCGATCGAGTAGTCGCCGTAGAGCTCGGCCTCGCTCTGGTAGCACAGGTACTGCAACTTCAGTATCTGCTCGGCATCCTGTGCGCCGGCCGCAGAGATGGTCACGCTCATGCCCATGTGTGCATGCCTCTCGCTCAACTGGTCCCCTGGTTGTCTACCGCTCCTTTCCCCCTCGTTCAGGAGCTGCAACCTCCGCCGCCAGCATTCTGCGCAGGCATCCCAGGCATCGGGAACGCATCGGCCCCAGACTCCCCTGTGAGATATCCAACTCCCCTGCGATTTCCCGGTAGGTGGGGTCCTTCGGCGAGAGCAGCGCGGCGAGCAGACGGGGGCAGTTGCCGGGGGTGCGGCCGATCGCCGCGTGCAGGACGCGGCGCCGCTCGGCGGTGATGGCGGCGAGTTCGGGCCCGGGATCCGGGTCGGCGGCGGGCGCGCTGCCGTACGGCCGCTCCTGGCGCCGCAGCCGGCGGGCGCGGCGCGCCTCGGCCCGCACGGCGGCGCGCACCCAGTGCACGGGGTCCGCCGGGTGCTGTTCCAACAGCCTGAGCCAGACGGCCTGTTCGAGATCGGCGGCGTCGACCCCGGTGCCGGGCGCCTCCGCGGCGGCCTCGGCGGCGAGGAGCGGGCTGAGCTCTGTGACGAGATCCATGCCGGGCTGGACGCGCCCGCCGCAGAAGCCGGTTTCCGCGGCGGGCACTTCTCACTCGTACGGGGCGGAAAGGCGGCGGCCCGTCAGCGCCCGCGGAAGTCGGCCGCGGCCAGCAGCGCGGTGTCCGCGTTGTCCGAGAACACCGCGTCGATACCGGTCGCGAAGTACGTCCGGTACGCGCCGAACGCGTCCCCGTAGGCGTTGGGGTCGGCGCCGCGCCGGAAGTCGGCGGGCAGGAAGGTGTTCTCGTTGCGCATCGTGTAGGGGTGCAGGATCAGCCCCTGCGCGTGGGCGTCGCGCACCAGCGTGGTGGGCCGGGTGAGCCTGCCGGACGCGTCCTTCGGAATGATCAGGTCGAGGGTGGGCCCGATGCCCTGGGCGTACGAGGCGATCCACTTCAGGCCCGCGGGCTTGACCAGGTCGTCCACGGTGCGCGGATCGCCGCTCACCACGAAGTCCCACGGCTTGCTGCCCGCGTTGGACAGCAGCACCACCGAAGGCGTGTCGACCAGCCGCGCCAGGCGCTGGATGCTGCTGGGCTCGAACGATTCGAGGAACTGCGGGGAGTCGGCGCGGTGGCGCCCGTAGCGGCGCAGGAGCTGGGCGACCCGGTCCTCCAGGGGCAGGCCGATGCCGCGGAAGTAGGTGGGGTGCTTGGTCTCGGAGTGCAGCCAGATGCGGCGGCCGAGGCGGCGGCCCTGCTCCTGCGCCCAGCGCAGCACCTCCTCGAAGGTGGGCACGTCCCAGCGGCCGTCGTAGAGCGTGTTGTGCTGCCGGTTGCCCGGGATGCGCTCCTTGGCGCGCAGGGTCTTCAGCTCGGCGAGCGTGAAGTCCTCGGTGAACCAGCCCGTGATGGCGGTCCCGTCGACGGTCTTGGTCGTTCTGCGGGAGGCGAACTCGGGGTGGTCGGAGACGTTCGTCGTGGCCGAGATGTCGTTCTCGTGGCGGCACACCAGGTGCCCGTCCTTGGTGGGCACCAGGTCCTGCTCGATGACGTGGGCGCCGAGGTCCAGGGCGTGCTGGTAGGAACCCAGGGTGTGCTCGGGCCGGTATCCGGCGGTGCCGCGGTGTCCGATGACGTACGGGACGGGCAGGTCGCGGTAGGCGGCCCGGCCCCCGCCGTGCCGCTGCGCGGCCGAGGCCGGCGCGCCCGCGAGCCCGGTGGCCGACGCGGCGAGCACGGCCGCGCCCGCCGCCCCCAGCACGCTGCGCCGTCCGGGGCTGATCCGCTCACCCTCAGTCATGAACACTCCTCGGTCATCCGGTTCCACTGGCGATTCCACATGTCCCGCACCTGTCAACGCGGGAGACGAGCGTAGGCGGACCGATCTGAAAAGCGGGATGCTTTGGGGGTACACGAGGACGAAGGCGGGTCGAACCTGGCGCAAACACATGTCAACAGCGCGTATCCACTTCGTGAACCCGATGTGCGATCAGCGGTGACCCGCGAGTATCGTCCTCACCTGCACAGACATCCCACCCCCACCCAAGACGACTCCGGAGGGCCCGTTGTCCCGCTTCGCGCTCATCAAGGCAGTGCTCGGACCGATCATGCGCCTGATGTTCCGCCCACAGGTGGAAGGCGCCGAGAACATCCCGGGCACCGGTCCAGTCATCCTCGCCGGCAACCACGTGACCTTCATCGACTCGATCGTGCTGCCCATCGTCTGCGACCGGCAGGTCTCCTTCATCGGCAAGGACGAGTACGTCACCGGCAAGGGACTCAAGGGCCGCCTGATGGCCTGGTTCTTCACCGGCGTCGGCATGATCCCGGTCGACCGGGACGGCGCCAACGGCGGGGTGGCCGCGCTGATGACCGGCCGCCGCGTCCTGGAGAACGGCCAGATGTTCGGCATCTACCCGGAGGGCACCCGCTCCCCCGACGGCCGCCTGTACCGGGGCCGCACGGGCGTCGCCCGGCTCACCCTGATGACGGGCGCGCCGGTCGTGCCGTTCGCGATGGTCGGCACGGACAAGCTCCAGCCGGGCGGTGCGGGGATGCCGCGCCCCGGCAAGGTGACGGTCCGGTTCGGCGAGCCGATGGAGTTCTCCCGCTACGAGGGCATGGACCGCGACCGGTACGTGCTGCGGGCCGTCACGGACTCGGTGATGGCCGAGGTCATGCGGCTGTCGGGGCAGGAGTACGTGGACATGTACGCCACGAAGGCCAAGGCGGCCTAGCCCCGCTTTCCCCTGCGGGGGCCTGGGCCTGTCTGGCTCACCCCGCGGGGGCCGGCCCGCCGGGGCCCGATTCGCCCCCTGCGGGCCGTGGCCGGTCGCTCGCGCCGTTCCCCGCGCCCCCGGCAGGGCCGCCCCAAACCCCCTGCCAAGGCGAGCCCGTTGCAATCCGGCTCCTGCTCCTGCGGACCGTGGCCAGTCGCTCGCGCCGTTCCCCGCGCCCCCAGCGGGTTCGCCTCAAACCCCCTGCCAAGGCGAGCCCGTTGACACCCGGCTCCTGCTCCTGCGGACCGTGGCCGGTCCGCTCGCGCCGTTCCCCGCGCCCCCAGCAGGGCCGCCCCAAGCCCCCTGCCGGGGTTGGGCTCAGGGGTGTTCCAGGCCTTCGGCCAGTTTCTGGCCGCGCAGGAGGAACCACGCCGCGATCGCCGTCGCGAACAGGACCACCGAGCCGACCGCCGCCGCCGTCTGGAAGCCCTCCGTGAAGGTGTGCCTCGCCGCGGCGAGCAGGGCGTCCGCCTGGCCGGGCGGGAGTTTCGCGGCCGCCTCCACCGCGCCGCCGAGCGAGTCGTGGGCCTCGGCCGCGAGGTCGGCGGGGACGCCCGCCGGGGCGGTGAAGCCCCGGTAGATGCCGGTCACCACCGAGCCGAGCAGCGCGATGCCGAGGGCCGCGCCCAGTTCGTACGCGGTCTCGGAGACCGCCGACGCCGCGCCCGCCTGCTCCTTGGGGACGCTGGAGAGGATCACGTCCGCCGTCACCGTGAAGGCGAGGCCCGCGCCGAGTCCGCCCACGAACAGGGCGATGCCGAGGGAGACGATCCGGGTGTCCGCGCCGAGCGCCACACAGGCGGCCAGCGCGAGGCCCACCGCGCCGAGGCCGCCCGCGACGGCGCTGCGCACCGAGGCGCGGCGGGCGATCGTGCCGGCCGCGAGCCCCGCGCCCACCGCGCCGACGGCGGCGGGCAGTTCGATGAGCCCGGCCTCCAACGGCGAGCGTTCCTGGACCAGTTGGAGGAACTGGGAGAGGAAGAAGACCAGGCCCGACAGGCCGAGGATGGTCAGCAGGTCCGCGAGCACGGCCCCGGAGAAGCCGCGATGGTGGAAGAGCCGGATGTCCAGGAGCGGCGAGGCGAGGGTGCGCTGGCGGCGTACGAACCAGACCAGCGCCGTGATGCCGAGCACGGCCGCCGCCAGGATGTCCCAGCGGAACCCGTTGACCGCGGCTTCCTTCACCGCGTATACGACGGCGACCATGCCGACCAGGGAGAGCCCGACGCTGACGAGGTCCCAGGGGCCCGGGTTCGGGTCGCGCGACTCGGGGAGCAGCTTGATGCCGACCAGGACCAGGACGGCCATGACGGGCAGGTTGATGAGGAAGACCGAGCCCCACCAGAAGTTCTCCAGGAGGAACCCGCCGACCACCGGGCCGACCGCCGCGCCCGCGGAGGCGGCGGCCCCCCAGATGCCGACGGCCAGGCTGCGCTCGCGGGGGTCGTGGAAGATGTTGCGGATCAGGGCGAGCGTGGACGGCATCAGGGTGGCGCCCGCGACGCCGAGCAGGGCCCGGGCCAGGATCATCATCTCGGGGCTGGAGGCGTACGCGTTGAGCACGGACACCGCGCCGAACGCCACGGCCCCCATCAGGAGCAGCTTCTTGCGGCCGATGCGGTCGCCGAGGCTGCCCATCGAGACGAGCAGTCCGGCGATGATGAACGAGTAGACGTCGCCGATCCAGAGCAGCTGGGTGCCGGACGGCTTCAGGTCCTCGCTGAGGAAGGGCGTGGCGAGGCCGAGCACGGTGGCGTCGACGGCCACGAGCAGCACGGCGAGGACGAGGACCGCGAGCGCGAGCCAGCGGCCCATCCGGCCGACGGCGTGGTGCTCCCGCGGTTCGGTTGCGGTCACTTCTCCACGCTCCGCCGTACGCCGCCGAGCAGCAACTCGGCGATCATGTACTGGAAGTCCTTGGCGGCGACCCGGCCGTCCTGCACGGCCCAGGCGCCGGCGCCGACCAGCCCGTACAGGGCCTCGGTGAGCCAGGCGGGGGTGAGGTCGATGCGGAACTCGCCGCGGTCCTGGCCGCGGCGGAAGAGCGCGGAGACACGGGCGTCGATGCGGGCCCAGCCCGCGTTCATCTCCTCGCCCTCGAAGAGCTGGTTCTCGGTGACGAGGAAGGCGAGCAGGCCCGCCACGGGTTCCACCTCGGCGACCATCCGGCGCAGCGCGCCCGAGGCGTCGCCCTCGTCGAGCCGGGCCGCGTCCAGGGCGCTCTCCAGCTCCCGGATACCGAGCTCCTCCAGCGCCCTGACGAGGGCCTCCCGTCCGGCGAAGTGCCGGTGCAGGGTGGCCCGGCCGATGCCCGCGGCGCGGGCGACCTCGTCCATGGTGGCGGTGGCCTTGCGGGTGAGGAGGGCGGCGGCGGTGCGGAGCACCTGGTCTCGGTCCACGGTCATGAGACAACCCTAGCCCCGATGAGACATCAACGTCTCATCGGGGCCAAGGGTGAAGATCGCCTCCGGCGGAGCTACTTCTTTGCGTTCGCCCAGGCGTGCTGGACCGCCAAGTCGGCCTTGACCTCCGCCAGTTGGACGGCCACGGCCGAGGGGGCGGTGCCGCCGCGGCCGTCGCGGGCGGCGAGCGCGCCCGCCACGTCGAGGACCGTACGGACCTCGGGCTTCAAGTGCGGGGAGATCTTCGCGAACTGCTCGTCGGTGAGCTGGTCAAGATCGATGCCGTGCGCCTCGCACTCCTTGACGCACTCCCCGGCGACCTCGTGCGCGACCCGGAACGGCACCCCCTGCTTGACCAGCCACTCGGCGATGTCGGTGGCGAGCGAGAACCCGGCCGGGGCGAGCTCCTCCATCCGTTCCCGGTTGACGGTGAGCGTGGCCATCATCCCGGTGAAGGCGGGCAGCAGCACCTCCAGCTGGTCGCAGGAGTCGAAGACCGGCTCCTTGTCCTCCTGGAGGTCCCGGTTGTAGGCGAGCGGCAGCGCCTTCAGCGTGGCCATCAGGCCGGTGAGGTTGCCGATGAGGCGGCCGGACTTGCCCCGCGCCAGTTCGGCGATGTCCGGGTTCTTCTTCTGCGGCATGATCGAGGAGCCGGTCGAGAAGGCGTCGTGGAGGGTCACGAAGGAGAACTCCTTCGTGTTCCAGATGATGACCTCCTCCGCCATCCGCGAGAGGTTCACGCCGATCATCGCGGTGATGAAGGCGAACTCCGCGACGAAGTCCCGCGAGGCGGTGCCGTCGATCGAGTTGCCCACCGAGCCGCGCTCGAAGCCGAGGTCGGCGGCGACCGCCTCGGGGTCGAGCCCGAGCGAGGAGCCCGCGAGCGCGCCCGAACCGTACGGCGAGACGGCGGTCCGCTCGTCCCACTGGCGCAGCCGTTCGGCGTCCCGGGACAGCGACTGGACGTGGGCCAGCACGTGGTGGGCGAAGAGGACCGGCTGGGCGTGCTGGAGGTGGGTGCGGCCGGGCATGGCGACGTCCGCGTGCGCCTCGGCGAGGCCGACAAGGGCGTCCTGGAGCTCGGCGATCAGGCCGCCGATGATCCGGGCGTGGTCGCGCAGGTACATCCGGAAGAGCGTGGCGACCTGGTCGTTGCGGGAGCGGCCGGCCCGGAGCTTGCCACCGAGGTCGGGTCCGAGGCGCTCGAGCAGGCCCCGCTCCAGGGCGGTGTGCACGTCCTCGTCGGCGATGGTGCCGGCGAAGGAGCCGTCGGCGACGTCGCTTTCGAGCTGGTCCAGGCCCGCGATCATCCGCTGGAGCTCGTCGGCCGTGAGCAGGCCCGCCCTGTGGAGCACCCGGGCGTGCGCGCGGGAGCCGGCGATGTCGTACGGCGCGAGCCGCCAGTCGAAGTGGACCGACGCGGACAGGTTCGCCAGCGCCTCGGCGGGGCCGTCGGCGAACCGGGCGCCCCAGAGCCGGACGTCACCGTTGTTGCTGCTCACAGCTCAAGCTCCTCAGAAGGGATGGATGTGCCACCGCCTCCCCGCCGCGGAGGAGCGGGGAGGCGGCCGTATAACGAGTCGTGCGGACGCGAGGTCGTGGCCGGGCCGGGGCCGGGGTGTGCGGGGATCCTCGGCCGGTACGGGTGGCCCGCGGGCCGAGGAGTCCGGCGAAGCATTCGTTGAGCATAACTATGCAATGACCCGTATGTTTTGTCAATGGACTCCGGGCCCGCCCTCCCCCGTGGGCCCCTGCCCCACCCGGTGAGAACCCCCTGCCGCCACCAGCGTCCGCGGCGGATAATCCGGCCCATGGGAAAGACCTACGAACGCATCGACGGCCGCCTCAGGACCTTCATCGAGGAGCAGCACGTCTTCTTCACCGCCACCGCCCCGCTCGACGGCGAGGGGACCATCAACCTCTCCCCCAAGGGCCTCGCGGGCTCCTTCGCGGTGCTCGACGAGCGGACCGTGGCCTACCTCGACTTCGCCGGGAGCAACGCCGAGACCATCGCCCACCTGCGCGAGAACGGCCGGATCACCCTGATGTGGTGCGCCTTCCAGGGGCCGCCGAACATCGTGCGCGTGCACGGCCGGGGTGAGCCGGTCTTCCGCGACGACCCCCGCTTCGAGGAGCTCGTCGGCCACTTCCCCGCCATCGACCCGGCCCTGCACGGCCTGCGCGCCGTCGTCGTGGTCACCGCCGAACTCGTCCGCGACACCTGCGGGTACGCCGTCCCCTTCATGACGTACGACGAGGACCGCGACCTGCACGCCAAGCGGTTCGCGCGCGAGGACGACGACAGCCTGAGCGCGTACTTCGAGAAGAAGGAGCACGTCGCCACGAGCATCGACGGACTGCCGGGACTGCCGCTTCCGCTGCCCAGGCGCGCGGCCTGACGCACCGTTCGCTCCCGTACGGAGCAATCCGCGCGGCTCCGGGCGGCCGGGCGGGGCGGCGGCGCATACGGTCCGGAGCATGCGCACCGCCGCCCTGCTCCTCGCGTCCCTGCTCGTCCCGCTCGCCTCGCCACCGCACCCCGCGCCGCTGCCCGAACGGATGGCCCGCACCGGTGGCGGCAGTCAGCTGCTCACCGCCGAGGCGCCCGCCACCGGGGCCACCACGGGCAGGCTCACCTGGTGGGACCGGCGCGACGGACGCTGGGTCGCGGTGGGCTCGGCGCCGGCCAGGTTCGGCGCGAAGGGCCTGGTCGAGCAGAACGCGCGCGTCCAGGGCACCGACACGACGCCGACCGGCCTGTTCCCGCTGCCGTACGCCTTCGGGGTCGCGGCCGCGCCCCCCGGCACCCGCTATCCCTACCGGCGCGCCACGGACCGGTCCTGGTGGTGCGAGGACAACGAGTCCCGCGCTTACAACCGCTGGGTGGAGGGCCTGCCCCGGGACTGCCGGGCGAGCGAGGCGGAACATCTGACGGCGTACGCGGACCAGTACGCCCGGGCCATGGTCATCGGCTTCAACTACCGGCGCCCGGTACGCGGCCGGGGCGCCGGGATCTTCCTGCACGTCAACGGGCGCGGCGCGACGGCCGGGTGCGTCTCGGTGCCGGCCGACGCGATGGCCGAGGTACTGGCCTGGGCCGACCCGGCCCGGCGCCCGCACATCGCGATCGGCACCGAGCACGGGCCGACCGCGATCACCCGTTACTGAACCCGCCCGTCACGAGCGGGAGTCGAGGCTTCAGCGGTGGTCGTTCTGGGCCAGCCGCAGCAGATGGTCGGCCAGCGCCTGCCCGCCCGACGGGTCGCGACTGATCAGCATGAGGGTGTCGTCCCCCGCGATCGTGCCGAGGATGTCGTGCAGTTCGGCCTGGTCGATGGCCGAGGCGAGGAACTGCGCGGCACCCGGCGGGGTGCGCAGCACCACCAGGTTGGCGGAGGCCTCGGCGGAGATCAGCAGTTCGGCCGAGAGCCTGCGCATCCGCTCCTCCTTCGCCGACTCGCCAAGGGGCGCCTTCGGCGTGCGGAAGCCGCCCTCGCTGGGCACCGCGTAGATCAGCTCGCCGCCGGTGTTGCGGATCTTCACCGCGCCGAGCTCGTCGAGGTCGCGGGAGAGCGTCGCCTGGGTGACGCTCAGCCCGTCGTCCGCGAGCAGCTTGGCGAGCTGGCTCTGGGACCGCACCGGCTGCCGGTTGAGGATGTCCACGATCCGGCGGTGGCGGGCGGTGCGGGTCTGCGGTACGGCGGGGCCGCCCGGCTCGAAGTCCTGCGCCTCGTCGGTCATCGTCGTCTCATTCTCCGGATCGTCCGTCCCCGCCTGCTGCGTCGAGAACACCGGGCAGGGCCTGGAGGAACGCGTCCGCCTCCGCGTCACCGATGATGAGCGGCGGCATGAGCCGTACGACATCGGGAGCGGGCGCGTTGACCAGGAAGCCGGCATCCTGAGCCGCCTGCTGCACCCGGGGTGCGAGGGGCTCGTTGAGCACGATACCCAGCAGCAGCCCCGCACCACGGACATGGGAGACCAACGGGTGCTCCAGCGCCTCGATTCCGTCCCGCAGCTTCTCACCGGTCCGCTTGACCTGGTCGAGCGCTCCGTCGGCGGACAGCGTGTCGATGACAGCGAGTCCGGCGGCGCAGGCGACCGGGTTCCCGCCGAAGGTCGTGCCGTGCATGCCGGGCTTCAGCAGCTCGGCCGCCGCGCCGAAGGCGACGGTCGCGCCCAGCGGGAGCCCGCCGCCGAGCCCCTTGGCCAGGGTCACGATGTCCGGGTCGACGCCCGTGTGCCGCTGGTGCTCGAACCAGGTGCCGGTCCGGCCGATGCCGGTCTGCACCTCGTCGAGGACGAGCAGCGTCCCGGTGGCGCGGGTGATCTCGCGGGCCGCCTCCAGGTATCCGGCCGGTGGCACGACGACCCCGATCTCGCCCTGGATGGGCTCGATGATCACCAGCGCGGTCTCCTCGGTCACCACCGACCGGAGCGCCTCGGCGTCCCCGTACGGCACGTGCGTGACGTCGCCCGGCAGCGGCCGGAAGGGCTCCTGCTTGCCCGGCTGGCCGGTGAGCGCGAGCGCGCCCATCGTGCGGCCGTGGAAACCGCCGGTGGTGGCGACCATGTGGATGCGCCCGGTGAGCCGCCCGATCTTGAAGGCGCCTTCGTTGGCCTCGGCACCCGAATTGCAGAAGAAAACGCGCCCGGGCCGGCCGAAGAGCTGGATGAGACGTTCGGCGAGCGCCACCGGGGGCTCGGCCACGAACAGGTTCGAGACGTGGCCGAGCGAGGCGATCTGCTGGGTGACGGCCTGCACGACCGCGGGGTGGGCGTGGCCGAGCGCGTTGACCGCGATGCCCCCCACGAAGTCGGCGTACTGGGTGCCGTCGGCGTCCCACACCGTGGCGCCGGCACCGCGTACGAGCGCGAGCTTCGGCGTGCCGTAGTTGTCCGTCATGACGTGCTGCCAGCGCTGTGCGAGCTCCTGGTTGGTCACCGCACTCCCCCTTGTCCGTCCGGTGTGCCCGGTGCGTCGGGCACGACCATCGTGCCGATGCCCTCGTCGGTGAAGATCTCCAGCAGGATCGAGTGCTGGACCCGCCCGTCGATGACGCGCGCGGTGTTGACCCCGTTGCGCACCGCGAACAGGCAGCCCTCCATCTTGGGCACCATGCCGCTGGAGAGCTCGGGCAGCAGCTTCTCCAGCTGACTTGCCGTCAGTTTGCTGATCACGTCGTCGCTGTTGGGCCAGTCCTCGTACAGGCCCTCGACGTCGGTGAGGACCATCAGGGTCTCGGCGCCCAGCGCAGCAGCGAGTGCCGCAGCCGCCGTATCAGCATTGACGTTGTAGACATGTCCGTCGTCCTGGGAACGGGCGATCGAGGAGATGACCGGGATGCGGCCGTCGTCCAGGAGCGCCTGGATGGCGCCCGGGTCGATCGCGGTGATCTGGCCGACCCGGCCGATGTCGACCAGTTCGCCGTCGATTTCCGGGCGGTGCTGGATGGCCGTGATGGTGTGGGCGTCCTCGCCGGTCATGCCGACCGCGAGCGGCCCGTGCTGGTTGAGCAGCCCGACGAGCTCGCGCTGCACCTGCCCGGCGAGCACCATGCGCACCACGTCCATGGCCTCGGGCGTGGTGACCCGAAGACCCGCCTTGAACTCGCTGACCAGGCCGTGCTTGTCGAGCTGCGCGCTGATCTGCGGTCCGCCGCCGTGCACGACGACGGGCTTGAGGCCGGACTGCCGCAGGAACACCACGTCCTGCGCGAAGGCGGCCTTGAGCTCCTCGTCGACCATGGCGTTGCCGCCGAACTTGATGACGACGGTCTTGCCGTGGTGCCGGGTCAGCCAGGGCAGCGCCTCGATGAGGGTCTGGGCCTTGGGCAGTGCGGTGTGTTTACGGGTACTCATGGGCGCGGCCCGTTCCTTGGAAGGGTGGTGGCGGGAGACGGGTGGGCGCTCATGAGCTGTACGCGCTGTTCTCGTGGACGTAGTCGGCGGTGAGGTCGTTGGCCCAGATGACGACGGGCTCGCCGGCCCCGGCGGCGAGGTCGGCGGTGATCCGCACCTCCCGGTAGCGCATGTCGACGAGGTCGCGGTCCTCGCCGACGGAGCCGTTCTTGCAGACCCAGACACCGTTGATCGCGACGTTGAGCCGGTCGGGGTCGAAGGCCGCCTTCGTGGTGCCGATGGCGGAGAGCACCCGGCCCCAGTTGGGGTCCTCGCCGTGGATGGCGCACTTGAGCAGGTTGTTCCGCGCGATGGACCGTCCGACCTCGACGGCGTCGTCCTCGCTCGCCGCGTTGATCACTTCGATGCGGATGTCCTTGGAGGCGCCCTCGGCGTCCCCGATGAGCTGGCGGGCCAGATCGTCGCACACGGCCCGTACGGCCTCGGCGAAGTCCCCGTATTCCGGGACGAGTTGAGAGGCGCCCGAGGCGAGGAGCAGCACGGTGTCGTTGGTGGACATGCAGCCGTCGGAGTCGACCCGGTCGAAGGTCTGCCGCGTGGCGTCGCGCAGCGCCTTGTCGAGCGTGGCCGCGTCGACGTCGGCGTCGGTGGTGAGCACGACCAGCATGGTGGCGAGCCCGGGCGCGAGCATGCCCGCGCCCTTGGCCATGCCGCCCACGGTCCAGCCGTCCTTGGTGACGACGCTGGTCTTGTGCACGGTGTCGGTGGTCTTGATGGCGATGGCGGCCTTCTCGCCGCCGTGCGCGGAGAGCTCGGCGGCCGCCCGCTCGATGCCGGGCAGGAGCTTGTCCATCGGGAGCAGCACGCCGATGAGCCCGGTGGACGCGACGGCGACCTCGCCCGCGCTGTGCCCTTCGAGCACCTCGGCCACCTTCTCGGCCGTGGCGTGGGTGTCCTGGAATCCCTGGGGGCCCGTACAGGCGTTGGCGCCACCGGAGTTGAGGACGACGGCGCTCACCTCGCCGCCCTTGAGCACCTGCTCGGACCACAGGACCGGGGCGGCCTTGACGCGGTTGGAGGTGAAGACGCCCGCGGCGGCTCGGCGCGGCCCGGTGTTGACCACGAGGGCCAGGTCCGGGTTGCCGTTCTGCTTGATCCCGGCGGCGATGCCCGCCGCCGTGAATCCCTTGGCTGCCGTCACGCTCACGGCGCAACTCCCATCGTGGAAAGGCCCGTCGACTCGTCGAGTCCGAGGGCGATGTTCATGCTCTGCACCGCGCCGCCGGCGGTGCCCTTCGTCAGGTTGTCGATGGCGCTGATCGCGACGACGCGCCCGGCGCTCTCGTCGTACGCCACCTGCACGTGTGCGGAGTTGGACCCGTACACGGAGGCGGTGGCGGGCCACTGCCTCGCCGGGAGCAGGTGCACGAACGGCTCGTCCGCGAAGGCCTTCTCGTAGGCGGCCCGTACGGAATCGGCGGTGACACCGTCCTTCGCCTTCGCGGAGCAGGTGGCGAGGATGCCGCGGGACATGGGCGCGAGGGTGGGCGTGAAGGAGACGGTGACGTCCTCGCCCGCCACGGCGCTCAGGTTCTGGATCATCTCGGGGGTGTGCCGGTGCCCGCCACCGACGCCGTACGGAGACATCGAGCCCATCACCTCGCTGCCCAGCAGGTGGGGCTTGAGCGCCTTGCCCGCGCCGGAGGTGCCGGTGGCGGCGACGATCACGGCGTCGCTCTCCACGAGACCGTTCCGGTACGCCGGAAAGAGCGCGAGGGAGACGGCGGTCGGGTAGCAGCCCGGCACGGCGATCCGCCGCGTGGACTCCAACGCGGCCCGCGCGCCCGGCAGTTCGGGCAGCCCGTACGGCCAGGACCCGGCGTGCGCCGAGCCGTAGAACCTCTCCCAGTCGGCCGCGGACCGGAGCCGGAAGTCGGCCCCCATGTCGACGACCAGGACGTCCGGCCCGAGCCGCTCGGCCACCGCGGCCGACTGGCCGTGCGGCAGCGCCAGGAAGACCACGTCGTGCCCGGCGAGCACCTCAGGGGTGGTGGGCTCCAGAGTGCGCCCGGCCAGCGGAACGAGGTGCGGCTGGAGCGAACCGAGCAGCTGCCCGGCGTTGGAGTTCGCGGTCAGCGCCCCGATCTCGACCCCGGGGTGCCCGAGCAGCAGACGGAGCAGTTCCCCGCCCGCATACCCACTGGCCCCTGCCACTGCCGCACGTACCGCCGCCATCGAATCCTCCTCGGTGATGGCATGACTATACGCAGCCATGCAGTTTTATGCAAAGGGTTATCGGGGGCGCCGTGGGCCCTCGCACGCGCGCGGGGCCGCGTCGTCGACCCGCTCGACCGCCGGGGCCTCGACGACCTGGTCACCCCGAGCGGCCTCATCGGCGCGATGTCCTCCGGCCAGGGCAGCATCACCAACAACATCAACGGGCTGCGCGAGGTCTACCGCACCGGCAAAGCCGCGCTCAACATGCTCATGCGCAGCTAAGCCGCCCGGCAGCCCGACACGGACCGCTCCCTGCCGCTCCTCGCCTCGGGCTGGATCCGCACCGCCCTCGGCGGCGACGACGCCCCGTACACGGTGGAAGAGAGCACCCCGCTCCTCGTGGACGTCCTCCTCGCTCACCTCGGTGCCAAGGGCCTGGCCTATCTGGACCGCTTCGGTGAGACCGTCCCCTGGTAGGGCTCCGTCAGCGGGACGCCCCCGAGGCTCCGTCCCGTCGTCGGAGCCGGTGCATAGGATCGCCGACATGGCACTGCGACCCGTGACGGTGAACATCAGGGTTCTCGACCACGCGGCGGTCGGCGGGTTCTGGGCCCAGGCACTGGGCTGGAGCGCGTACGACCTCGGCGCGATCACCCGCGTCGGCCCCGACGGCGGCCCGCTCCGGCCGGAGCCCGGTGTTCTCGGCATCGACGTCGTCCCCGTTCCGGAGCCCAAGACCGCGACGAAGAACCGCGTCCACCTCGATCTCGCCACCGCCTCCGCGGCCCATCAGACCGAACTGGTCGCGCGCCTGAAGGGTCTGGGCGCGACTCCCGCCCAGGTCGGGCAGGGCGACGACGTGCCGTGGACGGTCCTCGCCGATCCGGAGGGCAACGAGTTCTGCGTGCTGGAACCCCGGGAGGTCTACCGGGGCACCGGGCCCATCGCCGCGGTGGTGGTCGACTGTGCGGACCCGCGGGCCATGGCGCGGTTCTGGGGCGGGGCCACCGACTGGACGGTGCACCACGTGACCGACGACCAGGCGGCGTTGCGCTCCGCCCGCGCCGTCGGCCCGTTCCTGGAGTTCCTCCGCGTTCCGGGCGGCGAGGCCGTGCCGGGCCGCGTCCACCTCGACCTCATGCCGTACCCCGGCGGCGACAGGGCGGCGGAGGCGGACCGGCTGCGGACCCTCGGCGCAACCGGTCCCGACCTCGGTCAGGACGACGCCCCGTGGACCTGGCTGGCCGATCCGGAGAGCCACGCCTTCCGCGTGCTCGATCCGTCCTGACCCGGTGCTCCGGCGCGAACCCGTGCGGTTCTCCAACGTGCCCGGAAGCGTGCCGGAAGCACGCGGCGAGCGCCGAACACCGCAGCTCCCGGCCCTCCAAGCATTACACTAGCCGTTACTTTTTCACAACGGCTTCTGGTTCGCAGCTGGTAGCATCACGCCATGACCGAGTCGCCCGGCCGCCGCGAGCGCAAGAAGGCCGCCACCCGCCAGAACATCGCCGACGCCGCCCTGCGGCTCTTCCTGGAACGCGGGTACGACGCGGTCGGCATCCGCGACGTGGCCGCCGAGGCCGACGTCGCCGTCACCACGCTCTTCTCCCACTTCGCCTCGAAAGAGGCCCTCGTGTTCGAGCAGGACGCGAACTTCGAGCAGGGTCTCGTCCAGGCGGTCACCGACCGGGCGCCCCACGAGCCGCTCATGCCCGCCCTCCGCCGCGAGATCCACGCCCAGGTACGCCACTGCGCGGCGGAGGGCGCCGCGCCGATCTGGCGCATGATCGACCAGTCGTCCGCGCTGCGGGAGTACGAGGAGTCCATGCGGCTGCGTCACGCGGAGTCGCTGGCCGCGGCCATCGCCGCCGATCCCGGCCTCCCGCACACCGCGACGGCCTGCCGGGCCGTGGCGCGCTTCGTGATCGACGCCTACGCACTGGCCCGCGAGGCGGCCGACCCGCAGGCCGCGGTGGACGAGGTCTTCCGGATGATCGAGGCGGCCTGGGAGGTCGCCAGTCCCGAGACGGCGGGCTCACCCGACGGGACGTGACGTCGGGCCCGGTCACGTGGCCCGGCCGCGCGGGGGTTCCCCGCGCTGGACGCCCAGCTCCGCCAACCTCCGCTCCAGGAAGGCCCGTTCCGCCGCGTTGGCCGTGCGGTCGAGCGCCTCGGCGTACGCCCGGGCCGCCTCCTCGCCGCGCCCCAGGCGGCGCAGCAGGTCCGCCCGGGTGGCGTGGAAGAGGTGGTACGGCTCCAGGTCGAGGGCGTCGATGAGGGCGAGGGCCTCGGCCGGGCCCTGTGTCTCCGCCACCGCGACGGCCCGGTTGAGCGCCACCACCGGGGTCGGCGCGAGGGCGAGCAGCTGGTCGTACAGCTGCCGGATCTGCTGCCAGTCCGTGGCCCCCGGCGTCGCGGCGTCGCTGTGCACGGCGTTGATCGCGGCCAGGATCTGGTACGGGCCCGGCCGGTCGCGGCGCAGACAGCGACGCACCAACTCCTGTCCCTCGGCGATGAGTTCGGGGTCCCAGCGCGTGCGGTCCTGGTCCGGGAGGAGCACGAGTTCGCCGCCCGGCATCGCGCGGGCGGCCCGGCGGGACTCGGTGAGCAGCATGAGGGCGAGCAGACCGAGGGCCTCCGGCTCGTCCGGCATCAGCTCGACCAGGAGCCGGCCCAGGCGCACGGCCTCCGCGCACAGGTCGTCCCGTACGAGATGCTCGCCCGAGCTCGCCGCGTACCCCTCGTTGAAGATCAGGTAGACCACCGCGAGCACCGCGGCGAGCCGGTCGGGGAGGTCCGCCTCGTGCGGGATCCGGTACGGGATGCGTGCCTCGCGGATCTTGTGCTTGGCCCGCACCAGGCGCTGGGCCATGGTCGGCTCGGGCACGAGGAAGGCGTGGGCGATCTCCGCGGTGCTGAGCCCACCCAACAGCCGTAGCGTCAGGGCGACTTGGGCGGCGGGGGCGAGCGCGGGGTGGCAACAGGTGAAGACGAGACGGAGCCGGTCGTCGCGCACGGGGCCCTCCTCGGCGGGTTCGTCGGCGGCGTACAGCCGGGCCCGCCGGACGGCCTCGGCCCGCCGGACGGCCTCGGCCTGCCGGTCGGCGCGGGTCGCCTCCCGGCGCAGCCGGTCCACGGCCCGGTTGCGGGCGGTGGTGATGATCCAGCCGGCCGGGCTGGGCGGCAGCCGGTCCCGGGGCCAGCGGGCCACCGCCGTCGTGAACGCGTCCTGCACCGCCTCCTCGGCGAGGTCGATGTCGCCGAGGACGCGGACCAGGACGGCCACCGCGCGGCCGTACTCCGCCCGGAAGATCCGCTCGATCGCGGCCTGGTCGCCGGGCCCGGGGTTCCTCACTCCTCGGCCCGGCCGTGGAAGGGCCGCA
Organism: Streptomyces sp. NPDC045846; assembly: GCF_056431605.1. Taxonomy (NCBI): domain Bacteria; kingdom Bacillati; phylum Actinomycetota; class Actinomycetes; order Kitasatosporales; family Streptomycetaceae; genus Streptomyces; species Streptomyces sp. NPDC045846. The sequence goes on along the minus strand of NZ_JBWKKJ010000008.1, from coordinate 277,007 downwards.
CCTCGATGGGCAGCGTCGTCGCCCGCAGCGCCTTGCGGCCCCAGACGAGCGCGGCGTCGAGGTCGGGCGCCTTCACGATGCACAGCCCGCCCAGGTACTCCTTGCTCTCGATGTAGGGGCCGTCGGTGGTGAGCACGTCGCCGCCCTTCGCGCGGAGCACGGTGGCCGTGCCGGGTGCGGCGAGGCCCCCGGCGAAGACCCAGGCCCCGGCGTCCTTCAGCTCCTGGTGGAAGGCCTCCAGGTCCGCCGTGATCCGTGCCATCTCCTCGGGCGCGGGCGGGGTTCCCTCGGTCGGCTGGACCACGCTGAGCAGGTAGTACTTCGCGTCCGTCATGACGTTCTCCTCGGCCGGTGGCCGCCCCGGCGGGGCCGCCCTCACCATCTATACGAACGGGGCCCGGCCGGATCGACACGGAACGCGGGTCCGCGGCGAACTTTTTTTCGCGTGCCCGGCACGCAGGGGCACTCTCCTCTGCGCGCCCCCGGTCGCCCGGCGGATGTCGTACCGTTCCGGGCAACCGGTCCGGGAGGGGCACTCGTGGGTGAGAACAAGCGGCTGATGCTGGCGGGCGAGTGGTACCTGCCGGACGACCCCGAACTGCGCGCCGACACGGAGCGCCGCGTCGAGCTGTGCGCCGCCTACAACGCGGCCACCACGGCCCCGCCCGCCGACCGGCAGCGGATCCTCGAAGACCTCCTGGGCTCGGTCGGTGACTCCGTACGCGTGCGGGCGCCGTTCCAGTGCGACTTCGGCTACAACATCAGCATCGGCGCCGGTACGTTCGTGAACTTCGGCGGTGTCTTCCTCGACACCGGCCCTATCACCGTGGGCCGTGACGTACAGATCGGCCCGAACGTCCAACTCCTCACCCCCACGCACGAGTTGGACGCCGAGCGGCGGCGGGCCGGCTGGGAGAGGGCGCTGCCGGTGACCATCGGCGACAACGTGTGGCTCGGCGGCGGGGTGATCGTCTGCCCCGGCGTGACGATCGGCGCGAACACCGTGGTGGGCGCGGGCGCCGTCGTCACCAGGGACCTGCCGCCGAACGTGCTCGCGGTCGGCAACCCGGCCCGGGTCGTGCGCGAGCTGAGCTGATCCCGAGCCGGGCGGGGTGCGGAGCGCCGTACTCCTACTGCACGCCGAGCGCCATCCACTTGTCCGTGGTCTCCAGCGTGCGGAAACCGATCTTCTCGTAGACCCCGTGGGCGTCCGCCGTGGCCAGCAGGATCCGGCGCAGCCCGGCCGGCTCCAGGTGGTCCCGCACGGCGGTCACCAGCGCCGTGCCGAGGCCGTTGCCGCGCGCCGCGGGATCGACGTACACATCGCAGAGCCAGGCGAAGGTGGCGTGGTCGGTGACGATCCGCGCATAGGCGACCTGCTCCCCCGAACCCGACTCGTACGCGCCGAAGTTGAGGGAGCCCGCGATGGCGGCGTCCTGCTTGTCGCGGCTGCGGCCGAGCGCCCAGTAGGCGTCCGTCGAGAGCCAGTGGTGGACGCGGGCCGCGTCGAGGCGGTCCGGGTCGGTGGAGATCACGTACTCGCGGAAGGTCACGTCGTTCATGCCGGGAGCCTCCCAGGGCGCGGGCCGGTTGTCAGTGGCGGGTGCCACGCTTGTGCCAGGAGAGCGATATCGGCTCGGCGCCCCATCAGGCGGGTCGGCCCAGCACCCCGTCCAGGGCCGTGCGCAGCCTGCGTACCGCCTCGGAGATCTCCGCGCGGCCCGCCACGCCCGCGAAGCCGAGGCGGAGGTGGCCCGCCGGGGGTTCGGCGCTGAAGTAGGGGCGTCCGGGGGCCACGGCGACGCCGGCGCGCAGCGCGGCGGACACGACGGCGCTCTCGGGCGCGCCATCGGGCAGCCGGAGCCAGAGGTGGTAGCCGCCGGAGGGGATGTGGGGCAGGGCGAGTTCGGGGAGGTGGTGCAGGACGGCGGCGGCCAGGGATTCCCTGCGGGCGGTCAACTCGGCGGACACGGCGCGCAGATGGCGCCCCCAGGCCGGGGAGCCGACGAGTTCGAGGGCGGTCTCCTGGAGGGGGCGGGGCACGAAGAAGGAGTCGACGACCTGGATGGCGCGCAGGCGTTCCAGGACGGGGCCGCGGGCGGCGAGCGCACCGACCCGCAGGCTCGGTGAGGTCGCCTTGGTGAGGGAGGAGACGTGGACGACGACGCCGTCCGGGTCGTCGGCGGCGAGCGGGGCGGGCAGCGGGCCCGCGTCCTGGTGGGCGAGACGCCGGGCGAAGTCGTCCTCGACGACGAACGCGCCGAAGGAGTGGGCGATGCGGACCACTTCGCGGCCCCCGTCCGGGGGCAGGAGGGCGCCGGTCGGGTTCTGGAAGAGGGGCTGGCAGATGAGGACGCGGGCGCCGGTGGCGTCGAAGGCGCGGGTCAGGAGTTCGGGGCGGATGCCGTCGGGACCGACGGGGACCGGGACGGGGCGCAGCCCGGCGGCCCGGGCGATGGCCAGGAGGCCGGGGTAGGTGGGCGACTCGACGAGGACGGGGGCGCCGGGGGTGGCGAGCGCGCGCAGCGTGGTGGTCAGGGCGGTCTGGCCGCCCGCGGTGACCAGGACGTCCGCGGCGGTGACGGTGCCGCCGATCTCGCGGGCGAACCACTCCCGCAGCTCGGTGAGGCCGTCCACGGGCGGGCGGCTCCAGACGCCGGGTCGCCGGCCAGCCCGGCCGAGGGCGGCGGCCATCGCCCGCTCGGGACGGAGCCCGGGATCGAGATAGCCGCCGCTGAGGTCGATGACGCCGGTCTGCGGGACGGTGAGGGTGGCCAGGACGCCGGAGGCGTCGACCGTGCGCGGGGCGGCCTCGGTGGCGCCGTCCGCACTGAGCGCCACCTCCTGCCAGGAGGTGTCGCCGGTGCGTGCGGCGAGGGTGCGCGGCTCGGCGCGGTAGGCGCCCGCGCCGGGGCGGGTGACGACCAGGCCCTCGGCGACGAGCTGGGCGAGCGCGCGAGAGACCGTCACCGGGGAGACCCGATAGCGCTCGACCAGCGCCCGACTCGACGGCAGCTTTCCACCGATGGAGTAGCGGTTGAGTTCGCTCCGCAGGGATTCCGCCAGTTCCGCCACACTGCTACGCTCATGCATGACAGCACAGAATAGCGCTACTACTCCAGTGACGATAGCGGTCGGCGTGGACGGCGGCTCCGGTTCCGTCCTGCCGGGCGGGGCGCTGCTCGCCGGGCTCGGCGTGGTCTCCTTCTCCCTCACCTTCCCCGCCACCGTCTGGGGTCTGGACAGCTTCGGGCCCTGGTCCCTGGTGACGCTGCGGATCGCCCTGTCGGCGCTGATCGCGGGGGCGCTGCTGCTCGGGGAGCGGGTGCCGTTCCCCGACCGGGCGCACTGGCCGGGCCTCGCGGTCGTCGCGGGCGGCTCGCTGATCGGCTTCCCGCTGCTCACCACGATCGCCCTGCGGACCTCGACGACCTCGCACGCGGCCGTGGTGATCGGACTGCTGCCGCTGGCCACGGCCGCGTTCGGCGCGCTGCGCACCCGGCGTCGGCCGTCCCGCGCGTTCTGGGCGGCAGCGCTGGCCGGGGCGGCCGTGGTGGCCGCGTTCACCGTGCAGCAGAGCGGCGGCGCCCTGTCCGGCGGGGACGTCTACCTGTTCGCCGCGCTGCTCGTCTGCGCGGCCGCGTATGTCGAGGGCGGCCGGCTCGCCTCGGTCATGCCGGGCTGGCACGTGGTCGGCTGGGCGCTGGTGCTGTGCCTGCCGTTCGCCCTGGCCGGGGCCGCGGTGGCGCTCGCGTACGAGCCCTGGCGGCTCACCGCGCACGGCGTCGCGGGGCTGGTGTGGCTGGCCGCCGGGTCCAACTTCTTCGGCCTCTACGTCTGGTACCGCGGCCTCGCCGCGATCGGCGTGCCCCGGGCCAGCCAGCTCCAGCTGGCGCAGCCGCTGCTCACGCTGTTCTGGTCGGTGCTGCTGCTCGGCGAGCACCTGTCCCCGGCCGCGCCGCTCGCCGCGGTGGGCGTCCTGGTGTGCATCGCCGTGACGCAGCGGGCCCGGACCTGAGGCCGCCGGGTCCGGTCGTGGGCAGGGCCGACTCGCGCCCGCCGTCCTAGACTGGCGGCATGCGAGCAAGCGTGGGCGACACACTCCTTGTGCACGGCAGGACCGTCGGCCAGCAGGACCGCCGGGCCGAGGTCATCGAGGTTCTGGGACCCGAGGGCACGCCTCCCTTCCGGGTCCGGTTCGACGACGGCCACGAAACCCTGATGTCACCGGGCCCCGACACCGTGGTGCGGCACATCTCCGAGGACGCGTAGGGCGTGGGGTCTCAGCGGCCCCGCCCCCGGTAGTGGTCGGCGACGACCCGGGCCATGGCCCCGATGCGGTCCTCGGTGACCTCCTTCGCGGCGAAGAAGCAGTGGCCGCGGACGGAGCCGTGGCGCTGGGCCAGGGTCAGATGGCGGGACAGTTCCGCCGGGTCCTGCCAGGCGGCGGGCTGCGCCGGATCGCCCGCCTTGTACAACGCCTCGCCGATGTACAGGTCGACCCCGGTGCCCCGGGCCACCTCGTCCCACCAGGGCACCAGGACCGCGTAGTCGGCGGCGCGGAAGCCGATGTTCCAGTAGACCTGCGGGCAGATGTAGTCGATCCAGCCCTCGCGCACCCATCTGCGGGTGTCGGCGTGCAGGTCGTCGTAGGTCTGGACGCCGGCCGTGGTCGCCGAGCCGCGCCCGTCGCTCGACGCGTTGCGCCACACCCCGAACGGGCTGATGCCGAACCGGATCCGGCGGTCGATCCGCTTGATCCGGGCAGCCGTCTCGCGCACCAGCAGGTCGATGTTGTGGCGCCGCCAGGCGTCGCGGTCCGGGAAGCCCGAGCCGTACCGCGCGTACGCCGCGTCGTCGTCGAAGCCCTGGCCCGCCACCGGATACGGATAGAAGTAGTCGTCCCAGTGGACGCCGTCGATGCCGTAGCGGCGCACCGCGTCCAGCATGGCGTCCTCGACGAAACGGCGGACCTCGGGCAGGCCCGGGTTGTAGTAGAGCTTGCCGCCGTACGGCACGGCCCAGTCGGGGTGGACGCGCGCGGGATGGGTCGGGACCAGGCGCGTGAGGTCGGTGTGGTTGGCGATCCGGTACGGGTTGAACCAGGCGTGCAGTTCGAGGCCGCGCTCATGCGCCTCGCGGACGGCGGTGCCCAGCGGATCCCAGCCGGGGTCCTCGCCCTGCCTCCCCGTGAGCCACTCGGACCAGGGCTCGTACGGGGACGGCCAGAGCGCGTCGGCGGTCGGGCGGACCTGGAGGACCACCGTGTTCAGCCGCCGCTCGACCGCCTTGTCCAGGTGGGCCAGGATCTCGGCGCGCTGGGCACCGGCGGACAGACCCGGCCGGGAGGGCCAGTCCCGGTTGGCCACCGTGGCCACCCACACCCCGCGGAAGTCCCGCCCGCGGTGTCCGGCTGCCACCTCCCGCACGGCCCGCTCCAGCGTCCCGCCCCGGCCCGCGGCGACCGCGCCGCCCGTCGTGACCAGCCCGCTCAGCGCTCCGGCCGTGCCCGCCACGAAGCCCCGCCGCGTGATTCGCCCCACGTCACACCCCTCGCTCAGGTCCCATCGCCCAGGTGTACCGGACAGCATGCCCGCCCCGGCCCCGCATGCACGCGCGCGTCCGGAGTAACGTCAGGGGCCGAAGGCGGGCGCCGGAATCACACGGGGGACCTGCCGGGGACTGCAGTAGAGCGAAAGGCACGATGTGACCGACATCGAACGCGTCGGAATTGTGGGCTGTGGCCAGATGGGCGCGGGCATCGCGGAGGTGTGTGCCCGCAGCGGTCTGGACGTCAAGGTCGCCGAGACCACCGGCGAGGCCCTGGAGATCGGCCGCACCCGGCTGCACAACTCCCTCTCGAAGGCCGCCGAGCGCGGCAAGATCACCGAAGAGGAGCGCGACGCGACGCTCGGCCGCCTCAGCTTCACCACCGACCTGGGCGAGTTCGCCGACCGCGATCTCGTGATCGAGGCCGTGGTGGAGAACGAGCAGGTCAAGACCGAGATCTTCCAGGTCCTCGACCAGGTGGTGACCCGCCCGGACGCGATCTTGGCCTCCAACACCTCCTCCATCCCGCTGGTGAAGCTCGCGGTCGCCACCTCGCGCCCCGACCAGGTCATCGGCATCCACTTCTTCAACCCGGCGCCGGTGCAGAAGCTCGTCGAGCTCATTCCCGCGCTCACCACCTCCGAGGGCACCATCAGCCGGGCCCAGGTGCTGGTCGAGAAGGTGCTGGGCAAGCACGCGATCCGCGCCCAGGACCGCTCCGGGTTCGTGGTCAACGCGCTCCTCATCCCGTACCTGCTCTCCGCGATCCGGATGTTCGAGTCGGGCATCGCCAGCCGCGAGGACATCGACAACGGCATGGAGCTGGGCTGCGCCCATCCGATGGGCCCGCTGAAGCTCTCCGACCTCATCGGCCTGGACACGGTCGCCTCGGTCGCGGACTCGATGTACGACGAGTTCAAGGAGCCCCTGTACGCCGCTCCCCCGCTGCTCCAGCGGATGGTCGACGCGGGACGGCTCGGCCGGAAGACCGGGTCCGGTTTCTACTCGTACGCCTGAGTAAAGCGGCGTACTTCTGTATACGCGGGTATACGTCTGAAAGGCATGAGCCGGGCTCGTCCCGCGCACACCGGGTGTGCGGAACGAGCCCGCATATGCCCATCGCACACGCTCCCGTCCCTGGGCCACGGCGAGTTGACTCTGAGCCAGCACCTCCCTGGCACGTCCGGAACAGGACTAAGGAGCCACACCGTGTCCACCCACTCGGGACATTCGACCACCGTCGACGAACTGGCGGAGTTACGCCGCCGCCTGGAAGTCGGCATGGCCCATCTGGACGGGCAGCTCGCGCTGCTCGCCCAGCGGGGCGAGCAGACCGAGCGCGAACTGACCGACGCGGTGGGGCGGGTGGCGGCCCTGGAACACCTCAGGTGGCCGCTCCCCGCCCTCACCGTGCTGACCGCCGTCGGCGCCCTCTCATTCGCCGTGTGGCAGGCCCTCGGCCACTAGCCCGTCCTGCGGCTAGCCGTCGCCCAGCCGCAGATGGTGCAGGAGTAGGAGTCCGGCCGCCATGTTGGCGGCCGGGACCTCCCCTCGGGCGACCATGTCGGGCACCAGCTTGAGGGGTATCCACTCGCGCCGGGACGACTCGAAGTCGTCCTCGGGGTGGCCGATGTACTCGGCCGACTCGGACCAGAACAGATGGTGCCGGGCGTCGATGAGCCCGTTGGCGGGCTCGACGGTCAGCAGGGGTTTGAGCGGTCCCGGCCGCCAGCCGGTCTCCTCCTCCATTTCCCGGGCGGCGGCGGCCTCGATGTCCTCGCCGTCCTCGACGACTCCGGCGGCCAGTTCCCAGCCCCAGCTGTCGGTGATGAAGCGGTGCCGCCACAGCAGCAGCACCTCGTTGGCGGCGTTGACCGCGGTCGCGACGGCGACCGGCCGCAGCCGGATCAGGAAGTGGTCCAGGTGCCGACCGTCCGGAAGCTCTACGTCCGCGAGGTTGACCCGAAACCAGCGATTCTCATACACAGTTTGTTCGCTCAGGTTCGTCCACTGCACGTTTCTGCCACCTTCCGACAAGTAGATGGCAATATCGCAGCAGGCTGACGGTTACAGGGGAACGCGAAGTGCCCCGTCGATCAGCTCGGCGGCTTCGTCGGCGCCGGCGCAACCGCTCTCGACCAGGTGCTCGCGCACCAGGCGCAGCCGATCACGCAATCGCTGCGACTCCATCCCCCGGGCCCGCTCCGCCATTTCGACCGCGGTGGCCACGGCCCGGTCCGCGTCGCCCTGTCGCAGCTCGATCTGCGCGAGCATCGCAAGGCGGTGCACCCTGCCCCTGTCGTGGGAGGGCTCGTCGGCCGCCAGCGCCGCCTGTTCGCGCGCGGCCGTCAGATCGCCGAGGCTGAGCAGGGCCTCGGCCACCTGGACGTTGACCAGGCCCGGCTGGACGTAGCCGGTCTCGGCCGGTTCCTGGCCCGGCCTGATCCGCCCGGCCGCCGACTCGGCGCTCCTGATCGAGGACAACGCGCCCTGCCCGTCGCCCAGATGCGCGTACGCCTTGGCCTGCATGGCGTGCAGATCGGCCGCGAGCGCGGGGCTCAGCCGGCCGCCCGCCGCCCGCAGCGCCGCCTCGGCGAAGGCGACCGACTGGCGGTAGTCCCGCATGAACAGCGACTGGTTGACCAGGAGCGCGATGACATAGGCCCCGAGTCCCCTGTCTCCGCTGGCCTTCGCGAGCCGCAGCGCCTGGTGGAAGTAGCGCTGGGCGAGCCCCTGGGCGTTGGAGTCGTACGCGCAGATCCCCGCGATGGCCACCAACCCACCGGTGGCGCGGTGCAGTTGACGCCCGGTGGCGTCCGTGTAGCCGCCGCGCAGCAGGGGCGCGGTCTCGGCGTTGAGGAAGCCGACGATGCGCGAGCGGGTCGCGATGCCGCCCGCCTTGCGGTACATCAGCTCGTAGTGCTCGCGCGCCGAGCGCAGCATCTCGATGTCGGACTCGCCCACCGCGGTCTGCCCGTTGCGCGAGACGTCGGTGTCCTCCGGCGGGTTCTCCCACTCCCATACGGGCATGACGGCCGGGGTGCCGGTGACGGCGGGGGCGTCGAGTATGTGCGTGCGCTGCTGCTCGTCGGAGCGCCACAGGGCGGTGGCCCGCTCGACGAATCCGGCGAGCGGCGAGCCGTGCGCGGCGACCGGTTCGCCGGGCACCCCGAGGCCGATGTCGTCGAGGGTGACCCGGCGCCGCAGCCGGCCCGCGAGCACCTCGCAGATCAGGTCGGGCACCTGGCCGCGCGGCCGCTGGCCCTTCAACCACCGGGCGACCGCGGTGTGTTCGTATCTGAGTGCGAGGCCTCTGGCCCGACCCGCCTGGTTCACCCGGGCGGCCAGCCCGGCGTGCGAGATCCCCGCCTCGTCCACCAGGGCGTCGAGCAGGGTATTGGGCTGCATGGGGCCCTCCGTTGGCTCGGTGCAGTCAGCGTAGACGAGCCGGGTTCACACGGGGTGTGAAGCGAGTACCCGCATTTATGCGCCGCGCTCTCTGCCCACGGCGGCCCGCAGTCGGTTCACTTTGATGTGCCTCTCCTCGAGGCGACCGGGCCGCCGGCTCCCCCTCGTACAGTGCGGCGGCCCGCTCCTGGCGCCGTCCGCCCTGTCCGCGCTGCCCGGCACTCCCGGCAGGGCGGCGGCGCCCCACCGTCAGCGGTGGACACCGGCCGCCTCGCCGCTGGTCTGCTGGGCGGGCACCCGGACCCGGTCGTTGCGCAGCACCAGGAGGGCCACATCGTCCGACAGCCGCCCCCGCGTGTGGTGCAGGACCGCGCGCCGCACCCGGTCGACGACGTCGGCCGGCGACACGGGCGAGCCGCGGGACGCGTCCGCGAGCGCCTCGCGCAGCGCGAAGAACCGCCCGGCGCCGTCCCGGGCGTCCTCGGCGCCGTCGGTGTGCAGGCAGAGCGCCTCGCCGGGCAGCAGCCGGGTGCAGCGCAGCGGGGTGAGTTCGGCGGGGAGCGCGAAGGGGCCGAGCGGCGGCAGCGGGTCGCCGGGCGCGAGCTGCTCGGCGCCGCGGCAGAGCCGATAGGGCCACGGGTGGCCGCAGTTGAGGGCGTAGACCTCGCCGTTGGGCCTGATCTCCAGGAGCAGCACGGTGACGAACTCCTCGGCGAGCGGGCTCTCCGGCTCGCCCCCGCCGGCGGCCGGGTGCTCGGCGCGGCAGCGCTCCCGCAGATGCCGCGCCAGCGCCCGGTCCAGCCTCCTGAGCAGACCGGCCAGTTGGGGCTCGTCGTGGGCGGCCTCGCGGAAACTGCCGAGGACCGCGGCCACCGCGCCGATCGCGGCCAGCCCGTGGCCGCGCACGTCCCCCATGACGACCCGGACCCCGTGCGGGGTCGACATCGCCTCGTACAGATCGCCGCCGATCGAGGCGCCGCGGCTCACCGAGAGCTGTCCCGCGGCGAGCGCGATCCCGTCGAGCCGCGGGGGCAGGGGCCTCAGCAGCACCCGCTGGGCGACCTCGGCGATGTGCCGGATGCGCCGCAACTCCCGTTCGGCCGTGACCCGTACGCCGTTGGCCAGCCACACCACGGCGACCAGGAAGGCGAGGCAGGTGGTGATCCGCAGGCCCATGCCGTCCTCGCCGGCCAGCGGGCAGCCCAGCTGCCAGGCGACCACCAGGACGAGCCAGCAGGACGGCAGGACGAGGGCGAAGGCCCGGCGGGAGCGGAGTGCGGCCGCGCAGGCCGAGGTCCATCCCGGTGTACGGATCATGCCGTCGGCCCCCCTAGGCCACTGCGCGCTGTAGTGCACCGGACCGCAGGGTTCCGGAAGCCGCACCGGCCTGCACGGCCGGACCGATTCTTTCGATCGTCCGCGCCCTTTTGCGCAGATCGACCGGACTTCTCACCCGAACGAGTGAGACGTCAACGGCTTGTTCCCGGACGGCGAGAGGGGCGCACCGGGAGTCCCGGTGCGCCCCTCTCGTTCCGTTCTCGCGCGGGCTAGGCCCCGCGCAGCACCGCGCCCGTCTGCTCGGCGGCACGGGCCACCGCGGCGTCGCGGGCGGCCGAGGCCTCCTCGACCGTCAGGGTGCGGTCGGCGGCGCGGAACCGCAGCGCGTACGCCAGCGACTTCTTGCCCTCGCCGACCTGCTCGCCGCTGTAGACGTCGAACAGCCGGATGGACTCCAGGAGTTCACCGGCGCCGACGCGCAGCGCGGCCTCCACCGAGGCGGCCGGGACGCCGGCGTCGACGACGAGCGCCACGTCCTGCGTGGCCACCGGGAAGGTGGAGATGCTCGGCGCCTGGACCACGCCCTGGCCGGCCCGTTCCAGGGCGTCGAGGTCGAGCTCCATCGCGCAGCTGCGGGCGGGCAGCCCGAACGCCTTGACGACACGCGGGTGCAGCTCGCCCGCGTGCCCGACGAGGGTCTTCCCGCCCTGGCCGGACACGTACAGCTCGGCGCAGCGGCCCGGGTGCCAGGGGCCGTACTGGCCCTGCTCCACGGCGAGTTCGAGCCCCGCCTCGCGGGCCACGGTGCGCGCGGCCTCGATCGCGTCCGCCCAGTCGGCCGGGCGGCCCTTGCCCCACCAGCCGGCCTGCTCGCGCGCACCGGCCATGACGGCGCCCACGTGGCGCGGCTGCACGGGCAGCACGGCGTCGAGGGCGGCGATCTCCTCGTCGGTGGGGCGGCGGTCGACGGGCAGCCGGGCGGCGACGCCCGGGGTGCTCGACGGGTGGAAGACCAGGCCCGTCTCGAAGAGCGCCAGGTCGTGGCTGCCGCGGCCGTCGTTGCGGCGCAGCGTGGCGAGGAGGCCCGGAAGCAGCGTGGTGCGCAGCGCCGGCTCCTCGTCGCTGAGCGGGTTGACCAGCTTCACGACCGCGCGGTTGGCGTCGTCGGCGTCCAGACCCAGCTGGTCGAAGACGGACTCGGCGACGAACGGGTAGCTCGGCGCCTCGGTGAACCCGGCCCCGGCCAGCGCCCGGCCGACCCTGCGGTGCAGGCGCTGACGCTCCGTCAGACCCCGTCCGGCGGGCGGCTTGGGCAGCGTGGAGGGCAGGTTGGCGTAGCCCTCCAGGCGGATGACCTCTTCGGCCAGGTCGTTCGGCTCGGTGAGGTCGGGGCGCCAGGACGGCACGGTCACGACCAGCTCGTCCTGCCCGTACGCGTCGCAGCCGACCTCCTGGAGGCGGCGCACGACGGTCTCGCGGCCGTACTCGATGCCCGCGACGCGGTCCGGGTGGTCCGCGCGCATGGAGATGGTGCGCGGCGCGGACGGCGAGACGATCTCGGTGACGCCGGCCTCGGCGGTGCCGCCCGCGAGCAGCACCAGAAGGTCGACGGTGCGCTGAGCGGCGGCCGCCGCGGCCTGCGGGTCGACGCCGCGTTCGAAGCGCTTGGACGCCTCGGACGACAGCTTGTGGCGGCGCGCGGTGCGGGCGATGGCGACCGCGTCGAAGTGCGCGGCCTCGATGACGACCTCGGTGGTGCCCTTGACCTCACCGGTCTCGGGGTCCGTGACGGAGTCGGCGATCTCGGTGTTGGCTCCGCCCATCACCCCGGCCAGGCCGATGGGGCCCCGGTTGTCGGTGATGACGAGGTCGGCGGCGTCCAGCTTGCGCCGGGTGCCGTCGAGCGTGGTGAGGAGCTCGCCCGGCTCGGCGCGGCGCACGCCGATGGGGCCGTCGACCAGGGCGCGGTCGTAGGCGTGCAGCGGCTGGCCGAGCTCGATCATCACGTAGTTGGTGATGTCGACGGCGAGCGAGATCGGGCGCATCCCGGCCTTCTGCAGCCGGCGCTGGAGCCAGATCGGGGAGCGGGCCTCGGGGTCCAGGCCGGTGACGGTGCGCGCCGTGAAGCGGTCGCAGCCGATCGGGTCGGAGATCTTGACCTGGTAGCCGTACGAGTTGGGCCCGGGCACGTCCAGGAGCGCCGGGTCGCGCAGCGGCAGGCCGTAGGCGATGGCGGTCTCGCGGGCGACGCCGCGCATCGACAGGCAGTCGCCGCGGTTGGCGGTGACCGCGATGTCGAGGACCTCGTCGACGAGTTCGAGCAGCGCGATGGCGTCGGTGCCGACCTCGTGCTCCGGCGGGAGCACGATGATGCCGCCCGTGGTGTCCGGGCCCATGCCGAGCTCGTCGCTGGAGCAGATCATGCCGTGCGAGGTCCTGCCGTACGTCTTGCGCGCGGCGATCGCGAAGTCGCCGGGCAGCACGGCGCCGGGCAGCACCACGACGACCTTGTCGCCGACCGCGAAGTTGCGGGCGCCGCAGACGATCTCCTGGGGCTCACCGGTGCCGTTGGCCTGGCCGACGTCGACGGTGCAGAAGCGGATGGGCTTCTTGAACCCCTCCAGCTCCTCGATGGTGAGGACCTTGCCGACGACGAGCGGGCCCTTGAGCCCGGCGCCGAGCTGCTCGACGGTCTCGACCTCGAGGCCGGCGTCGACGAGCCTGGCCTGCACGTCGCGGCCGGTCTCGGTGGCGGGGAGGTCGACGTACTCCCGCAGCCAGGAAAGCGGGACCCGCATCAGATCTCCATCCCGAACGGCCGGGTGAACCGGACGTCACCCTCGACCATGTCTCGCATGTCTTCTACGTTGTGGCGGAACATCAGCATCCGTTCGATGCCGAAGCCGAAGGCGAATCCGCTGTACTTCTCGGGGTCCACGCCGCAGGCGGTGAGCACCTTCGGGTTGACCATGCCGCAGCCGCCGAGCTCGATCCAGCCCTCGCTGGAGCAGGTGCGGCAGGGCCGGTCCGGGTTGCCGACGGACTCGCCGCGGCAGACGTAGCAGACCATGTCCATCTCGGCGGACGGCTCGGTGAACGGGAAGAAGTTCGGCCGCAGCCGGGTCTCGATGCCCTCGCCGAACAGCGCCTTGACCATGTGGTCGAGGGTGCCCTTCAGGTCGGCCATGGTCAGGCCCTCGTCCACGGCGAGCAGCTCGACCTGGCGGAACACCGGGCTGTGCGTGGCGTCCAGCTCGTCGGTGCGGTACACCCGGCCAGGGCAGATCACATACACCGGGGGCTCGCGGTCGAGCATCGAGCGGATCTGCACGGGCGAGGTGTGGGTGCGCAGCACGACACCGGAGTTCGCCGACCCGTCCTGGCCCTGCACAAAGAACGTGTCGTGCTCGGAGCGGGCCGGGTGGTCCGGGCCGATGTTGAGCGCGTCGAAGGTGAACCACTCGGCCTCGGCCTCGGGGCCCTCGGCGACCTCGTAGCCCATGGCCACGAAGACGTCCTCGATGCGCTCCGAGAGCGTGGTCAGCGGGTGGCGGGCGCCGGCCGGCACGCGGTCGTGGGGCAGCGTGACGTCCACCGCCTCCTCGACCAGGACCCGGGCGTCCCGCTCGTCCTCCAGCTCGGCCTGGCGGGCCGCGAGGGCCTTGTTCACGGCGCCGCGGGCCATGCCCACGAGCTTTCCGGCCGCGGCCTTGGCCTGCGGCGGCAGCGCGCCGATCTCGCGGTTGGCGAGCGAGAGGGGCGAGGTGCTTCCGGTGTGCGCGGTCTTCGCCTGGGCGAGCGCGTCGAGGTCGCCCGCGGCGGCGAAGGCGGCGAGCGCCTCGTCCCGCATGCGCTCGATCTCTTCCGGTTTCAGCGCCTCGACCTCGACAGGGTCGTACGACTTATTGGGTGCCGACATCTCTTCCCGTGCTTCCGATTGTCTTGGCTGGGGGTCCCCGCGACCGCGAAGCGATACCGCGATAGCGCGCGGACACAAACGCGCCAAAGGTCGAGTCTAACGGGGTGGGGGAATGCGATTGCGCCCGTGGGCGGCTCGGGGGGCGGTCTACTGGAGATACGCCGGAGCGCCGACGGGCAGGATAAATCGGAACTGGGCGCCGCCGCCGGGGCCGCGTCCGACCGTGATGGTGCCGCCGTGCGCCTCGACGATGCCCTTGACGATGTACAGGCCGAGCCCGGTGCCGCCGCGCTTGCTCCCCCGCCAGAAGCGGGTGAAGACACGGCCCATCGACTCCTCGGGGATGCCGGGGCCTTCGTCGCTCACGGTGACCGCCGTTCCCTTCTCGTCGTGCTCGTCGATGCGGACGGGCGCTGGTGCCACCTCGATGGTGACGGTTCCCTCGCCGTGGCGCACCGCGTTTTCCAGCAGGTTGCCCAGCACCTGGTCGATCTTGTCCGGATCCGCCCACAGATCGGGCAGCGGACGCTGGATGCGGACCAGGAAGCGGTCCGGGGACTGCCCGGAGGCGACGTGGGCCTGGAGGTGGCGGCCGACGGCGGCCGGGATGTCGACGGGCTGGCGGCGCACTTCGAGGCGGCCCGAGTCGATGCGCGAGATGTCGAGGAGTTCGGCGATGAGCCGGGTGACGCGGTTGGCGTCGGCGTCGACGGTCTCCAGCATGAGCCGCTTCTGGTCGTCGGTGAACCGCTCCCACTTGGCGAGCAGCGTCGCGGTGAAGCCCTTCACGGAGGTCAGCGGCGAGCGCAGCTCGTGGGCGACGGTGGCGATGAGCTCGGCGTGCGAGCGCTCGGTGCGCCGCCGGGCCTCGGTGGAGCGCAGGCTGACCACGACCCGGCGCACCGGCCCGGTCGGGCGCTCGCGCACGTACCGCGCGGAGACCAGCACCTCGCGCCCGCCGGGCAGCAGCAGGTTGCGTTCGGGCTGGCCGACCCGGATGGCGAGACCGCCGTACGGGTCGGTGAGCTGCCACCAGCGGCGGCCCTTGAGGTCCTCCAGGGGCAGCGCCCGCTCCAGCGGAAGGCCGAGTGCCTCGTGCTTGGCGACCGCCGTGATCCTGACGGCGGCGGCGTTGAAGCAGATCACCTGTCCCTTGTCGTCGGCGACCACGATGCCGTCGGGCAGGTCGTCGGGGTCGAAGCCGAGGACGTCAGGACGGCCGGACGGACACAGCGCGGTGCTGTTGCCGATGCTGCTCATGCCGACAGCCATCCCCGTATCCCACCTCTCCGAAGCGCTGAGTGGGCCCCCGAGCCCGCAACACTACTAGTTCGAGGTGACGGAACGGCACCCTCCGGCAGCACGCTGCGCACGAGCGGAGGCGTAGAGGCACACGGCCGCGGCGGTGGCGAGGTTGAGGCTCTCGGCCTTGCCGTGGATGGGCACGCGCACCACGGCGTCCGCGAGTGCGCGGGTCTCCTCGGGCAGCCCCCAGGCCTCGTTGCCGAAGATCCACGCGGTGGGGCCGCCCATGGTGCCCGCGTCGAGCTCCGCGTCGAGGTCGTCCTCGCCCGCGCCGTCGGCCGCCAGGATGCGTACGCCCGCGTCCCGCAGGCCCTGGACGGCTTGCTCGACGGGGACGCCCACGGCGACCGGCAGGTGGAAGAGCGAACCGACCGACGCCCGCACCGACTTGGGGTTGTAGAGGTCGACGGAGGCGTCGGTCAGGACGACCGCGTCGGCGCCCGCGGCGTCCGCGCAGCGCAGGACGGTGCCGGCGTTCCCGGGGTCGCGGACGTGCGCGAGCACGGCGACCAGCTGGGGCTTCGCCCGCAGGATCTCCTCGAACGGGGAGTCCAGGAAGCGGCAGACCCCGACCAGGCCCTGCGGCGTGACGGTCTGCGAGACCTCGGCGAGCACCTCTTCGTCGGCGTAGTGGACGCGGGCTCCGGCGTCGAGCGCCGCGGCCACGATGTCGGCGTAGCGCTCGGCGGCCTCGACGGTGGTGAACAGCTCGATCAGGGTGGGCTCGCCGTCGCTGCGGTGCTCGACGGCCTCGCGCACGGCCTGGGGCCCCTCGGCGATGAACCGGCGTTCCTTGCCCCGGAAGTTGCGCCGGGCGAGCCGGCGGGCGGCGGCGACGCGCGGGGAACGCGGGGAGATCAGCTCGGGGGTGCCCATGGGTCGGCGGCTCTCATTTCGTACGGGGTGCGGATGTCGCGGCCGGGAAGCGGCGAGGGGGAACGCAGCGGACCCGCAGGCGGGAGGCCTGCGGGTCCGGGCAATGCCAGGGAAGGGCGCCTGATCAGGCGGCGGCCTTCGGGGCGTTGACGTCGCTCGGGAGGGCCTTCTGGGCCACCTCGACGAGCGCGGCGAACGCGTTGGCGTCGTTGACCGCGAGCTCGGCCAGGATCTTGCGGTCCACCTCGATGTTGGCGGCCTTCAGACCCTGGATGAGGCGGTTGTACGTCATGCCGTTCTGGCGGGCAGCGGCGTTGATGCGCTGGATCCACAGCTGACGGAAGTCGCCCTTGCGCTTCTTGCGGTCGTTGTAGTTGTAGACCAGCGAGTGGGTGACCTGCTCCTTGGCCTTGCGGTACAGGCGCGAACGCTGACCGCGGTAGCCGGAGGCCGCCTCGAGAATTGCCCGGCGCTTCTTGTGGGCGTTGACTGCCCGCTTGACGCGTGCCACTTGTTAACTCCTTGTAGCGGGGCCGTGGTTGGACTCACACGACCCGAAATCGAATAGGTCCCGGTCTCGACGTCCCGCCTCCGGTCACCGGAGGCGGAGGAACGTCACTTGCCGAGAAGCTTCTTGATCTTCTTGGCGTCGCCCGGGGCCATCTCGGCGTTGCCGGTGAGGCGACGCGTCAGCTTGGACGACTTGTGCTCGAGCAGGTGGCGCTTGCCGGCGCGCTCACGGAGCACCTTGCCGGAGCCGGTGATCTTGAAGCGCTTGCTGGCACCGCTGTGCGACTTGTTCTTCGGCATAGCGCCGTTATCTCCTCGTCAGTGGCGCTCCCAGCCGGTCCGGGGACCGGCGCTCGGGAGCGTCATATGTGTCGGTTGATGTCCGGAACGGGCTGTCCCGGAATCAGGCCTCGGCGGGTTCCTCGGCCGGCGCGGCCTCGGCGGCGGGCGCCTCGGCGACGGTCTCGTCCTGAGCGGACTCCTCCGTCTGAGCCGACTGACCCTGGCGCTCCGCCTTGCGGGCCGCCTGGGCCTCGCGGGCTTCGGCCATCGCCTCGGTCTTCTTCTTGTGCGGACCGAGAACCATGATCATGTTTCGGCCGTCCTGCTTCGGGCTGGACTCGACGAAGCCGAGCTCCTCCACGTCCGAAGCGAGGCGCTGGAGCAGTCGGTAGCCGAGTTCCGGCCGGGACTGCTCGCGACCACGGAACATGATCGTGATCTTGACCTTGTCGCCCTGCTTGAGGAACCGGACGACGTGACCCTTCTTGGTGTCATAGTCGTGCGGGTCGATCTTCGGCCGGAGCTTCATCTCCTTGATGACCGTGTGCGCCTGGTTCTTGCGCGCCTCACGGGCCTTCATGGCCGACTCGTACTTGAACTTCCCGTAGTCCATGAGCTTGCACACGGGCGGACGGGCGGTCGCCGCGACCTCGACCAGGTCGAGGTCATACTCCTGGGCGAGCTCCAGGGCCTTGGCAAGCGGAACGATTCCGACCTGCTCGCCGCTGGGGCCGACAAGTCGCACCTCGGGAACGCGAATCCGGTCGTTGATGCGGGGCTCGGCGCTGATGGATCCTCCTCGGTAGCACCACACGACTGTCTGGCAGACAGCCGCGTACGTCACTGTTGACGTGACCAACCGCCACGAGGCACAAAAAATGCCCCGGACGGACACAGGCGGGGCTCCAAGAAAACCGGAACACCGCCGCGGTCTACCGCGGGGCGCACATCGGGCGGCTCCATCGTCCGTACGGAACGATGGTGGCCACCTGACCGGATGACCCGCCGCCCCTGAGGGTGGCCGGGTGGGAGATCGGAGCCTCCACTTGTGGGCCGGGCACACGTGCCTGGCCGGTCGTTACACAAGGTTAGCAGCATCCGGACAGAGGGGCTAATCGAAGGCGCGGGAAGAGGAGCGGCGGACACCGCATATCGTGTGGGCATGAGTGAGACGCCCCCCCTTGAGCCCGCAGACTTCGACACCATGGCCCGCGACATCGCGGAGGTCCCGGCCGTCGAGGTGATCGTGACGGTCGCCGTGAACCTGATGAGCGCCGCCGCCGTGAAGCTCGGGCTGACCGAGGAGGGCGAGCAGCACAAGGACCTCGACGAGGCCCGCAAGCTGGTGCACGCCCTGGCCGGACTGCTCGACGCCGGGGCCACCGAGATCTCGTCCTTCCACGCCGCGCCGCTGCGCGACGGCCTCAAGTCGCTCCAGCTGGCCTTCCGCGAGGCGTCGATCGTGCCGGACGAGCCGGGCCAGGGCCCGGGCGAGAAGTACACGGGCGCCGTCTACGGCTGACCCCCGCGCACCGACCGAACGGCCGAGCCGCTCTTCGCCTCAGCGGGTGAAGAGCGGCTCGTTCGGCTGTGGGGCCCCGGACGGCAGCACGGCGAGGTCGAGGCCGCGTACGAGGCGGGCCCGCAGGGTCTCGTCCGCGGCGATCAGCTCGGCCACCTCGCGGGCCGCGTCGGCGGGCACCACCCCGTCGGCGAGGACCAGGGCGAGCGTCCCGTCGGCCCGGCCGGGGCCGAGATGGGCCCGCAGCACCGAGGGAACGGCGGCCACCGCCGAGCGCACCGCCTCGGCCACCGAGGGGTCCGCGAGCGGGTCGGCGCTCGCGCGTCCCTCCGCGAGGGCCAGCAGCGCCGCGCCCTTCAGCTCGTAGGCGACCGGGCCCGCGAGGTCGATGACGACCGTGTCCGCCTTCTCGTGCACCGCGGCCGCGAGGGCCTGGTGCAGCGGCACGGCGACCGGCCGGGCCGCCGGGTCCCACCGGGCGAGCGCCTCGATGGAGGTGAACGCGGGCAGCGCCGTGCGGTCGCCCGCCTTGAGGGTGGGGACGGCCATGTCGCTGGTCTTCTCGCGCTTGAGGCCGTTCTCGTCGATCTCGCTCTCGCCGAGCATCGCGACCACGGGGACGAGCAGCCGGGCCGTGCTCAGTGCGGCGAGCACGCGCGGTTCGGCCGATCTGTCCTCGGCCCAGGCGGCCAGCGCCTCGGTCAGTTCGGGGGCGGCCGTGCCGTCGTCGTCGGAGAAGCCGGAATCCGGAATGTTCTTGAGCGCCACGTCACGAGCCTATCCGGGCCCTTTCGCGGTCCCGCCGCGGGCTCCGCGAGGCGGCGGGCTCAGCGCCAGTCGGGCGGGGTCCTGACGCGGGTGGAGCGCCAGAGCGCCACGCCGGTGGCGAGCAGCAGGACACCGCCGCCCGCCGCGAGGGGGGCCAGCCAGTTCGCCGGGTCGTCGGAGGCGACGGGGGCGTCGGGGCCGCCGCCGAAGTACGTACTGCCGTACGCGGCGGACTCCGAGCGCAGGCCGGCGGGCTTGAGCGCGGCGGCGGCGGTGAGGGCGGCGGCCGGGTCGATCATGCCGTAGCCCCGGGCGTCGTCGCGGCCGCCCTCGGGGACGTCGCGCGCGGTGCTTTCGAGGACCTTCTTGATCTGTGCCGGGGTGAGGCCGGGGTTCGCGGACCGGATGAGGGCGACGGCGCCGGAGACGAACGCGGAGGCGGCGCTGGTGCCCCAGCCCTCGTAGTACTTGCGGTCCGGGTCCGCTATGACGACGTCCACTCCGGGGGCGCTGACGGTCGCGTACCAGCGGCGGGTCGAGAAGGAGGCGTGGGTGCCGTTCTTGTCGACCGCGGCCACCGCGATGACGCCGGGGTAGGCGGCCGGGTAGGAGATGTGGTCGCCCTGGTCGCCGCCGTTGCCCGCGGAGGCCACGACGGCGGCGCCCTTGCCGAGCGCGTACTGGATGGCCGCGTCCTCGGCGGGCTCGGGGTGGGCGGAGGCGCTGTCGTCGCCGAGCGAGAGATTGATGACGTCGGCGCCGTTGTCGGCGGCCCAGCGGATGCCGGCGGCCAGTGCGCCACCCTTGGTCTCGCGGGCCTGTTTGCGGGCCGGGTCGGTGGATTCCAGGATGACCCGGACCGGCAGGATCTTGGCTTCGGGGGCGATGCCGAGCACCCCGGACTGGTTTGCGGGCCCGTGGCCGTGGCCCGCGATGATGCCGGCCATGGCGGTGCCGTGCCGGGCCCAGTCGCGGCTGCCCTGACCGGCCCCGAAACCGATGAGGTCGTCGCCGGGCAGCACCTGCCCGGCCAGGTCGGGGTGGCTGCCGTCGACGCCGGTGTCCAGGACGGCGACCGTGATGCCCTTGCCCTTGGTCGTACGCCACGCCTGCTGGGTGTGCATGGCGCCCAGCTCCCACTGGCGGTCGCGGATGCCGTCGGCGTGGGCCGGGGCGGCGGACAGGAGCAGGGTGAGGACCGCGGCCGTCGCGAGGGCCCCGGCGCTGCGCAGCCGGCGCCGCGGCGCGGTCGCGGACGGCGTGGTCACGGGCGGCTCGGTCACGGGAGGCTGGTTCACGGGGCGGGCTCCGGGCTCGCGGCGGCCTTCTTGCGCAGGCCGCGTTCGACGTTGTCGGCGATGCCCTTGGCGTCGTGGCCCAGGCCCGCCTCGGCGACCGGACCGCTCGCCCCGTCGGCCGTGGCCCGTTCGGCGGGCTGGGGGGCGGTGACCGGGCGGCCGTCGGCGAAGCCGGAGACCGCGGTGACGACCACGGGCGCGTCGGTGAGGACCCGCACCGTCCAGCTCGCGCGCTGCGGGTCGCCGAACCCGGCGGCCTCGGTGCCCTTGACCGGGTAGGTGCGCGGCAGCAGGTCGGGACGGTCGGCGAGCTTCTCGCTGGAGAACCGGTTCGCCAGGGCGGTCATCGCGGCGGGTTCGGCCTGCGTGAAGACCAGACCGACGGTGGTCACGCTGCTGGCGGTCGCGTCCGTGTAGGTGGCGCGCACCATGCGGGCGCAGCCGACGGGTTCGAGGACCTTGAGGAGGAGCGGGTCGAGGGCGCCCGCGCAGTCGCCGTCCGGGGCGACCCCGATGCGGGTCCATTCACGGTCGGCGCCGCCGGGGCCCGCGCCGGTGCCCCGGATGGTGCGCGGGAAGAGGGTGTCGACCGGCACGCTGTGCCACAGACCGCGGGCGGCGGTGTAGTTGCTCCCGGTGACGGGCCCGCCGGGGCCGTCGTCCAGCCAGGTGCCCGCGGCGGCCCCGCCGATGAGCCCGGCGCCCAGGACCACACACGCGGCGGCCGCGCCCACGACGCCGGGTCGCCGCGCGGGCACCGGACGCAGCGGGCCGGGCTCGTCGGACAGCGGTTCCGGGGGGAGCAGCGGCTTCGGCGGGGCGGCCGGCAGCGGGGGTATCGCGGGCGGCGGCGGCTGGGGCGAAGCTCTGGGCGGTATGGGGGTGTTCGGGAGGACCGGGCCCGGGTCGATGAGGTCGAGCGCCGAGCGCAGCCGGCTCGCGGGCCCCTCGGCGGCGGTCGGCGGCGCGGGCGCGGGGCTCTCGCCGGACTCGGGTTCCTGGGCGGGCGGCGGCAGTTGGGGAGTGCCCGGGGGTCGTGCGTCGGTGGTCATCCGCCCCCCTCGTGCCCCTCGTGCCGTTCCGTTCAGCCCGCTACCGCGTGGGCGTCACTCTACGGGTTGATCCTGTGCGGGCGCAGACCGGGCGGCGGCCCTCCACATCCGCACCGGCTCTCCCCTACCGTGTGGTAACCGCTTCTGGCAGGCTTCCGCCATGACACCCCGCGCCGCTGACCGCGCCCGGTACGACCGGGCGACCGCTCATCTCGACGCGCCCATCGCGATCGTCGATCTGGAGGCGTTCGACGCCAACGCGGACGACCTCGTGCGCCGGGCGGCCGGGAAGCCGATCCGGGTCGCCAGCAAGTCGGTGCGGTGCCGGGCCCTGCTGGAGCGGGTGCTCGCCCGGCCCGGGTTCGCGGGGCTCATGTCGTTCACGCTCGCCGAGTCGGTGTGGCTGGCGCGCGCCGGTTTCGAGGACGTCCTGCTGGCCTACCCGTCGGCGGACCGGGCCTCCTTCGCCGAGCTGACCTCGGATCCCAAGCTCGCCCGCGCGGTGACCGTGATGGTGGACGACCCGGCGCAGCTCGACCTCGTGGACGGGGCGCGCGCGGACGACGGCCTGGAGGTACGGGTCTGCCTGGAGCTCGACACCTCGCTCCAGCTGTTCGGCGGCCGGGTGCGCGTGGGCGCCCGCCGCTCGCCACTGCGCACCCCGGCCCAACTCGCCGAGCTGGCCCGCTCGGTGGCCCGGCGCCCCGGCTTCCGGCTGGTCGGGCTGATGGCGTACGAAGGACATGTGGCGGGGGTCGGCGACGCGGTGGCGGGCCGCCCCGTGCGCTCGCGCGCGATCCGCCTGATGCAGGCCACGGCCCGCAAGGAGCTGGCGGCGCGGCGGGCCGAGGTGGTGCGGGCCGTGCGGGCGGTCGTGCCGGAGCTGGAGTTCGTCAACGGCGGCGGCACGGGCAGTGTGCAGCACACGGCGGCCGAGGCGGCGGTGACCGAGATCGCCGCGGGGTCGGGGCTGTACGTGCCGCGGCTCTTCGACAACTACACGTCGTTCAGCGGGCGTCCGGCGGCGCTGTTCGCCCAGCCGGTGGTGCGCCGGCCGGGTGTGGGGGTCGTGACGGTGCTGGGCGGCGGCTACCCGGCCTCGGGCGCGCCCGGCGCGGACCGGCTGCCGGTGCCGTATCTGCCGGAGGGGCTGCGCTACGACCCGCAGGAGGGCGCGGGCGAGGTGCAGACGCCACTGCTCGGCTCCCCCGCGGACGATCTGCTGATCGGCGACAAGGTGTGGTTCCGCCACGCGAAGGCGGGTGAACTGTGCGAGCGCTTCGACGAGTTGCACCTCGTCGAGGGCGACCGGGTGACGGCGACCGTGCCGACGTACCGGGGCGAGGGCCGCACCTTCCTGTAGCTCACCGGGACGGCGGGGCCAGGCTGCTGCCGACTCCGCCGTTCAGGGCGCCGCCGATGGGTGCGATGCCGCGCGTGATGGTGTCCATGAGGGCGAGCGGCGGCCCGGCCGGGCCCGCGTCGAAGGCGAACCGCGCGATGACCATCGCCTCGCTGCCGACAGTCGAGGGGAAGGCGAGGGACTCGACGCAACCGCCGGGCCCCGCACCCGTCTTCACCTCCCAGCGCACCAGGTAGCCGGTGCGGCCGTTGACCACCACGGGGCCGGACTTCACCTCCCGGTGCGAGGTGATGCCGTTGTAGAGGCGGGCGCCGACCGGGTCGTGGTCGTAGGCGGCGTTGGCCGCGTCGGCGATGTCGTTCTTGGCGATGGCCTCGGCGGTCTTGAGGTCGGTCATGGTGGCCGTCGACGTGGTGACCTTGCCGTGGTGGCAGAAACCGGAGTCGCCGGGGCAGTCGTAGGTGTCCTTGGTGGCCATCGTGACGAGGCCGGTCACCGAGTCGTCGGTCTTCTCCCAGCCGTCCGGGATCGGCAGCGTGATGCCGTTGAGCTGGTCGACGAGGGTGTGCGGGTCGGGCGGCGGCGCTGAACTCGCCTTCAGGGAGGGAGAGTTCACGGGAGCGGCAGATTCCGTGCTCGTCGCAGGCGGGCCGTCTGCGCCGCGGCCCAGGTAGGCGACCGCGCCGACGATCGCGGCCACCACGAGCACGGCGACCGCCACCAGCGGGCCGCGCCGCCGCGCGGGCGGCGCGACGACCACGGCGACCGGTTGCGGGTGTCCGATGACCTGGCCGCCCGGCGCCCTGGTGTGGGCGGTCCAGGCGACGCCGTCCCACCAGCGTTCGGTGCCGGGCGCGCCCGGGTCCGGGTACCAGCCGGGCGGCGTCGTCATGGTCATGCACACACCCTAGGGCGGGGGTTCAGCCCCCGTACACCGTGTCCCGCTGATCCGGGACGACGGTGCCGTCGGCCCGCCGTACGGGGGCCGGGGTGCCGTCGTGGTCGGTGTAGCCGGTGCTCGCACAGGGGTAGGGGGCCGCCTTCTGGCCCTTCGGCTCGATGAACATCGGGTTCACGATCCAGCGGCCGTCGCTGTCGTCGTAGGCCCGGCACATCAGCTCGTTCTTGTTGCGGTTCAGGACCAGCCGCAGGCCCGTCGCGTCCCGCAGGAAGGACACGTCGGTGTCGGAGTCACCGGCGGCGAACACCTGCCGCTTGGCGGCCGGTTGCACCTTCTCGGCCGCGGCGCCGCGCACCCCGAAGATCTCCTGGTTGATCCAGCAGCGCTTGCCGTCGATGTAGGTGATCACCGAGTCGTCGCCGTCCTTGGCCGAGCCGCAGCCTGCCAGGTGCGAGGTGATGCGGCCGTGCTCGGTGGTGGAGCGGATGCCGATGGCGTGATCGGGGTCGACGCCCGCGCCGCGCGCCCACACGTCGACGACCGGCTCGGGCGAGGCCGAGGTGATCCAGACGTCGAAGCCCGCCTTCTTCAGCGTACGGATCAGGTCGCGCTGCTGGTCGTAGTAGCGCACCCAGGCCGTCGCCTTGGTGTTGCTGCCGACGGTCTGCACGGCGTCGGCGGGCGCGTTCAGGTTCTCGGTGCGGGCCGCGGCCGCGAAGGACTTGACCTGGGCCGGGGTCCAGCCGTGCAGGAGCTGGGCGAGCCAGGCGTATGAGGGCTCGATGGTGCGGCGGTCGTACCCGGCGAACGCGGCGCCGCCCTTGCCGGTCTTCCCCTCGCCGTAGACCGCGAGGATCTCGTCGGCGCACGCGGTGTCGGTGGCGGTGGGCAGCGTCCTGGACGGTCCCGCCGGGCAGGCCGCGGCCAGCGAGCGGGCGGCGTCGTCGGTCAGATAGCGGCTGGTGGTGTGCCAGTCGCCGCGCACCGGGCGCTGGATCCTGGAGTTGCGCAGCATCCAGTACATCGTGGCGTCGCCGACGTCGTTCTTGACGACGGTGTTGTCCCAGTCGAAGACGGCGACCGGCTTCTTGCCGTGGCCCGCGCCCGATCCACACGTTCCGTGGCTGTCGATCAGGTCCTGGAGCCGGGCCTTGTTGTCCCCGTACCAGCCCTTGGAGATGGTCAGTTGGGGGCAGTGGGGCGTCCGTGCCTCGGCGGGCTGGGCGGCGACGAGACCGGCCGCGGCTATGGAGAGGGCCGCGGCGAGGACCGGCAGCCGACGGGCGGCGGGGGGCGTGGACACGCTGGGGGACTCCTGTCGTCGGGAAGATCATCGCGGACGTTAGACAGCACAGCCGGGCGTCGTGCGACGCCCGGCTGCCGGGTGGGTGGCCCCGAGGTGAACAACGGGGGTGGCGGGTTTAGAGAGGGGTGACGTACGCGCCGGAGATGCCGCCGTCGACCAGGAAGTCGGTGGCGTTGATGAAGGAGGAGTCGTCGCTGGCGAGGAAGGCGACCGCGGCGGCGATCTCGTCGGCCTCCGCGAACCGGCCCGCCGGGATGTGCACCAGGCGGCGCGCGGCGCGCTCCGGGTCCTTGGCGAACAGCTCCTGGAGCAGCGGGGTGTTGACCGGCCCCGGGCACAGCGCGTTGACCCGGATGCCCTCGCGGGCGAACTGCACGCCGAGTTCGCGCGACATGGCGAGCACGCCGCCCTTGGAGGCGGTGTACGAGATCTGCGAGGTGGCGGCGCCCATGATGGCCACGAACGAGGCGGTGTTGATGATGGAGCCCCGGCCCTGGCGCTGCATGTAGGGCAGCGCCGCCTTGCAGCACAGGTAGACGGAGGTGAGGTTGACCTCCTGGACCCGGCGCCAGGCGTCGAGCCCGGTGGTGAGGATGGAGTCGTCGTCGGGCGGCGAGATGCCCGCGTTGTTGAACGCGATGTCGACGCTTCCGTAGGTGTCGAAGGCCGTCTTGAAGAGCGCCTCGACCTGCTCCTGGTCGGTGACGTCGACCTTGACGAAGGTGCCGCCGACCGCTTCGGCGGCGGCCTTTCCGGCGCTCTCGTCGATGTCGCCGCACACCACGTTCGCGCCCTCGGCGGCGAGCCGCCTGGCGGTGGCGAGGCCGATGCCGCTCCCGGCCCCGGTGATGACGGCGGTGCGGCCGACCAGGCGGCGGCAGATGGTGTCGTCGGTCATGTGTGCTCAGGCCTCCGTGCTGATGAAGACGTTCTTGGTTTCGGTGAAAGCGGTGAGGGCATCGGGGCCGAGTTCACGGCCGAGGCCGGACTGCCGGTAGCCGCCGAACGGGGTCGAATAGCGCACGCTGGAATGGGAGTTGACCGACAGGTTGCCCGCCGCCACCGCGCGCGACGCGCGCAGCGCGCGTCCCACGTCACGGGTCCAGATCGAGCCGGACAGGCCGTACTCGGTGGCGTTGGCGAGCCGTACCGCGTCCGCCTCGTCCTCGAAGGGCAGCACCACGGCGACCGGCCCGAAGATCTCCTCGACGGCGGCGGGCGCGTCCGCGTCCAGGCCGGTCAGGACGGTCGGCGGGAACCAGAAGCCGGGGCCCTCGGGGGCGCTGCCCCGGATGCCCGGCGCGTCGTCGGCGACGTACGACCGGACGCGCTCCAGCTGGACGCGCGAGATCAGCGGGCCCATCTGGGTCTTGTCGTCGGCCGGGTCGCCGACGACGACCTCCTGGAGCGCGGGGCCGAGCAGTTCCATGAAGCGGTCGTAGGCGGTGCGCTGGACCAGAATGCGGGTGCGGGCGCAGCAGTCCTGGCCGGAGTTGTCGAGGAAGGACATCGGGGTGCTCAGCGCGGCGGCCTCGATGTCGGCGTCGGCGAAGACGATGTTGGGGCTCTTGCCGCCGAGTTCCAGGGTGACCCGCTTCACGCGGTCGGCGCACTTGGCCATGATCTGCTTGCCGACGCGGGTCGATCCGGTGAAGACGATCTTCGCGACGCCGGGGTGCTCGACCAGCGCGTCGCCCGCGACGCCGCCCGCGCCCGGGAGCACCTGGAAGAGGCCCTCGGGAAGCCCTGCCTCCAGGGCGAGTTCGGCCAGCCGCAGCGCGGTGAGCGGGGTGGTCTCCGCGGGCTTGAGGATCACCGCGTTGCCCGCCGCGAGCGCGGGGGCGGTGCCCCAGGCGGCGATCGGCATCGGGAAGTTCCAGGGGGCGATGACGCCGATGACGCCGAGCGGTTCGAGCAGCGTGATGTCGAGGCCGCCCGCGACCGGGATCTGACGCCCATTCAGGCGCTCCACTCCCCCGGCCGCGTAGTCGAGCAGGTCGCGCACGTTGCCCGCCTCCCAGCGGGCGTTGCCGATGGTGTGCCCGGCCTCGCGGACCTCGGTGCGGGCCAGTTCCTCGACGTGCTCGTCGACGACGGCCGCGAACCGGCGAAGCAGGCGGGCCCGGTCGGCGGGGGCGGCCGCGGCCCAGCCGCGCTGGGCCGCGCGGGCCCGGACGACGGCCGCGTCGACGTCGGCGGCGGTGGCGCCCCGGACGGTCGCGATCACTTCCTCGGTGGCCGGGTTGAGCACCTGAAGCTCGTACGCAGTGGACAAGTCGTTCCTCACAGGCGTTCGAAGGAGCGGCGGAGCTCCCAGTCGGTCACCGCGGCGTCGAACGCGTCGAGTTCGACCCGCGCCATGTTGCGGTAGTGCGCCACGACCTCGTCCCCGAAGGCGGCCTTGGCGATGGGGCTGTTCTCCCACAGTTCGGCGGCCTCGCGCAGGGTGGTGGGCACGTGCGCGTAGTCGCCGACGTAGGCGTTGGAGGTGCAGGGCTCGGGGAGTTCGAGCTCGTTCTCGATGCCGTACAGGCCGGCCGCGACGAGCCCGGCGACGGCCAGGTGCGGGTTGACGTCGCCGCCCGGCAGGCGGTTCTCGAAGCGGGTCGCGGCGCCGTGGCCGACCACGCGGAGCGCGCAGGTGCGGTTGTCGTGGCCCCAGGCGACGGCGGTGGGCGCGAAGGAGCCCGGCTGGAAGCGCTTGTAGGAGTTGATGTTCGGCGCGTAGAGGAGGGAGAAGTCGCGCAGCGCGGCGAGCTGTCCGGCCAGGAAGTGGCGCATCACGGGCGACATGGGGTCGGGCCCGTCGCCCGCCATCACGTTGCGGCCGTCCTCGTCGGTGAGCGAGAGGTGGATGTGACAGGAATTGCCTTCGCGCTGGTCGTACTTGGCCATGAAGGTGAGCGAGACGCCCTCCTGGGCCGCGATCTCCTTGGCGCCCGTCTTGTAGATGGCGTGCTGGTCGCAGGTGACCAGGGCCTCGTCGTAGCGGAAGACGATCTCGTGCTGGCCGGGGTTGCACTCGCCCTTGGCCGACTCGACCGTCAGACCGGCCGCCTGCATCTCGTTGCGGATGCGGCGCAGGAGCGGCTCGATGCGGCCGGTGCCGAGCACCGAGTAGTCGATGTTGTACTGGTTGGCCGGGGTCAGGCCCTGGTATCCGGCGTCCCAGGCCTGCTCGTAGCTGTCCCGGAACACGATGAACTCGAGTTCGGTGCCGACCTGCGCGGTGTAGCCGAGCTCGGCCAGGCGCTCCAGCTGGCGGCGCAGGATCTGGCGGGGGGCCGCGACCACGGGCGAGCCGTCACTCCAGCCGAGGTCGGCGATGAGCATCGCGGTGCCCTCGTTCCACGGGACGCGGCGCAGCGTCGCGGGGTCGGCGTGCATGGCGAAGTCGCCGTAGCCGCGCTCCCAGGACGACATCGCGTAGCCGTCGACGGTGTTCATCTCGGTGTCGACGGCGAGCAGGTAGTTGCAGCCTTCGGTGCCGTGCGCCAGGACCTCGTCGAGGAAGAACCCGGCCGCGAAGCGCTTGCCCTGCAACCGCCCTTGCATATCGGGGAAGGCGAGGACGACAGTGTCGATCTCACCGCCCGCGACGAGGGCGCGCAGCTCCTCGATCGAGAGCGGGGGTGTGCGGTCTGCCACGGGAAGCTCCTCCTTGGGTCAGCCGAGAGCCATAAGGTATGGGGTAAGACCATTGATTGGGAAGGGGAATCCGCGACGTGGCGAAGAAGATCGACTCGGCGGACCGCGCGGAGGGCCGGACGCCGGACACGCTCGTCCCGGTACTGCGGACCGTACGGGCCGGGAACGGCTTCGAGGAAGCACTGGAGCAGATTCTCCAGCTGCTGCGCCTGGGCCTGGTTCCGCCCGGCGAACGGCTGCCCTCCGAGCGGGAGTTGGCCGAACGGATGGGGATCAGCCGGGTCACCCTGCGCGAGGTCCTCAAGGTGCTCCAGGACCAGGGCCTGGTGGAGAGCCGGCGCGGCCGCTACGGCGGCACCTTCGTGCTGCCCCGGGCCGCCGAGGGCGGCGAGGACGAGCTGCGCCGGCGCGTCGCCTCGGTCGACGTGGAGGACATCCTGCGCTTCCGCGAGGTCCTGGAGGTCGGCGCGGCGGGGCTGTGCGCGGCGCACGGGCTGACCGAGGAGGGTGCCGGCCGGCTGCGGGCCGCGCTCACCGCGACGCACGACGCCGAGCTCACCGACTACCGCCGCCAGGACACCCTGCTCCACCTCACGCTGGCCGAACTGTCCGGCTCGCCGACGCTCACCGCCCAGTACGCGGCGGTGCGGGCCACCGTCAACGACCTGCTGGACTGCATCCCGCTCCTGGTCCGCAACCTGGAGCACTCCCAGCACCAGCACACCGCGCTCGTTGAGGCGGTGCTCGACGGCGACGCGGACGGGGCGCGCGAGGTGATGCGCGAGCACTGCGGGGGCACCGCGGCGCTGCTGCGCGGCTTCCTGACCTGAGCCCCGCCCGGCCCGCGTTCACCGCCGATTTCCGTAACCGCGGTTTTACGTACACCCCTTGCGCTCCCCCCTGCCCTCCAGCAAAGGTATGCAGCCGAACCATTGACCTGATCTCCCTTGACGATCACCTGGAGCGGCTCATGGCCGAGGGCACCGACACCGACCTGCGCACCGCACCACCCGCGTCCGCCCAGGACGACTACCTGCACCGGCGCACCCTGCGGCGCGGCAGCGCCGGCTGGCTGCTGCTCACCGGGCTCGGCGTCGCCTACGTGGTGTCGGGCGACTTCTCCGGCTGGAACATCGGCCTGTCCAAGGGCGGGTTCGGCGGCCTGGCCGTCGCCACCGTCCTGATGGGCGTCATGTACGCCTGTCTCGTGTTCTCGCTGGCCGAGCTCTCTGCCATCCTGCCCACGGCGGGCGGCGGTTACGGCTTCGCGCGCCGGGCGCTCGGCACCTGGGGCGGGTTCCTGACCGGCACCGCGATCCTCATCGAGTACATCCTGGCGCCCGCCGCGATCTCGCTGTTCATCGGCGACTACGTCGAATCGCTCGGCCTGTTCGGGCTCACCTCCGGCTGGCCCGTCTACCTCGCCTGCTTCGCGATCTTCATCGGGATCCATCTGTGGGGCGTCGGCGAGGCCCTGCGCTTCAGCCTCGTGGTCACGGCCATCGCGGTCGCCGCCCTGCTGGTCTTCGCCGTCGGCGCCTTCACCGGCTTCGACGCGTCCCGCCTCAACGACATCCCGGTGGACACCTCGGCGCTCGGCGCCAATTCCTGGCTGCCGTTCGGGGTGCTCGGCATCTGGGCCGCGTTCCCGTTCGGCATGTGGTTCTTCCTCGGTGTCGAAGGGGTGCCGCTGGCGGCCGAGGAGGCCAAGGACCCGGTGCGGTCCATGCCGCGCGCGCTCGCGATCTCCCTGTCGATCCTCGTGCTGCTCGCCGTGGTCACCTTCGCCGCCGCGACCGGGGCACACGGCTCCGCCGCGATCAAGGACGCGGGCAACCCGCTGGTCGTGGCGCTCCAGGGCGACGGCGGCCCGACCGCGCTGAGCCGCTTCGTCAACTACGCGGGGCTCGCGGGCCTGGTGGCGTCCTTCTTCTCGCTGATCTTCGCGGGTTCGCGCCAGCTCTTCGCGCTGTCCAGGGCCGGTTACCTGCCCCGCTTCCTGTCCCTGACCAGCCGCCGCAAGTCGCCCTACCTCGGCCTGCTGATCCCCGGCGCGCTCGGCTTCACGCTGGCCGCCTGGAGCGGCAACGGCGGCCGGATGCTGAACGTCGCGGTGTTCGGCGCCACCATCTCCTACGCCCTCATGGCGCTCTCGCACCTGGTCCTGCGCCGCCGCGAACCGGGCCTGGAGCGGCCCTACCGCACCCCCGGCGGGGTCCTGACCTCGTCGGTCGCCTTCGTGCTCGCCCTGTTCGCGCTGGTCGCGACGTTCCTGGTGGACAAGGACGCGGCGTTCATCGCGCTCGGCGTCTACGCGATCGCGCTCGCCTACTTCGCCTTCTACAGTCGCCACCGTCTGGTCGCCCACGCGCCCGAGGAGGAGTTCGCCGCCCTGGCCGCGGCCGAGGCCGAACTCTCCCGGGACTGATCCGGCCGACGACGCACCCGGGACCGACCCGCTCAACGAACGGAGACCGCCGCCGTGTCCAAGCCGCTCATCGGCATCAGTACATATCTGGAACCCGCCAGGTGGGGCGTGTGGGACCTGCCCGCGGCCCTGCTGCCCGCCGGGTACCCCCGGCTGGTGCGGGCGTCCGGCGGGCTCGCCGCGATGCTGCCGCCGGACGACGACCCGGCGGCCGCGGCCGCGGTGGTGGCGCGCCTGGACGGCCTGGTCATCGCGGGCGGGGCCGATGTGGAGCCGGTCCGGTACGGGGCCGAGCCGTCGCCCCGTACCGGGCCCCCCGCCCGCGAGCGGGACGCCTGGGAACTCGCCCTGATCGACGCGGCGCTCGCCTCCGGCACCCCGCTGCTCGGCATCTGCCGCGGGCTCCAGCTCCTGAACGTCGCGCTCGGCGGCACCCTGGTCCAGCACCTGGAGGGGCACACGGGCGGGCGGGGCGTGTTCGGCAGCCACACCGTCAAGCCGGTGCCGGGCACGCTCTACGCCTCCCTGGCCCCCGAGGCCGCGGACGTGCCCACCTACCACCACCAGTGCGTGGACCGGCTCGGCACGGGTCTCGTGGCCTCGGCCCATGCCGAGGACGGCACCGTCGAGGCGGCCGAACTGCCCGGATCCGGCTGGGTCCTGGGCGTCCAGTGGCATCCGGAGACGGGCCGTGACACCCGGGTGACCGAGGGGCTGGTGCGAGCCGCGGCCGTGCGCTGAAGGCCCAGCTCAACGCCGTCGTGACGGCCTCGCACCCGGTGCGGGCCGGGGCCGTACGACACGCCCGGGAGCCCTCACCCTTCCGAGGGGGTGACGATTCGCCGATCATCCGGGTATCTTCCTCTCGCCGCCCCTCACAAGGCGGATTCCCCGAGACTCCTCGCCTTCACCTGGCCGCTCGTTCCTCTTCGCGCACTCGTTCCTTCCCTGGCCATTTCACGGACACATCCTGACCATGTGTTCCTCCGTGTCCCCGCTCTCCCCGCCCACCGGTGGGGAGGCTCCATCGCGCCCCGAAGGACCTGAAGGCCCCGTGCCCGCACCCGTCATCCTGTCGGGCCGTTCCGTACGGCTCGAACCGCTCGCCGCGTCCCACGCCCCGGCCCTGGCCGCCGCGGCGGCCGCCGACCGGACCTCGTACGCCTTCACGCCCGTGCCGCACGGACTCGAAGCGGCGCATCTCTACGTCCAGAGCGCACTGGCCGACCAGGAGGCCGGGCGCAGCCTGGCGTTCGCGACCGTACGGGCCGCGGACGGCCTGGTGGTCGGCTCGACCCGGTTCTGCGAACTCGACTACTGGGACGGTCCCGTGGTGTGGCCGCCCGCGCCCCGCGGCCCGCTCTCCGGCGGCGCCGACGCGATCCCGGACGCGGCCGAGATCGGGGGCACCTGGCTCTCCGCGCACGCCCAGGGCACCGGCATCAACACCGAGGCCAAGCTCCTGATGTTCCAGCACGCCTTCGACGTCTGGCGGGTGCGCCGCATCTCGCTGCGCGCCGACGCCCGCAACGCCCGCTCGCGGGCCGCGATCGAGCGGCTCGGGGCGGTCTGCGAGGGGGTGCGCCGGGTCCACACCCGGGGCCTGGACGGGCTCGTGCGGGGCACGGCGTTCTACTCGGTGCTCGACGAGGAGTGGCCCGTGGTGCGGCACACCATCGAGCAGCGCCTGGAGCGTGCCCGCGAGGCCGCCAACGGCCGCCGTCTGGTGCCCGCCTGACGGCTTGTCAGGTGGGCCGGGTCAGCGACAGCAGATCGCGGGCGGGCCCGGCGGGCAGCGGGCCCCGGCGCCACACCGCGCGCAGATCGCGCCGCAGCCGCACGCCCTCGACCGGGATCTGCACCAGGCGCCGGGCCGCCAGTTCCTCGCCGAGCGCGAGTTCGCTGAGCACCGAGGGCCCGGCCCCGCTGAGGACGGCCGCCTTCACCGCGGTGGTGGAGGCGAGCTCGATCAGGGGCCGGGCGAGCCCGCCGTGGGCGGCGAGGGCCGCGTCCAGGACCTGGCGGGTGCCCGAGCCCTGTTCGCGCAGGATCAGCGGGGTCGCGGCCAGTTCGGCGGGCGGCAGCGGCCGGTGCCTGCGGGCCCAGGGGTGCGCGGGGGCCGTCACCACGACGAGCCGGTCGTGGCCGATGACCGCCGAGTCCAGGCCCGTGGGCACCCCGAGCCCCTCGACGAACCCGAGGTCGGCCTCGTCCGAGAGCAGCCGCTCGGCGACCGCGGCCGAGTTCCCGGCGCTGAGCGACACGGCGGTGCCGGGGCGTTCGGCGCGCAGCGCGATCAGCCAGCCGGGCAGCAGGTACTCGGCGATGGTCATGCTCGCGGCGACCCGCAGGCGTGAGTCCCGGCGGCCCCGCAGCGCCTGCGCGCCCGCGTCGAACGCCTCGGCGGCCTCCACGACCCGGCGCGCCCAGTCCGTCACCAGGACGCCCTCGGCGGTGAGGCTGGAGCCGCGCGGCGAGCGGTCCACGAGGGTGACGCCGAGCAGGCGCTCCATCGAGCGGACGCGGCTGCTCGCGGCGGGCTGGGTGATGCCGAGGTCACGGGCCGCCCGCCCGAGGCTGCCGTGCCGGGCGACGGCGAGCAGCAGCTCCATCGCCCCGAGGTCCGGGACCCGGTGGGCGAGTGGGGGCGTGTCCTCGGGACCGTGCGAGCTCATAAACCCAGCTTATGGCCCCATAGCCCCGGCGGGCCTGGTGGGGGCCCGGCACCGGGACGAACCTGGACTCATGGCCACCGCCGCGCAACCGCGCTCCCGCACCCAACCCAGTCAACCCCCTGCCGTCGCGCTGCGCCGCCGCCCCGCGCTGCGCCACCTCGGGCCGAACTGGTACGCCGCGGTCATGGGCACCGCGATCATCGCCAACGCGGGCGCGGGCCTGCCGTTCCACGTCCCCGGCCTCCCCGTCGTCTGGGCACTGTCGCTCGCCCTGCTCGCCGTCCTGCTCGTGGCCCGCGCCGGACACTGGCTGCACCACCGCGACCAGGCCCGGGCGCATCTGCTCGACCCGGCCGTGGCGCCGTTCTACGGCTGCCTGTCGATGGCGTTCCTGGCCGTCGGCATCGGCTCCCTCTCCGTCGGCGCCGACCTGATCGGCGAGTCCGCGGCGGTGCCGCTGGCCTGGGTGCTCTACGGCGTGGGCACCCTGATCGGGCTCGTCGCCGCGGTGTCCGTCCCGTACCTGATGGTGGTGCGGCACGAGGTGGCCCCCGGCAGCGCGTCGCCGGTCTGGCTGCTGCCCGTGGTCGCCCCCATGGTCTCGGCGACCCTGGGCCCGCTGCTCGTCCCCCACCTGCCCGCCGGGCAGGCCCGCGAGGCGCTGCTCCTCGGTTCGTACGCGATGTTCGGCATGAGCCTGCTCGCCACCCTGGTCATCCTGCCCGTGGTGTTCTCGCGCCTGATCCACCAGGGCGCGCTGCCCCTCCTTCTGACCCCCACCCTGTTCCTGGTGCTCGGCCCGCTCGGCCAGTCC
Organism: Streptomyces sp. NPDC045846; assembly: GCF_056431605.1. Classification (NCBI taxonomy): domain Bacteria; kingdom Bacillati; phylum Actinomycetota; class Actinomycetes; order Kitasatosporales; family Streptomycetaceae; genus Streptomyces; species Streptomyces sp. NPDC045846. Next base: position 242,104 of record NZ_JBWKKJ010000008.1, on the reverse strand, counting down.
ACCACCGCCGTGAACAAGCTGGCCGATGTCGCCCCCGGCGCGATCGGCGCCCCCTACGCGCACGGCATGAGCGCCTTCGCCGTGCTGTACGGGGTGCCGGTGATGGGCTTCGCCCTGATGTGGCTGGCGCTCGCGGTCGCCATGGCCGTGCGCGCGGCCCGGCGCGGCATGGGCTTCGCGATGACCTGGTGGGCCTTCACCTTCCCCGTCGGCACCTGCGTCACCGGCGCCGAGGGCCTCGCCCGCCACACCGCTCTGCACGCCTTCGACTGGCTGTCGGTCGCCCTGTACGCCCTGCTGGTGGCGGCCTGGCTGGCGGCCGGGTTCCACACCGTACGGGGCCTCGTCACCGGCAGGCTGCTCGCGGCCCCGGGGAAGAAGTAGCCCGCGTCAGAGGCTGGTCCCGAGCGCCGCGCCGAGTACGGCCGGCGCTCGGACCAGTGACGGGCCGTACCAGGTGAGGTGGCGGCCGTCGACGAGGGCGGCGGGCAGCGCGGGGAAGGCCTCGGGGCCGTCGTCGGGCGTGAAGCGGTAGGGCTCGTCGGGCAGCACCACCAGGTCGGCGCCCGCCGCGTTCAGCTCGTCGATCCCGACGCGGGGGTAGCGCTCGGCGTGGTCGGCGTAGAGGTGGTGCACGCCGAGCCGGGCCAGCAGGTCGCCGGCGAAGGTGTCCCGGCCGAGCACCATCCAGGGGCGCCGCCAGACCGGCACGACGGCCGTCCGCCCGCGCCCCGGGCGCACCCCGGCCCAGGCCCGCTCGGCCGCGTCCAGCCAGTCGGGCCGGGCCAGACCGCAGCCGTCGACCAGGACCCGCTCCAGCTCGGTGAAGGCCTGCGGCAGCGAGCGGACCTCGGTGACCAGGACGTCGAGTCCGGCGGCGCGCAGGGCCGCCAGGTCCGCGGCCCGGTTCTCCTCCTCGTTGGCGACCACCAGGTCCGGGGCGAGCGCGACGATCCGCTCGACGTCCGGGTTCTTGGTGCCGCCCACACGGGCGGCGTCGAGCCCGGCCGGATGGGTGCACCAGTCGGTCGCGCCCACCAGGAGCCCGGGGGCACTGACCGCGACCGCCTCCGTCAGCGACGGGACGAGGGAGACCACCCTCATCAGTGGCGGGTCTCCTCGATGGCCTCGATGTGGTCGGCGACCGCGACGACCAGGATGCGGGTGCCGGGCAGCGCCGCCCGCCAGCGGTGACGCACCCCGCCGGACAGGCACAGCGTGTCGCCCCGCTCCAGGCGGTAGGCGCGGCCCTCGGCCTCGACCTCGGCCGCCCCGTCGGCCACGTACATCAACTCGTCGTTGCGGTGCTGGAATTCGCGCCCGGTGTCCTGCTCGCCGGTGAACTCCATGGCGTGCAGCTGGTGGTGGCCGCGCAGCAGCGGGCGCACCCCGGGGACCTCTCCCTCGGGCGCGGAGCGGACGACGTCGACGGTGCGGCCGCAGTCGGCCGCGTCGTACAGCTCGCCGACCGTGGTGTTCAGGGCGTCCGCCACCCGCTGGAGCGAGCGGGCGCTGGGGCGGGCGCGCTCGTTCTCGACCTGGCTGAGGAACGGCACCGACAGGCCGCTGCGCTCGGCGACCACGGCGAGGGTGAGGCCGAGACTGCGGCGCAGGCGCCGTACCGCCACCCCGACCCGAAGAGTTTCCTTGTCGTCCATCTCCCGGGCTCCCTCCCAGTCACTCGGTCCGCGGTCGCACCGGTTGCGTTCACGTCACCCTACGCAGCTTCGGGCCCGGAGGGGACCGTCCCGCCAAGATCGCCAACGGTCGGGCGCGGGATCAGGCCGGATCACGACGTTCCGCAGCCGCGGCCGGAGAACCGGCCGCGGCTGCGGAACGGGGAGGCGGGAGGGGGTGTCCCGCGGGAGTGGCTACGACGCGACCGGAGTCCACTTGTCGGCCAGGCCCGGGTTCTCCTTCAGCCAGGCGCGCACGGCGTCCTGCTCCTTGCCCTTGCCGGTGGACTGGATCTTGGCCTCAAGACTGGTGAGCTGCTTCTCGTCCATATGGAAGTTCTTCAGCCACGCGCCGACCTGGGCGTTGTCGGAGGCGAAGCCCTTGCGCGCCAGGGTGTGCACACCGTCGCCCTTGCCCCAGACGCCCTTGGGGTCCTTGAGCTTCTTCAGGTCGTAGGTGTTGTACGCCCAGTGCGGCGACCAGAGCGGAACCACGATGGGCTCCTTCTTGGCGTACGCCCGCTTCAGCTCGGCCAGCATGCCGGGCGTGGAGCCGTCGACGACCTTGTACTCGCCGTCCAGGCCGTACTCCTTGAGGATCTTCTCCTTCAGGATTCCGGTCTCACCGGCGCTGGGCTCGATGCCGACGATGCGGTTCTGGAACTCGGCGCCCTTGCCCTTGAGGTCGTCCAGGGTGTTGACGTCCTTGACGTAGGACGGCACCGAGAGCTCCAGGGAGGTGGGCCCGTACCAGGAGCCCATGTCCTCCAGCTTGTCCTTGTACTTGGCCCAGTACTGGGCGTGGGTGGTGGGCAGCCAGGAGTCGGTCTCGAAGTCGATCTGGCCGCCGGCCATGCCGGTGTAGAGCGCGCCGGCCTCGTACTGGCGGGCGTCGACGGTGAAGCCGCGGCGCTCCAGGAGTTCCTTCCACAGGAAGGTGGAGGCGACGCCCTCGTCCCACGGGATGTAGCCGAGCGAGATCTTCTTGCCCTTGCCCACGTCCTCGGCGCCGGTGGCGGAGGCCTCGCCGGAGGTGCCGAACATGCTGGTGCCGCCCGCGACGAGGGCGAGGACGACCACGCCGACGAGGGCGACGGCGGGCTGCGGCCGGTAGTTCCAGATCCGCAGACCGCCGGTGGCGGCCTTCGCCTTGGCGAGCGCGCGCCGGCCGAGCGGGGAGACCTGGCGGCTGAGCGCGCCGGTCATGCGGTCCAGGTACATGGCGAGGACCACGATGGAGATGCCCGCCTCGAAGCCGAGGCCGATGTCCACGTTGCCGATCGCGCGGTACACGGCGCCGCCGAGGCCGCCGCCTCCGGCCATGCCCGCGATGACGACCATGGAGAGGCTGAGCATGATGACCTGGTTGATGCCCGCCATGATGGTGGGCAGCGCGAGCGGCAGCTGCACCCGCAGCAGGGTGTTGCGGGGCGTGGTGCCGAACGCCTCGGCCGCCTCGACGAGTTCGCCGTCGACCTGGCGGATGCCGAGTTCCGTCATGCGGACGCCCGGCGGCAGCGAGAAGACGATGGTCGCGATGATGCCGGGGACCACGCCGACGCCGAAGAAGATGATGCCGGGGATGAGGTAGACCATCGCCGGCATGGTCTGCATGAAGTCGAGGACGGGCCGCAGGACCGCGCTGACCGTCTTGGAGCGGGCGGCCCAGATGCCGAGCGGGATCGCGACGACCAGCGTCACGATCGCCGCGACGAGCACGAGCGAGAGCGTCGACATCGTGTCGTCCCAGAGCTGGATCGACTCGATGAGGGCGAACCCGGCGAAGGCGAGGACGCCCGCGAAGAGCCCGCGCAGCCACCAGGCGACCACGGCGAGGATGCCCGCGAAGAGCAGCGGCTGCGGTGCGTCGAGCACCGTGTTGATGCCGTCGTACATGCCGTTGACGACATGGGTGACGGCGTCGAAGAGCCAGGAGAGGTGGCTCTGGAGGAAGTTGACGGCGCTGTCGACCCAGTCGCCGAGGTGGAGCCTAGGCATGCGCGGCCACCTCCTCCATCGAGCAGACGACCGGGCCCTGCTTGTCGTCCCCCAGGAAGGCTATGAGCCGCTCCTGCGGCACGACGCCGAGCACCGCGCCGTCGGTGTCCTTGACGGCGACCGGGTGCGGGACCCGGGCGGCCACCGTGCACACGTCGGCGACGGGGGTCTCGGGCAGCACGGTCTCGCAGTCGCACGCGCCCGCGTCGGGGCGGTGCGGGGTGGTCATGACGGACAGCGCGGTGAGCACCCGGGAGCGGTCGACGTCCTGGATGAAGGACGCCACGTAGTCGTTGGCCGGGGTGAGCAGGATGTCCTCGGCGGTGCCGAGCTGGACGATCCGGCCGTCGCGCATCACGGCGATGTTGTCGCCGAGCCGCATGGCCTCGTTGAGGTCGTGCGTGATGAAGACGATGGTCTTCTTGAGGCGCTTCTGGAGCTCCAGGAGCTGGTCCTGCATGTCGCGCCGGATCAGCGGGTCGAGCGCGCTGAACGACTCGTCCATCAGGAGCAGGTCGGCGTCCGTGGCCAGGGCGCGGGCGAGGCCCACGCGCTGCTGCATGCCGCCGGAGAGCTCGTCGGGCCAGGAGTCGCCCCAGCCGCCCAGGCCGGTCAGCTCCAGGGCCTCGGCGGCCCGCTCGTGGCGCTCGGCCCGCGGGACGCCCTGGACCTCGAGGCCGTACGCCGCGTTCTCCAGGACGCTGCGGTGCGGGAACAGCGCGAAGTGCTGGAACACCATGCTGATCTTGGTGGAGCGGACCGTACGCAGCTCGCGGGCGGGCAGGCTGGTCAGGTCCTGGCCGTCGAAGAGGACGCGGCCCGCGGTGGGCTCCAGGAGTCCGTTGAGCATGCGCAGCAGGGTCGACTTGCCGGACCCGGAGAGGCCCATCACGACGAAGATCTGGCCGGGGTCCACCGTGAACGAGGCGTCGATCACCGCCGCGGTCGTCCCGTCCGCCCGCAGCTCGTCGCGGTCGGCGCCGCCTTCGAGCCTGCGAACGGCTTCCTCGGGTCGTCTGCCGAACACCTTGTAGAGCTGCTCGGCTTGCAGCCTGGACACATACACCTCACGGGTCGAACTGAGAACGGCCCGCATCCCCCGCGGGCGGGCCGTGGAGCGGCGCGGATTCGGCCCGCAGCCCGAGAAATGGTTGAAATCCATACTTGGGTCCGCTCCGGCGTCGCGCCTGCCCCCCTTGCGCGGGAGCAAACACAACCGTGATCCAGTTCACTTGTTCACGAGCGCCGCCCGCTCCGACGCCGGGCTCCGGCGGGCTTCTGGCGCGAGGTGGGTGTCAGTGGGGTGCGGCATCATCGGGGTGTGACGCGACGCCTGATGCTCCTCGACACCTCGTCCCTCTACTACCGCGCCTACTTCGGGGTGCCCGACACGGTCAGGGCTCCGGACGGCACGCCGGTCAACGCCGTGCGCGGCCTGCTCGACTTCATCTCCCGCCTGGTCCACGACCACCGCCCCGACGACCTCGTGGCCTGCATGGACGCGGACTGGCGGCCGCAGTGGCGGGTCGACCTGATCCCCTCCTACAAGGCGCACCGGGTGGCCGAGGAGACCCCGGCCGGGCAGCCCGACGAGGAGGAGACCCCGGACACGCTGGCCCCGCAGGTGCCGGTGATCGACGACGTCCTGGACGCGCTGGGCATCGCGCGCGTCGGCGTCGCGGGCTACGAGGCGGACGACGTCATCGGCACGCTGTCCGGCCGCGCGTCCGGCCCGGTCGACATCGTCACGGGCGACCGCGACCTGTTCCAGCTGGTCGACGACGCGCGCGGGGTGCGGGTGCTCTACCCGCGCAAGGGCGTGGGCGACTGCGACCTGGTCGACGACGCGATGATCCGCGCGAAGTACGGGGTGCGGCCCGACCAGTACGCCGACTTCGCGGCCCTGCGCGGCGACACCAGCGACGGGCTGCCGGGCGTGAAGGGCATCGGCGAGAAGACGGCGGCCCAGCTGATCAACGAATACGGGGACCTGGCGGGGGTGCGCGCGGCCGCCGCCGACCGCTTCTCGAAGCTGACCCCGGCCAAGCGCCGGGGAATCCTGGAGGCGGCCGACTACCTGGACGTCGCGCCGAAGGTGGTGCGGGTCGCGATGGACGTGGACCTGCCGAAGTTCGACCCGACGCTTCCGGTCGAGCCGCTCGATCCGGCCACCCTCGAAGAGCTCGTGGCCCAGTGGGGCCTCGCCGGGGCGACGGGGCGGCTGCTCTCCACCCTCCGCAATTGAGGTGCCCCTCACCGGCCCCAGGTGCTAACTTAGGTAATCCTAACTAATAATGGCTCAGGTTGTACCAGGGGAGCACACCGTGGCAGAACGCCCGTCTCGCAAGGCACCGAAGGTCAACGAGGCGCGGGTGGTGCGCACCGAGCGCCTCACCCCACACATGGTGCGCCTCGTGCTCGGCGGCGGGTCGCTGGCCGGATTCGGGGCCGGTGAGCACACCGACCACTACATCAAGGTGCTGTTCCCGGCCGAGGGCGTGACCTACCCGGAGCCCTTCGACATGGAGCGGATCCGTGCCGAGTTCCCGCGCGAGCAGTGGCCGAGCACGCGTGCCTACACGGTGCGCGACTGGGACGAGGCGCTCGGCGAGCTGACCGTCGACTTCGTGGTCCACGGCGACGAGGGCCTCGCGGGCCCGTGGGCCGCGCGGGTCCAGGTGGGCGAGACGGTGCGCTTCCTCGGCCCCGGCGGCGGGTATGCCCCGGACCCGGCGGCCGACTGGCACCTGCTCGCCGGCGACGAGAGCGCGCTGCCCGCGATCGCGGCGGCCCTGGAGCGCATGCCGGAGGGCGCCGTGGTGCACGCCTTCGTCGAGGTGGCCGGCCCCGAGGACGAGCAGAAGATCGACGCCCCGGACGGCGTCACGGTGACGTGGCTGCACCGGGGCGGGGCCGCGGTGGGCTCCCAACTGGTGGACGCCGTCAAGGACTTGGAGTTCCCCGCGGGTGACGTGCACGCCTTCGTGCACGGCGAGGCGGGCTTCGTGAAGGAACTGCGCCGACTGCTGCGGGTCGAGCGGAACGTGCCGCGCGAGCGGCTCTCCATTTCGGGCTACTGGCGCCTCGGCCAGGACGACGACGGCTGGCGCGCGATGAAGCGGGACTGGAACGAGCAGGTGGAGCGCGAGCAGGAGGCCCCGACCGCCTGAGCCACGCCCTCCCCCGCCCCAACTCCCCCAAAACCCCCGACGGTTGCCCCGCCGGGGGTTTTCCCTGACCCTCGACCCGACGATCCGGCCACGAGCGGGACGTACGCCTAGACCGACTTCTGGTACGAGCGGAAGGTGCGGGTCGACAGCCAGACGGCGACGATCGCGAGGGCGAGGAGCGCGCCGCCCCGGCCGAGGACGAGGCCCCAGTCCGGGTCGGCCGACATGGCTGAACGCCCAGCCACCATGGCCCAGTTGAGCGGGTTGAAGTCCGCGATGTGCCGCATCCATGCGGGCATCTGGGAGGGGGCCATGAAGGCCGAGGACAGGAAGGTCAGCGGCAGCAGCAGGAAGGTGTTGATGCCGATGATCGACTCACGCTGGCGCACCAGCATGCCGAGCGCGTTGGAGAAGGCGCCGAAGACCGTGCCGAGCAGGATCGCGGCGACGGCGAGGATGACCAGGCCGCCGAAGCCGCCCGGGTAATGGGCCCCGCCGAGCTTGCCGAGCAGCAGGATGATCACCGTCTGGACGGTGATGCTGATGCCGTTCTGCACGACGTTGGCGTTCATCAGGGCGCCGCGGCTGACGGGCGTGGTGAGGAAGCGGTTGAGCGTGCCGCGCTCGATCTCCTCCAGGGTGCCCATGCCCGCCCACATGCTGGAGCCGAGTGCGCTCATCACCACGATGCCGGGGACCAGGTAGTCGAGGTAGGAGGTGGTCCCGAAGCCGCCGAGCTCAACGACCTTCTTGAAGAGGTTGCCGAAGAGGAACAGCCAGATCACCGGCTGGACCAGGGTGATCAGGAGATAGGCGGGCTGCCGGAAGATCGCCATCAGCTGACGCTGGGTCATGTACCAGGTCTGGGCGAGGGCGTTGGAGCGCAGGGGTGCGGGGGCGGCGGTCGGGGTGCTCATCGGGAACCTCCGGCGGTGGCGAGGGCGGGGGCGCCGGCTTCCGCTTCGGCCTCCGAGTATCGGCGTCCGGCGTGCCGGAGGTAGACGTCGTCGAGGGAGGGGCGGGCCACGGTCTCGGCGGCGACGGAGGCTCCGGCCCGCTCCAGTGCGGCGAGCAGCACGGGCACGGCGGCGGCTCCGTCGTCGGCGCGGGCGCTGACCCGGCGGCCGTCGAGCAGTACCTCGTGCACGCCGGGCAGGCCGGAGAGCGCGTCGCGCAGCAGGGAGCGTTCGGTGACGGCCTCGCGCAGTTCCACGTGGACGGCGTCACCGCGCAGTTCGCCCTTGAGTTCGTCGGGGGTGCCCTCGACGACGACGCGGCCGCGGTCCACGATCGCGATCCGCTCGGCGAGCCGGTCGGCCTCCTCGAGGTAGTGGGTGGTGAGGACGATGGTCAGCCCCTCGTCACCGGCGAGCCGCGAGATCTCCTCCCACATCGCGGTGCGGGCCTCGGGGTCGAGCCCGGTGGTCGGCTCGTCGAGGAACAGCACCTCGGGCCGGTGCACCAGGCCGAGCGCCACGTCGAGGCGGCGCTGCATGCCGCCCGAGTAGCCCTTGACGATGCGCTTGGCGGCGTCGGCGAGGTCGAACCGGTCGAGCAGTTCGTCGACGCGCCGGTTGAGCGCCGCGCCCGTCAGACCGTAGAGACGGCCCTGCAACTGGAGGTTCTCCCGGCCGGTGGCGACGGGGTCGGCGCCGGACTTCTGCGCCACCACCCCGATCGCGCGGCGGACCCGGTCGGGGTTGCGCAGCACATCGTGCCCGGCGACGGTCGCGGTGCCGCTGTCGGGGCGGGCGAGGGTGGTGAGGATCTTGACGGTGGTGGACTTGCCGGCGCCGTTGGGGCCGAGCAGCCCGAAGACCGTACCGGCTTCGACGGTGACGGCCATGCCGTTGAGGGCGGTGACGTCACCGGGGTACGTCTTGATCAGGTTGTGCGCCTCTACTGCGGGCGCCCGGGTGCTCATGACGGGGCTCTCCTGTGGTGAGCGGGGTGGTCGGTATGACGGACCGATCCGCGTGGGGAGCGCCGGGCTATCCTTGGCGTGCCGCACCTTCGATCGCCTGGCCTGCTCCGTGCGGGTCGGGTCCGGGGTCGCGACCCCGGTGCGGGCTGCTGCAACAGCTCGTGCCGGGGTTGGTTTTTTTTCTGTGCGGTCCGCCCTAGGGAGTGGCTCCGGGGCGACCGCGCGAGTGGTCCTGTTCCTTCAACGCGCGCCACTCCTGCGGGACTTCGCCGGTGGCGTGCCAGGTGCGCCAGCCCTCGACGCCGCTGAGCGTGCCGTCGGCCATCTCCTTGAGGAAGCCGCGCACCCACTCCACCTCGGCATCGATCATGTGGAGTTGGTACTCGCTCTCCACCAGGAAGACGCGGGGCAGCGTCTCGCACAGCTTCCGCAGGGCCCCTCGGAGCCCGGCGGCCCGCACCTCCAGCGTATTGACCCGCTGCTCTAGCAGCGCGGTGACCTCGTCGGGCGGGAGCACTCCCATGAGGGAGAGCGCCGTCTCGAAGACCGGGAACTCGTGCACCGGCACGGAAACGATGTCCGCCATCCAGTCGAGCATCTCCTCACGGCCCGCAGGGGTGAGGGCGTAGAGGGTGCGCTCGGGGCGGTTGCCCTGCCGCTGGACGTCGGCGACCTCGACGAAGCCGTGCTTTTCGAGGTTCTGGACGACGGTGTAGAGCGAACCGTAATTGATCTTGATGCTGTACTCCTTGCCACGCTGGCGCAGAGTCTGAGCGATCTCGTACGGATGCATCGACGACCGCTCGGCGAGCAGCACCATCACGGCCAGCGCCAGGGGGTTGCGAAGCTTGCGCCGCCCACCTGCCATCACCATCACCTCGCTTCCGAATACTCGTAGCCGAACATATCGCGAGTGCAGTAACGCGTCAAGCGCATCCGCGATGTATCGCGAGTCCCGACCGCAGGCGAACGGACGGCCGGTCGATGGACAGCGGAGGCGACCGGGATCGCGGCCGATGCGGGCCGCCCGCCTACCCGGCGGCCGCCCCCGGAACGCGTCGGGCCACCACGTCCGCCGTGTACTTCGCGGGCGCCGGGCGGGAGGCGACGATGGCCGCCGCCCGCCGCATCGCCGCGCTCACCCACGGGGACCGGGCCGCCTGGGAAGGCACGGCGATCTATCACGACCTGATCCGGGCCGCGCTGGACGGCACCAATCCGCTGACCGCCGTTCCCCAGGCGCTCGCCGCCGTCCACCCCGACCACCGCACCCGCTGGTCGGCGGTCCTGGCACCCGACTGGCACCCGGACATGGCAACGGAGTTCAACGGCGCGGTCTGGCCCTGCCTCGGCTCGGCCCTCTGGGCACTGCGCACGACGGACTCGTTCGAGCGGGCACTCGGCGCCGCGATCGACCTGGGCGGCGACACCGACACCGTGGCGGCGGTGACCGGCGGCCTGGCCGGCGCCCACTACGGCCTCCCGTCCGTCCCGCCCCGCTGGACAGCCCCCTTGCACGTCCCCATACCGGGTTCCGGCGGCCGGGTCCTGCGACTCGCCGAACTGACCGCACTGGCAAGGGAGTTGGGGTCGGCCAGGCCGGGGGCCGATGGGCGTTCCAGGGCGGGGCGGGGTCGGCGCCCCGTGGATCCCGCGCCCGGAACCGGCGACTGAGCGGGCCTACCGTCGGGCCGGGGGCGGAGGGGGGTCAGGGTGCGCCGGCAATACGCAGCGCCGCGTCGGCCGTGGCCTCGGCGAAGACGGAGACCTCGCGCCCCGGCGCCGAGCGGTGGATCAGGATGACGCCCTCGATCAGGCCGAAGACGAGATCCGTACGCAGCGCCAGCGCATCCGAGTCCAGCCCCGCGCCCGCCCGCGTCCCGGCCAGCAGCTCGCCGTACGCCGCCTTCAGCTCGGCACGATTGCGGTGGAACACCGCGAAGCGCTCGGCCCGCACCTCGGGGAGCAGATAGAGCGCGCCCAGGTTGTACGGGCCGCCGCACAGCAGCTGGACGTCCGATCGGCACAGCTCGCGCAGCCGGTCCTCGGCATCGCGCGAGGCGTCGTCGAGGAGGCGCCGCGCCAGCTCAAGGGAGGGGGTGACCGTCGACTCCAGGAGTTCGGCCAGCAGATCCTCCTTGCCGGAGAAGTAGTGGTACATCGTGGACTGCCGCAGCCCCACCCGGTCCGCCACGGCCCGGGTGGTGGTCGCCGCGTACCCGTGCAGCGTGAACAACTCGGCAGCCGCGCACAGCAGTTCATCCCGCGCGGCCAGCCCGCTGTCCGGCCGCTGCACGGCCCGCGGCCGCCCGACCCTTCGCCCCGTCGTGGCACTCATGCCCCAGATCGTCGCACACGCCCCTGAGAGGGCTGGGGGCTGCGTTCGGGAGCACTCCAGGGCCCCCTCCCCTACTCGCCTCCACCCACCCCCCTCCCCCGTACAGAGGCCATGACCTCCCCCTCGGCCTGGAGGGTCAGACCGGGTACCGGGGTGAGCTCGCGCGGGTCCACGTCCAGGTCGAAGCGGTGGGAGAGGACCGCCAGGATCAGTACCGCCTCGACCAGGGCGAAGCGCATGCCCAGGCAGGCTCGCGGGCCGCCGCCGAAGGGGAACCAGGCGTGTTCGGGTATCTCCTCGGCGCCTTCCGTCCAGCGCTCGGGGCGGAACTCCTCCGGGTCGCGGAACCAGCGCGCGTCGCGGTGGGTGGCCCACTGGCTGGTCCAGATCCGGGTGCCGGGCGGTATCTGCCGGCCGCCGAGGGTCGCGCCTTCCTTCGCGACCCCGGTGAGCAGCCAGATGGTCGGATACAGCCGTAGCGTCTCCTTCACCACGGCCTGGGTGTAGGTGAGTCGGGCGTAGTCGTCGTAGCCGGGTTCGCGGTCGCCCAGTACGCGGTCGAGTTCGGCGCGCAGCTCTGTGCGGACTCGCGGGTTGCGGGCCAGGAGGTGCCAGGCCCAGACGAGGGTGCTGCTCGTGGTTTCGTGGCCGCCGATGTAGAGGGTCACGGTCTCGTCGCGTATCTCACGGTCCGAGAGACGGGTGCCGGTCTCGTCCTGGGCGGCGAGCAGTCGGCTGAGCAGGTCGGGACGGTCGGCGTCGCCGTCGCGGTGGCGGGCGACGACCCGGCCGACCTCGGCGTCGATGACGGCGGTCGCCTTCTTGATGCGGGCCCGGCCCGGCGTCGGCAGCCAGTCCGGCAGCAGCGTGCCGATCCCGCTGAACTCCACCCCTATCTCGTGCTGCGCGACGTCCATGGCCCGCCCGATGGCGTCGGCGTCGGCCGCGGTGTCGACGCCGAAGATCGTGCGCACGGCTATCCGCTGGGTGAGGGCGGACATCTCCCGCTTCACGTCGATCCGTTGGCCGTCGGTCCAGCTGTCGGCGAGGTCCACCGCGCATGCGGCCATGGTCGCCGCGTACGACCGGACTTGCTTGGGCCGGACGGAAGGCTGGACGAGGGACCTCTTGCGCCGCCAGTCCTTGCCCTTGGCGACCACGACTCCGTTGCCGAGCAGGGTGCGGAAGGAGACTCCGAGGTCGGGCTGGTCAAAGGTGTGCTCGATCCCTGCGAGGAGTTCGCCGATGCACTCGGGGTCGGCGACGAACAGGGAGGTCTCGCGGCCGAACCGCCAGTGCACCAAGTCGCCCCGGTTCCTTAGCTGTTCGAAGAAGGAGAGCGGGTCCTTGCCGAACCGGGGCAGGTTGCCCAGGAAGGGAAGGCCTCGCGGGCCCGCCACGACTTGCCGGGGTCCGCTCCGTGCCGGGGCGGCCGCGGCCGCGTCTGTGGTCAAGATGTCTCCCCTCCCCGGCGACGCCCCATCAGTTGGTGCGCCGCGTGCCTGCGTCTGGCGTGTGCTGCGCGCATCGTGCTCGCGCTTCGTACTCGTGCTTCGTGCTCGCGCTCGTGCATCGCGCTTCGTGCTTCGTGCTTCGTGCTCGTGCTTCGTGCTCGCGCTCCGTGCTCGTACTCGTGCATCGCGCATCGCGCGTGTTCGTCCGAGCTGCGTTTCCGCAGCGTGCGGTTGCCTGGCGGCGCTTCGGTGCGCCGTCCGCTTCTCCCTGTGGGTCCATGCAAGCGGACACCCCCCGCACCCCGCCACCCCTGTGGATATCCCGCGCCCGTCATGTCCCCCGCGAGGGTCACGCCGTTGTCCACAGGCCCGGCCCGGCGCACGTCCTCCGGCCAACTCGCCTCGCCCGCAGGGCGGATGGGCGCCGAGTCATGCTCCCAGTCGGCGCACACGCGACGGCCCCCACCGGATTCCCCGGCGGGGGCCGCTCCCAACTGCGCGCGGGACCGTACGGGCCTCGCAGCGGGCCGTACGGTCCGGATCGGTCAGCCGACCGAGCTGTACGCCACCACACCCCGCAGCAGCGCGTCGACCGCCTTGCGGGCGTTCTTGGCGACCGTGTTGTTCTCGCGCGGCGCGGCCGCCGCGATCTGGCCGAGGACGTCGATGACCTGCTTGCACCAGCGGACGAAGTCACCGGCGGGCATGTCGGCCTCGCGCAGCACCTCGTCCAGGCCCTTGTCGGAGGCCCACTGGTGGGCGGCCCAGGCGAAGCCGAGGTCGGGCTCGCGCTGGCCCACGCCCTCCGCCTGGTTGATCTTGTGGTCCTCCTCCAGGGCGTCGAGGCGGCCCCAGATCCGTACCATCTCGCCGAGCGCGGCCTTGGCCTTGCCGGAGGGCGTCTTGGGCGCGACGGCGTCGTCGGACTGGCGCGCCTCGTACACCAACGCCGATACGCAGGCGGCGAGTTCGGCCGGGTTCAGACCTTCCCAGACGCCCGCGCGCAGGCATTCGCTGGCCAGCAGGTCGAGCTCGCCGTACAGGCGGGCCAGGCGCTTGCCGTGTTCGGTGACCTCGTCGTCGCGCAGGTAGTCGAGCTCGGTGAGCAGGGCCACGATGCGGTCGAAGGTGCGCGCGATGGTGTTGGTGCGCCCCTCGATGCGCCGCTCCAGCTGCTTGGTGTCGCGCTGGAGGCGGTAGTAGCGCTCGGCCCAGCGGGCGTGGTCCTCGCGCTCGTCGCAGCCGTGGCAGGGGTGGGCGCGCAGGGCGGCGCGCAGCCGGGTGATCTCGCGGTCGTCGGCCGCTTCGGAGCGGGCCTTGCGGTGCCGCTCGGGAACGATGTGCCCGGCCTTGGTGCGCAGCGCGGACGCCAGGTCGCGGCGGGACTGGGGCGAGCGCGCGTTGAACGACTTCGGGACGCGCATCCGCTCCAGGGCTTCCACCGGCACGGGGAAGTCGATGGAGGCGAGCCGCTTGACCTGTCGTTCGGCGGTCAGCACGAGCGGGCGGGGCCCGTCGTGCTGCTCGAAGCCGCGGTGGCCGTTGGTGCGGCCCGCGGGGATTCCGGGGTCGAGCACGAGGGCGAGGCCCGCGAACTTCCCGGTCGGCACGTGGATGATGTCGCCCGGCTTGAGCTTCTCCAGGGAGGCCGCGGCGGCCGCCCGGCGCTGGGCCGCGCCGTGCTTGGCGAGCTCGGTCTCGCGGTCCTTGAGGTCGCGCCGCATCCGCGCGTACTCCTCGAAGTCCCCGAGGTGGCAGTGCATGCCCTCCCGGTAGCCTTCCAGGCCCTCCTCGTTGCGCTGGACCTGCCGCGAGATGCCGACGACGGACTTGTCGGCCTGGAACTGCGCGAAGGAGGTTTCGAGGAGCTCGCGCGAGCGGTGCCTGCCGAACTGCTGGACCAGGTTGACGGCCATGTTGTACGACGGCTTGAAGCTGGAGCGCAGCGGGTAGGTGCGGGTGCCTGCCAGGCCGGCGAGCGCGCCCGGGTCCATGCCGCGCTGCCACAGGACGACGGCGTGCCCCTCGACGTCGATGCCGCGGCGCCCGGCCCGCCCGGTGAGCTGGGTGTACTCGCCGGGGGTGATGTCGGCGTGCTGCTCGCCGTTCCACTTGACGAGCTTCTCCAGCACCACCGACCGCGCGGGCATGTTGATGCCGAGGGCCAGGGTCTCGGTGGCGAAGACGGCCTTCACGAGGCCCCGCACGAAGAGCTCTTCGACGACCTCCTTGAAGGTGGGCAGCATGCCCGCGTGGTGGGCGGCGATGCCGCGCTCCAGGCCTTCGAGCCACTCGTAGTAGCCGAGGACGTGCAGGTCCTCGCCGGGGATGGAGGCGGTGCGTTCCTCGACGATCTCGCGGACCTGCTGGCGCGCTTCCTCGTCGTTGAGCCTGAGGCCCGCGTACATGCACTGCTGGACGGCCGCTTCGCAGGCGGCGCGGCTGAAGATGAAGGTGATGGCCGGCAACAGGCCTTCGGCGTCGAGCCGTTCGATGACTTCGGGGCGGCCGGGCGTCCAGATCCTGGAGCGTGAGCGGCGCTCGCGCTCGCGGTCGGCCTCGCGCACCATCTTGCCGCGGCGCCGGTCGCGCGGGTTGTACGTCTTCTGGTTCTCCATCCGCGCCATGCGCAGCAGGTCGGGGTTGACCTCGCGCCGGGCGACGCCGCGGCCGCCGTGGTCGGACTCCTCCTCGAAGAGGTCGTACATCTTGCGTCCGGCCATGACGTGCTGCCACAGCGGCACGGGGCGGTGCTCGGAGACGATCACTTCGGTGTCGCCGCGGACGGTGTCCAGCCAGTCGCCGAACTCCTCCGCGTTGGAGACGGTCGCCGACAGCGAGACCAGGGTCACGGACTCCGGGAGGTGGATGATCACCTCTTCCCATACGGCGCCGCGGAAGCGGTCGGAGAGGTAGTGCACCTCGTCCATCACCACGTATCCGAGGCCGAGGAGCGCCTGGGAGCCCGCGTACAGCATGTTGCGGAGCACTTCGGTGGTCATGACGACCACGGGTGCGTCGGCGTTGACGCTGTTGTCGCCGGTCAGCAGGCCCACCTTGTCGGCGCCGTAGCGTCGTGCGAGGTCGGCGTACTTCTGGTTGGACAGCGCCTTGATGGGCGTGGTGTAGAAGCATTTGCGGCCCTGGGCCAGGGCAAGGTGCACGGCGAACTCGCCGACGATGGTCTTTCCGGAGCCGGTGGGGGCCGCGACGAGCACGCCCTTTCCGGCTTCGAGGGCCTGGCAGGCTTCGATCTGGAAGGGGTCGAGATCGAAGTCGTACAGGTCGCGGAAGGGTGCGAGCGCGGTGGCCTGCTCGACGGCGCGGAGCCGGGCAGCTGCGTACGCTTCGGCTGGTGAGAGGTCCTCTGTCATCTTGTCTTCGAGCCTACCCGCCGCCTCTGACAGAGGTCGCGATCTTTATTGGAGGCCGGGACTGACGGCCTTCCGGCCGGGCGCCGGTACGGGTGCCAATACCCGCACGGCGGCGGGCACACACGCGGCGGTGAGCGGGAGCGGACCGAGCGGTTCCCCGTCGGCGTACCCGGTGATGCCGTGCGCGGCGAGCGTGATCGAGGCGACACGGTGCGTGGTCACCGCGGGGTGGTCGAGATGGGTGCCGCGGTAGACCTTCGGGAAGACCTTGACGAGGGTCGCGCGGGAGCAGGCGCCGACGACGGTGACGTCGAAGAGGCCGTCGGCGGGGTCGGCGTCGGCGCAGATGCGCATGCCGCCTCCGTAGGAGGAGGTGTTGCCGACCGCGACGAGGGTCGCCTCGATCTCGTGGGTCTCGCCGTCGTCGAGGGTGATCTTGTACGGGGTGGGCGTGAAGGCGGCGAGTTCGGCGAGCATCGCGAGGTCGTACTTGAAGCGGCCGCCGGGCCAACGCATGCGGTTCCCGCGGTCGTTGACCTTGGAGTCGAAGCCGGAGGCGAGGACGGTGGCGAACCAGCGGTCGCCGACCCGGCCCAGGTCGACGTCCCTGAGGTGTGCGCCCTTGAGGGCGTCCGCGGCGAACTGTCCGGCGCGGGCCGGGTCGCGTATCGGCAGGCCGAGGGCGCGGGCGAAGTCGTTGCCGGTGCCCGCGGCGACGACGCCGAGCGGGGTCCCGGTCCCGGCGACGGCCTGAAGGGCGAGGTTGACCATGCCGTCGCCGCCGACGGTGACGAGCGCCCCGGTGCCGCCCTCGACGGCCTCGCGGGCGCGGCGCAGCGCGTCGTCGGCGTTCTCGCCGAGGACGGTGCGTACGGAGTACCCGGCGGCCCGCAACGCGGAAGCGGCCGGCTGCGCGGCGTGCGCGCCCCGGCCGCGTCCCGCGGTGGGATTGACGAAGAGGGTGATCTCGCTGGTCACCCGCCGGACCCTACAAGCTCCGGCGATCACGTCAAGGTCAGGTGATGTCGTCGTACCCGTTGAGCTTGCTGGAGCGTCCGCCGTCGGACTGCTCGGGCAGACCGGGCGACGCGCTCACGGGTTCGATCGCGCCGACGTCCTCGGGGGTGAGGTCGAGTTCGGAGGCCTCGTCGTCGGCGGGCCCGGCTTCGGCGCGCTGCTTGCGGCGCTTGTCGTTCATCAGGGCGATGCCGACCGCGACGAAGTAGAGGGCCACGATCGGGGCGGCGAGCGAGAGCATCGACACGGGGTCGACGGTCGGCGTCGCGAAGGCCGCGAAGATGGTGACACCCATGATCATCCCGCGCCACCAGCCCAGCATCCGGCGGCCGGTGAGAATGCCGCTGAAGTTGAGCATGACGAGGAACAGCGGCAGCTCGAAGGAGAGGCCGAAGACGATGATCATGCGGGTGACGAGGTCGATGAGTTCGTTCAGCGGCAGGAGGTTGGCCACCCCCGCGGGGGTGAAGTCCAGGAGCACCCGGGCCGCCGCCGGCAGTACGTTGTACGAGAACCAGCCGCCCGCCACGAACAGGGGGAAGCCCGCCGCGACGAAGCTCAGCGAGTAGCGCTTCTCGTGCTTGTGCAGGCCCGGCGAGACGAACGCCCACAGCTGGTAGAGCCAGACGGGGCTGGCCGCGACGACGCCCGCCACCATCGACACCTTGATCATCAGCGTGAACGGCCCCATGAGGCCGGACATGGTGATGTTGCCGCAGACCTCCGAGCCACCGTCCTTCTTGGTGAGCTCGGTGAACGGCACCGTGCAGTTGACGGCTTCCTTGATCGGCCGCGTGATCAGTTCGGCGATGTCCTTGTAGTAGAACGCCGCCACGATGGCGCAGACCAGGATCGCCAACACCGACTTCGCGAGCCGGTTGCGCAGCTCGCGAAGGTGGTCCGAGAGCGGCATCCGGCCCTCGGGGTCCCTCTGTTGTTTGCGGGCAGACTTGAGCAACCCACGTCCTCATCTCGTGCGGCAGGTCACTTTGGTCACAGAGGTGAACAGCGCCTGCTTCGGCCCGGTGTCAGCGCTGCGTGGTGTCCGTCGGCTCGTTCACCGGGCGGGCGCTGCTCACGTCGCCGGGCGCGGACTGGATCGTGCGCTGGGCCGGGGGCTGCTCGCCCGGGGTGGCCGGTTCGGCCGGGGCGGGCTGCTGGCCCTCCGACTTCATGGCCTTGGCCTCGCTCTTGAGGATGCGGGCCGACTTGCCGAGCGACCGCGCCATGTCCGGGAGCTTCTTCGCGCCGAACAGCAGGACGACGACGATGAGGATGAGAATGATCTCGGGGGCGCCGAGCCTTCCGAACATAAGCGTTTACCTTCTCACCGAGGCTGCAGGATAGGGGGCTGCTGGAGGGCAGCGGACTGGTGTCCGACCGCCTTACGTGCAGCGATCGTAACGCGCGGGGGTGAACGCTGGGCAATCCCCGTGCGTACTCCCGTTTGCGGACCGGGCCTCGCTACCTGGCCCGCGTTGTGCAGCGTACCGTCCCGAAACGGGCGACATCAGAGCGCACCGGTCATCTCAGCGTTTCCCCGGCGCCCGCGAGGTCGACCGCGGCGCGTTCCAGGTCCTCGGCGGCGCGGTTGATCTTCCGTGTGGTGTCGGCCACTTGGCGGCCGAGCCGCTGCGCCTCGACGAAGACCTTGATGGCGAGGACGCCGAGCACGGCGATCCCGAGGAACCCGAGGGCGATGGCGGTCATCGGCCAGAACATGGATGCGGACCCTAGACGGTGGAGTGGAGGCGCAGCGTACGGACGCCGCCGCCGGTGAGGAGCTCGATGATGCGCTCCCCGGCGGGCTTGCGGACGGCCGAGCCGCACTCGGGGCAGGTGAAGGAGTAGAACGTGGTGCGGCGGCTGGCGCCGATGGCCAGCCGGAGCGCGGGTGCGCCGAGTTCGAAGCGGGCGCGGCACTCCGGGCAGGCCGCCTTGAAGAGGACCGGGATCATCGGACGGGAAATACCGGGCAATACCGACATGTTCCGCAATTCTCCTCAGCTCTGGTGGTCGAGCGCGGGCGGTTCCTCGTAGCCGGCCAGCGCCTCGCGGGCGGCGCGCCGGGCGCTGTCGGCGAGGTCGTCCGGCGACACGATCCGGCCGTCCTGGCCCAGGCGCAGCGCCAGGCGCCGCAGCGAGGCCGGGTCGGGGGTGCGCAGCGTGATCCGCAGCCCGCCGTCGGGGAGCTCCTCGGCGCTGTCGTGCGGGTAGTACTCGGCGACCCAGCGCCCGCCGGGGCCGACCTCGACGACGACCTCGGGGTCCTCGGCGGACGGCTGGACGAGCCCTTCGGACAGGTCGCGCAGTTCGAGCTCGGGCGGGGCGGAGACCTCGTCGAGCAGGCGGATCTCGGCGACCCGGTCGAGGCGGAAGGTGCGCCGGGCCTCGGAGAGGCGGCACCACGCCTCCATATAGGTGTGGCCGACCGCGAAGAGCCGGATCGGGTCGACCTCGCGCTCGGTGAGCTCGTCGCGCGCGGGCGAGTAGTACTTCACCCACAGCCGGCGGCGCTCGGAGATCGCGCGGTCGACCTCGGCGAAGACACCGCCCTCGGACTCGAAGGTGACGGAGAGGCGGGAGCTGGCGCCGGCGGCCTCGCCGGCCGCCGCCTCCAGCTTGGCGGTGGCGCGCAGCAGCGCCTGCCGGTCGCCCTCGCGCAGGCCGGGCAGCGTGGAGACGGCGCGGGCTGCGACGAGCAGCGCGGTCGCCTCGTCGGCGGCGAGGCGGAGCGGCGCCGCGACGTCGTCGGGGTTGTGCCACCAGATGCGGTCGCCGTCGGTGTCGATGTCCAGGAGGTCGCCGCCGCGGAAGCTCGTGCCGCACATGGGCAGCACGTCCAGGTCGGAGATGAGTTCGTCCTCGGTGATGCCGAAGGCGCGGGCGACATCCGCGACGTGGGCGCCGGGGCGCTCGCGCAGATAGGTCACCAGCGAAAGCATCCGCCGCGTCTGGTCGATGGCGTTCGCAGCCATGGTCGTTCGGTCCCCCTCAGCCCTTGGCCACGGCGCGCAGCCGGTCCATCACGTCGGCCCGCAGATCGGCGGGCTCCAGCACGACCACGTCCGGGCCGAACTCCACGAGGTGGGCGTCCAACCCGTGCCCGTACGGAATCTCCAACTCGTCCCAACCGTCGCCGAGTTCCCTCGTCGAGGTGGCCCGCGAGCGCAGCGGGTAGCCGGCCCCGGCGCGCAGCCGGATCCTGGCCGAGCGGGTCGCGGTCTCCCCCGCCCAGGTCTCGACGGTCTCGCGCACGGTGACGACGTCGGGCACCGGCGCGGTGAAGGCGCCCGCGCGGGAGCGGACCCGGCCACAGATGCGGCTGAGCCGGAACACCCGCTCGGCACCCCGGTCGCGGTCCCAGCCGGCCAGGTACCAGTGGCCGCGCCAGCACTCCAGGCCCCAGGGCTCGACGTGCCGGGTCTCGGGGCGTACGGCGGTGACCTTGCGGTAGTCGAAGACGACCGGGCGCCGGTCGCGGCAGGCCAGCATCAACGGCTCGAAGGCCGCCTCGTGCACCGGGATGCGCGGTTCGATCGCGCTGTGCTCATACGGATTGTCGGCTTCCGGCATGCCCGCGGCGCGCAGCTTCTGGAGGGCCCCGCTGGCCGCGCCCGCGAGCCGGGCCTGCTGCCAGACACGGGCGGCGAGCCCGAGGGCGGCGGCCTCCTCGGCGTCGAGCTGGACCGGCGGCAGGCGGTTGCTGTCGCGGCGGGCGAGGTAGCCGGTCTCACCGTCGAGGTTCTCGACGGTCTCGATGACCAGGCCGAGCTCCCGCAGATCGTCCTTGTCCCGCTCGAACATCCGGTTGAAGGAGTCGTCGGACCCCGCCTCGAGATAGGCCTCGATGGACTCGCGCAGCTCCCGCTTGCTGAGTGCGCGCCGTGTCCCGAGCAGACACAGCGCCAGGTTCATCAGCCGCTCGGCCTTGGCAATCGCCATCGATGCCCTACGCCCTCTCTCGTTGTGCGCTACGACCGTTGACCGTACCGCTCCGGGCTCCCCGGGCAAAAGCCGAGGGCCCATGCCGACTGGCATGGGCCCTCGCTCTGATCAGGTCCGATCGCTCAGGACTGATCGAGGTGCGTCTCAGACGGCGACCAGGTCGCAGACGAAGATCAGCGTCTCGCCCGGGGCGATGGCGTTGCCGGCGCCGCGGTCGCCGTAGGCGAGGTGGGCCGGGATGGTCAGCCGACGGCGGCCGCCGACCTTCATGCCCTGGATGCCCTGGTCCCAGCCGGAGATGACCTGGCCGGCACCGAGCTTGAACTGCAGCGGGGTGCCGCGGTTCCAGGAGGCGTCGAACTCCTCGCCGGTGGAGAAGGCCACGCCCACGTAGTGGACCTTGACCATGTCGCCGGCCTTGGCGACGGCGCCGTCGCCCTCCCAGATCTCCTTGATCTCCAGGTCCGCCGGCGGCTGACCCTCGGGGAAGTCGATCTCGGGCTTGTCGATGCTCACGTAATGCTCCTACTAATCGCTATGGGCAACCGGAACAGTCTTACATTGCTCCGACGATGTCCACGACGAAGACCAGCGTCGAGTTCGCGGGAATGTCCGCGCCCTGGGCCTTGTCCTTGTAGCCCTGCTCCGGCGGGATGACCAGCAGGACACGGCTGCCGACCTTCTTGCCGACCAGGCCCTTGTCCCAGCCCTCGATGACCTGGCCCTGGCCGATCACGGTCGAGAACGGGGCGCCGGTCTTCCAGGACGTGTCGAAAAGCTTCGCCTGCGCCGCGCCCTCGTTGGGCTTCCAGGTGGCGCCGCTGTACTGCATGTAGACGGTCTGGCCGCTCTTGACCTCGGCGCCCTTGCCCTCGATGAGGACCTGGTCGACGAGCTTCTTCGGCGGGTCGTTCTTGGGGACGCTGATCGTGGCGGCCTCGTCCTTGTCCGCCTTGATCTGCGGCAGGTCGGACGGGATGGCCGACTGCGTGCCCTCGACCTTCTTCGGCATCACACTGTCGATGTCGAGCACGAAGACCAGGTTGTCGGTGCCAGAGACGCCGAGCTCCTGCTTGCCCGCGGCGCCGAAGGCGGCGGCCGGCGGGGCCACGACCAGCACGCGGGCGCCGACCTTCTGGCCGAGCACCGCCTCGCTGAACGCCGGGATGTAGGTCTGCGAGCCTGCCGGGATGACCTGCGGCACACCGCCCTGGTCGTACGAACCGGCGAGGTCCTTGCCGCTCTTCCAGATCTTCCCGGTGTACTTCGTGACGGCGAGGTCGTCCTTCTTGACCTCCTGGCCGGTGCCCGCCGTCAGGGTCTTGACGACGAACTTTCCGCTCGGGTCGCCCTTGGGGATGGTGATCGTGGGCTTCTTGCCCGCGTCGCCCGCGACGGTGGGCATCGGCGAGGCGTCGGACACCGGCTTGGGGGCGGCTGGCTGCGACGCCGAGTCGGTGGGCGAAGCGGACGCGTCCTTCTTCTTCGCTGCGTCGTCACCTCCTCCGCAGGCCGCGGTGAGCATCAGGGCCGGCACGATGAGCGCGGCAGCAAGTCGGCGTCGCACAGTGGTCCTCGGGGTAGCTGGAACGGTCGGAGCGGCCACTCTACGGCCCCGCCCCCGTCCCACAAGGGTCCGGCATGCCCGGGGGCCCCGTGCGCCACAGCGCGCGGGGCCCCCGGTCGCAACCGCTCCCGGCGTCTCACATACCGGCGATCAGCTTCTCCACCCGGTCGTCCACCGACCGGAACGGGTCCTTGCACAACACGGTGCGCTGCGCCTGGTCGTTGAGCTTGAGATGCACCCAGTCGACGGTGAAGTCCCGGCGCTGCTCCTGGGCGCGGCGGATGAAGTCGCCGCGCAGCCGGGCCCTGGTGGTCTGCGGGGGCACCGACTTGCCCTCGAAGATCTTCAGGTCGTTGCAGATCCTGGCCGCCTGACCCTTGCGCTCCAGGAGGTAGTACAGGCCCCGCCGGCGGTGGATGTCGTGGTAGGCGAGGTCTATCTGCGCGACGCGCGGGTGCGACATGGTCATGTTGTTCTTGGCCCGGTACCGCTCGATGAGCTTGTACTTCATGACCCAGTCGATCTCGGTGCCGATCCGGTCGAGGTCCTCGGCCTCGATCGCGTCCAGGGTGCGGCCCCACAGTTCGAGGACCTGGTCGACGGTGCCGGTGCGGATGCCGCGCCGCTCCACGAAGTCGACGGCCTTCTCGTAGTACTCGCGCTGGACTTCGAGCGCGGACGCCTCGCGCCCGCTGGCCAGGCGCACCTTGCGCTGGCCCGTGATGTCGTGGGAGACCTCGCGGATGGCCCGGATCGGGTTCTCCAGAGTGAGGTCGCGCATGACCGTCCCGGCCTCGATCATGCGCAGCACGAGGTCGGTGGCGCCGACCTTCAGGAGCATGGTCGTCTCGGACATGTTGGAGTCGCCGACGATGACGTGCAGGCGCCGGTAGCGCTCGGCGTCGGCGTGCGGCTCGTCGCGGGTGTTGATGATCGGACGCGAGCGGGTGGTGGCGGAGCTGACGCCCTCCCAGATGTGCTCGGCGCGCTGGCTGACGCAGTAGACCGCGCCGCGCGGGGTCTGGAGCACCTTGCCGGCGCCGCAGATCAGCTGGCGGGTGACGAGGAAGGGGATCAGGATGTCCGCGAGCCGCGAGAACTCCCCGTGCCGGGCGACGAGATAGTTCTCGTGGCAGCCGTAGGAGTTTCCCGCCGAGTCGGTGTTGTTCTTGAAGAGATAGACGTCGCCCGCGATTCCCTCCTCGTGCAGGCGGCGTTCGGCGTCGACGAGCAGGCCTTCGAGAATGCGCTCACCGGCTTTGTCGTGGGTGACCAGTTCGGTCACGTTGTCGCATTCGGGAGTTGCGTATTCCGGATGCGATCCCACGTCCAGGTAGAGGCGGGCGCCGTTCCGCAGAAAGACGTTGCTGCTGCGGCCCCATGACACAACACGGCGGAAGAGGTAGCGCGCCACTTCGTCAGGAGACAGTCGGCGCTGTCCCCTGAACGTGCACGTGACGCCGTACTCGTTCTCCAGCCCGAAAATGCGGCGGTCCATGAGTGAACATTACGCCTGATGGCCTGAGCTGAAACCGGGTTCGACGGCACGGTTTCGATCATTTTCGTCAACTCCGGCGACATCAGGCCGACGCCCGGGAGCTGCCAGGACGCGCTGGGTGGCGAGAAGGACGACGAGGGCCGCGAGGCCGCCGCCGCCCGCGACCGCGAAACTGGCTCCGGTTCCGCCGAGTTCGACCGCCGGACCCGCGGCCGCCGTGCCGAGCGCGGTGCCGACGCCGAAGGCCGTCACCAGCCAGGAGAACGCCTCGGTGACCGTGCCGCGCGGCGCGTGCCGGTCGACGACGATGAACGCGCAGGCGATGGACGGCGCGAGGAAGAGGCCGGAGAGCACGGTGAGCGCGGCCATCGCGGGGACGCCGGGGACGAGGGCCAGCGGCAGATAGCCGACGGCCAGCAGGGCCACGAGGACCCGCAGGCGCTTCTCGGGCGCGCCGCTCCACTGCCGGGCTCCGTAGACGAGTCCGCCGAGCAGGGCGCCCAGACCGTTGGCGGCCATCAGCCAGCCGTAGATCTGGTCGCTGCCGTGGCCGTCGGCGTAGGCGGACGCGGCGACGATGATGGCGCCGAGCGCGAGGCCGACGAAGAAGAACGAGCCGAGCAGGGCGAGGAGCCCGGGCGAGCGCAGGGCGCCCAGCCAGTGCGCCTCGCGGGGCGCCGAACGCCAGGCCCTGGACGGCTCGGACAGGACGACGCTCAGAGCGCCGAGCACGCCGAGCGCGTTGATCAGGAGCAGCGCGGTGGCGGGCGACCAGAGCGCGATGGAGACGGTGACGAGCAGCGGGCCGACCGTGAACATCACCTCCTGGGCTATGGCGTCCATGGCGTAGGCGGTGTGCACCTGCTCCTCGCGGCCCAGGACGCTGGGCCACAGGGCGCGCAGCCCGCCCTCCAGGGGCGGGGTGGCGAGCCCGGCCACCAGCACCGCCGCGTAGGCGAGGGGCGCCGGTTCGATGCCGACGACGGCGAGCAGTGCCATGCCGAGGGCGGCCAGGACCGAGGCGGGGAGCATCACGCGCGGCTGTCCGTACAGGTCGACGGCCCGGCCGAGCAGCGGCTGGCCCACGGCCGTGGCCACCCCGTACACGGCGGTGAGGCCGCCCGCGAGCGCGTAGCTGCCGCCCTGGGAGCGGACGAAGAAGACGACCGCGATCGCGGCGGTGGCGTTGGGCAGCCGGCCCGTGAGGGTGCCCGCGAGCAGCCGCGCGGCATGCCGGGTCCGAAGGATCTCCGCGTATCCCGCCGCCATGGCCCACTCCCTAAGTGTTACGTATAACTTCCGTCGTCATACGTACCATGTGGCGAGTGCGCGGGTCTACCCCGCGCCCGCCGACCAGCCGCCCTGGAGGACCTGTGACCAGCCCGGAAAGCCCGGAATCCACGCCGGTCGCGGCCCGTACGGGGGTGCGCGCGGCCCGCGCCGCGATGTCCGGGCGGCCCGCCGGGGCCCGGCCCACCAGCCGGGACGTCGCGAGCGCGGCGGGTGTCTCGCAGGCCACCGTCTCCCTGGTCCTCGGCGACAAGTGGCGGGGGCGGGTCTCCGAGCGGACCGCGGAGCTGGTCCGCTCTACCGCGCGGGAGCTGGGCTACCGGCCGAACCTGGCCGCCCGCAGCCTGCGGCTCGGCCGCACCCGTACGGCGCTCCTGGTGGTGCCCGCCATGACCAGCGAGTTCTTCGCCCAGGTCTACGCGGGCGCGGCCCGGGTCGCTGCCGAGCACGGTTTCGGCGTGGTGCTCTACCCCTCCCCCGAGGGCATCGGCCCGGCCCGGGACCCCTTCGACTCCGCGCGCACCGCCCTCGACGGCGTGATCGCCTCCTCGATGGCGGCGGACGCGCTCGCCTCGATCCGCGGCAGCGACCTGCCGCTGGTGATGCTCGACAGCGACCCGGACGAGGCCGGGCCCGTCGCCCACGTCAACCTCGACATCGCCGACGGCGTACGGCGCCTGACGGAGCATCTGCTCCAGCTCGGCCACCGCCGCTTCGCGCACGTCGCGGCCGACGTGGACTCCTGGACGTTCGTCGTCCGGGCCCGGGCGCTTCGGGACGCGCTCGCCGGGGTGCCGGACGCCCGGCTGGTCACGGTCCGGGCGGCGCTCGGCGTGGACTGCGGCCGACTGGCCGCGGAGCAGGCCCTGAGCGGCCCCGGCCCCCGGCCGACGGCGTTGGTGTGCGACGACGACTTCCTCGCCGCGGGCGCCTGCAAGGCGGCCCACCGGCTCGGCCTTCGCATCCCCGGCGACGTGTCCGTCACCGGGTTCGACGGCCTCACCCTCGCCACCGCCCTGGAGCCGGAGCTGACCACGCTGGCGCTGCCCGCCGAGCAGGTCGGGGCACGGGGCATGGCGGCGCTGCTCGCCGTCCTGGAGGGCCGGGCGCCCGAGACCGGGGACCTGCCCGTCGCCCTGGCCGTGCGGGGATCAACGGCCGCGCCCCGGCCCGCCTGAGGCGGAACCGGGGCGCGTGCGCGACGGCGGGGACTACTCGTCCTCCGTCTCCTCCAGGTCGGACGGGGCCTCGGTGGGCTCGGTCTTGGCCACATCGGCCTGGAGCAGCCGGGAGAGCTGCCGGCCGACGATGCGCTTGAACTTCCGCTGCTGGGGCCGCGTCCGGTCCAGGACCGCGACCTCCAGGCGCTCGGCGGGGATCTCCCGGTCGGCGCCGTTCGCCTGGTTCGACAGGGCCTGCACGGCCAGCTTCAGCGCCTCGGCGAGCGACATGCCGTCCTGGTGGCGCTGGTCCAGGAAGGTGCTGATCTGCTCGGCGTTGCCGCCGACCGCGACCGAGCCGTGCTCGTCCACGATCGAGCCGTCGTGCGGCAGCCGGTAGATCTGGTCCTCTTCGGGGGTGCTGCCGACCTCGGC
Organism: Streptomyces sp. NPDC045846; assembly: GCF_056431605.1. Lineage (NCBI taxonomy): Bacteria > Bacillati > Actinomycetota > Actinomycetes > Kitasatosporales > Streptomycetaceae > Streptomyces > Streptomyces sp. NPDC045846. The sequence goes on along the minus strand of NZ_JBWKKJ010000008.1, from coordinate 215,255 downwards.
GACGACCAGCTCCACCTCGTAGGGCTTCTCGCCGACGCTGGAGAAGATGGTGCCGAGGGTCTGTGCGTAGACGTTGGCCAGCCCACGGGCCGTCACGTCGTCGCGGTCGTAGGTGTATCCGCGCAGATCGGCGTAACGGACGCCGCCGATGCGGAGGTTCTCGTACTCGTTGTACTTGCCGGCGGCCGCGAAGCCGATCCGGTCGTAGATCTCGCTGAACTTGTGCAGCGCGCGGGACGGGTTCTCACCGACGAACACGATGCCGTCGGCGTACTGGATCACGACCAGGCTGCGGCCGCGGGCGATGCCCTTGCGGGCGTACTCCGCACGGTCGGCCATGGCCTGCTGGGGTGAGACATAGAACGGGGTCGACACCGGCTAACCGTCCCTTTCTGTCAGTGGCGGGGTCATCTCGGGGCCTGCACGGGCCTCAGAGGAGGGAGGCCCGGGGGCCGTCGGGCTGCTCCAGCCGCCGTGCCAGGACGGAGCGGGCGAGCTCGGAGGACTCCGCCTCGGTGAGCCTGCGGAACCCGTCCTCGGTGATGACGGTGACGATCGGGAAGATCCGGCGCGCCATGTCGGGGCCGCCGGTCGCCGAGTCGTCGTCGGCCGCGTCGTAGAGCGCCTGGATGACGAGGGTCGTCGTCTCCTGCTCCGTCAGGTCGTCGCGGTAGAGCTTCTTCATGGAGCCCCGGGCGAAGATGGAGCCGGAGCCGGTGGCGGCGAAGCCGTGCTCCTCGGAGCGGCCGCCGGTGACGTCGTAGGAGAAGATCCGGCCCTTGTCGCGGTCCACGTCGTAGCCCGCGAAGAGCGGGACCACGGCGAGGCCCTGCATGGCCATGCCGAGATTGCCGCGGATCATGGTGGAGAGCCGGTTGGCCTTGCCCTCCAGGGAGAGCGTGGCGCCTTCGACCTTCTCGAAGTGCTCCAGCTCCAGCTGGAAGAGCTTGACCATCTCGACGGCGAGACCGGCGGTGCCGGCGATGCCGACCGCCGAGTACTCGTCGGCCGGGAAGACCTTCTCGATGTCGCGCTGGGCGATCATGTTGCCCATCGTGGCCCGCCGGTCGCCGGCCAGGACGACCCCGCCGGGGAACGTCGCCGCGACGATCGTCGTGCCGTGCGGGGCTTCGAGCGCGCCCTGCACGGGCGGCAGGACGCGCTTGCCGGGCAGCATCTCCGGCGAGTGCTCGGACAGGAAGTCCATGAACGAGGAGGAGCCAGGCGTCAGGAAGGCAGCTGGTAGACGCCCCGTGCCACGAGTGTTGGCTTCCACGAGTTTCCTTCCAAGTAGGCGGCAGCCCGACGGACGGTGCCGGGGATTTCCCCCAACAGGCCGATGGCCGAATTGCAGTTGAAGCACAGTACGCCTGGGACCCTACCCGGCGTGTGGCAATGATCCACATGAACGGCTGGGCAGGACAGGCCAATTACGCGATGAGCCCCGCGGGGCCCGGGGGGACCGCCGTGGGAAGCCCGCGACCCCGGCCGGACCTCCCACGACGCACCCCGATGTTCACGTTCGTGAACTACTGTCCGCCCTTTTGAACGAACGACCGCACGAAGTCTTCCGCGTTCTCTTCGAGCACGTCGTCGATCTCGTCCAGGACGGAGTCCACGTCGTCGGAGAGCTTCTCCTGCCGCTCCTTGAGGTCCTCGGAGGCCTGCGCGTCCTGCGCCTGCTCCTCGACCTCCTCGGTGGAGCGCGTCGCCTTCTGCTGGCCGCCGCCGGTGTCCTTGGTCGCCATCTACCTCACCCCGCTCGGTTCGATGTCCTTGATCAGACCCTACAAGCAGGGTCTGACATCGGCCCCGCACTTGGTGGAACGTGCGGGGCCTACCTCTGTGTTTCCCCCACCAGCGGTCTTTCAGCCGCCGGAGAGCACCCGCACCAGATCTTCGGCCGTGCGGCACCGGTCGAGCAGCGCCTTCACGTGGTTACGCGTTCCGCGTAGGGGTTCGAGGGTTGGAACCCGCTGCAGCGAGTCACGGCCGGGCAGATCGAAGATCACCGAGTCCCAGGAGGCCGCCGCGACGTCGTCCGCGTACTGCTCCAGGCAGCGGCCGCGGAAGTACGCCCTGGTGTCCTCCGGGGGCTTCGTCTGCGCCCGCAGGACGCCGGGATCGTCCAGGAGCCGCTTCATCTTGCCGCGGGCCACCAGACGGTTGTACAGGCCCTTCTCGGGCCGTACGTCGGCGTACTGGAGGTCCACCAGGTGCAGCCGGGCCGCGTCCCAGTCCAGCCCGTCGCGGCGCCGGTAGCCCTCCATGAGCTCGCGCTTGGCGATCCAGTCGAGCTCGCCCGACAGGCTCATCGGGTCGTTCTCCAGGCGGTTCAGGACGTCCTCCCAGCGGACCAGGACGTCCTTGGTCTGCTCGTCGGCGTCCGCCCCGAACCGCTCCTCGACGTACTTGCGGGCCAGCTCGAAGTACTCCATCTGCAACTGGACGGCCGTCAGCGTGCGACCGCTGCGCAGCGTGACCAGGTGGTGCAGGGTGGGGTCGTGCGAGACCTGGTGGAGGGTGCGGACCGGCTGGTCCACGGCCAGGTCGACGTTGATGAACCCTTCCTCGATCATGGAGAGGACCAGGGAGGTCGTGCCCAGCTTGAGGTACGTCGAGATCTCCGACAGGTTCGCGTCGCCGATGATCACGTGCAGGCGGCGGTACTTCTCGGCGTCCGCGTGCGGCTCGTCGCGGGTGTTGATGATCGGCCGCTTGAGCGTGGTCTCCAGGCCGACCTCGACCTCGAAGTAGTCGGCGCGCTGGCTGATCTGGAAGCCGTGCTCGTGGCCGTCCTGGCCGATGCCGACGCGTCCGGCGCCGGTGATGACCTGGCGCGACACGAAGAACGGCGTCAGGTGGCGCACGATGTCCGAGAAGGCGGTCTCCCGCTTCATCAGGTAGTTCTCGTGGGTGCCGTAGGAGGCGCCCTTGTTGTCGGTGTTGTTCTTGTACAGGTGGATCGGCTGGGCGCCGGGCAGCTGGGCCGCGCGCTCGGCCGCCTCGGCCATGATGCGCTCACCGGCCTTGTCCCACAGGACGGCGTCGCGCGGGTTGGTGACCTCGGGTGAGCTGTACTCGGGGTGTGCGTGGTCGACGTACAACCGGGCCCCGTTGGTGAGGATGACGTTGGCGAGGCCGATGTCCTCGTCGGTGAGCTGGCTTGAGTCGGCGGCCTCGCGGGCGAGGTCGAAGCCGCGGGCGTCCCGCAGCGGGTTCTCCTCCTCGAAGTCCCAGCGGGCGCGGCGCGCCCGGTGCATCGCCGCCGCGTAGGCGTTGACGATCTGGGACGAGGTGAGCATGGCATTGGCGTTGGGGTGGCCGGGGACGGAGATCCCGTACTCCGTCTCGATGCCCATTACTCGCCGTACGGTCATGCGGCCCTCCTTGCCCGGCGGCGCTCCCCCGCGGGAGCGGCGCTCAAGTACCGCTGGTTCTCCGGTGCGTGTGCGGTGCCCGTCCCCGCACTGCGCGACTCGGCGGTACCGAAGAGCCTAGAACGCCTCTGCGCTGGTGGGGAGATCAATTCCGTCATTGCTCGTGTTGTGCTCGTGGCCTGTTCATGGCCTGAAAAGCAGTCGGCTGCGGGTGCCCGCCCGGGCACCCGCAGCCGGCCTGCCTTTTACAGGTACTGACCGGTGTTGGCCACCGTGTCGATGGAGCGTCCGGTGTCCGCGCCCTGCTTTCCGGTGACAAGGGTGCGGATGAATACGATCCGCTCGCCCTTCTTTCCGGAAATCCGGGCCCAGTCGTCCGGGTTGGTGGTGTTCGGCAGGTCCTCGTTCTCCTTGAACTCGTCCACGCAAGCCTGGAGGAGGTGGGAGATCCGAAGGCCCTTCTGGTTCTGGTCGAGGAAGGCCTTGATGGCCATCTTCTTGGCCCGGTCCACGATGTTCTGGATCATGGCGCCGGAGTTGAAGTCCTTGAAGTACAGGACTTCCTTGTCGCCGTTGGCGTACGTGACTTCCAGGAAGCGGTTCTCCTCGGACTCCGCGTACATCTGCTCCACCACGGACTGGATCATCGCGTGGGTGGTGCCCTCGGCGTCCCCGCCGTGCTCGGCGAGGTCGTCGGCGTGCAGCGGCAGCGACGACCTGAGGTACTTGGCGAAGATGTCCTTCGCCGCCTCCGCGTCCGGACGCTCGATCTTGATCTTCACGTCGAGCCGGCCGGGCCGCAGGATCGCGGGGTCGATCATGTCCTCGCGGTTGGAGGCGCCGATGACGATGACGTTCTCCAGCCCCTCCACGCCGTCGATCTCGGCGAGCAGCTGCGGGACGATGGTGTTCTCCACGTCCGAGCTGACACCGGATCCACGGGTGCGGAAGAGGGACTCCATCTCGTCGAAGAAGACGATGACGGGCGTGCCCTCGCTCGCCTTCTCCCGCGCACGCTGGAAGACGAGGCGGATGTGCCGCTCGGTCTCGCCGACGTACTTGTTGAGGAGCTCGGGGCCCTTGATGTTGAGGAAGTAGGACTTCCCCGCGGGCTGGCCGGTCACCTCGGCGACCTTCTTGGCAAGGGAGTTGGCGACCGCCTTCGCGATCAGCGTCTTGCCGCATCCGGGCGGGCCGTAGAGCAGGATGCCCTTCGGCGGCCGCAGTTCGTGCTCCTTGAAGAGGTCGGGGTAGAGGTAGGGAAGTTCGACCGCGTCGCGGATCAGCTCGATCTGGTTGCCCAGACCGCCGATCTTGTCGTAGTCGACGTCCGGAACCTCTTCGAGGACGAGTTCCTCGACCTCGCTCTTCGGCACCACTTCGTACACGTAGCCGGACCTGGGTTCCAGCAGGAGCGCATCGCCGGGGCGGATGGTGATGTCCAGGAGCGGCTCGGCGAGCCTCACCACCCGTTCCTCGTCGGTGTGCCCGATCACCAGGGCGCGCTCGCCGTCCTCGAGGATCTCCTTGAGGGTGACGATGTCCCCGGCGCGCTCGAACTCCATGGCCTCGACCACGTTGAGCGCTTCGTTGAGCATGACTTCCTGGCCGCGCCGCAGTTCGTCGAGTTCGACGCTGGGGCTGACGTTCACCCGGAGCTTGCGGCCCCCGGTGAAGATGTCGACGGTGCCGTCCTCGTTGGACTGCAGGAAGACTCCGAAGCCGGCCGGCGGCTGCGCGAGCCGGTCGACCTCCTCCTTGAGGGCCACGATCTGGTCGCGGGCCTCGCGGAGCGTGTTGGCGAGCCGCTCGTTCTGTGCGGACACGCCCGCCAGGCTGGTCTGCAGCTCGACGATCCGCTCTTCGAGAATCCTCGTATGACGCGGAGAGTCGGCGAGCTTGCGTCGCAGGACGGCGATTTCCTGCTCTAGATAGGCAACCTGGCCGGCTGGGTCCTCAGACCCCCGCCCGGGCCGGATGCCGCGGTTGATGTCGTCGTCGTGGGCTGCCACGGTCCTCACCTCCTCCAAGGGGAGCTGGACGCTTCCTGACCCTACCTGGGCTGGTGGTGATTGAAACCCCTAGATCACAAAGACTCTGAGGTGTGTCTGATCTTCACCCTTGCGCTCTCCCTCACGCCAGGGGAATACCCACCCATCAACATCGGAAAGCGGGCGGTTGTTATCGTCGATGGGTCAACACCCGTCAGGGCTGGCATCGATTGATTCACTCGCGCAGGAACGGCAGGCACATGAACGAGGCGCTCGAAGTCTGGATCGACCAGGACCTGTGCACCGGCGACGGCATCTGCGTCCAGTACGCCCCCGAAGTCTTCGAGCTGGACATCGACGGGCTTGCGTATGTGAAGAGTTCCGAGGACGAGTTGCTGCAGTCGCCGGGGGCCACAACACCCGTCCCGCTGCCGCTGCTCCAGGACGTCGTGGACTCCGCGAAGGAGTGCCCTGGTGACTGCATTCACGTACGTCGGGTTTCGGACAGCGTCGAGGTGTACGGCCCGGACGCGGAGTGAGCGGAGCGTGACGGGGCGCTACCCGGCGCCGGTCTGACGCTCAGACACCCATCGGGGCGGCGCCGGACGAGCGGACGAACTTCCCGCCCTGCCAGCGCCACTTGACCTCCTGGCGCACGTCGGGCTCGTAGCGCGGGACGTCGTCGGACGAGTAGCCGAGCAGGGTCGCCGCCACCGCGCCGTTGCGTACGGCGAGCTCGGTGACGGTCTGCTTCTCCTTGGGGTCCACCAGCGTCGCCACCACGCGCGGCGGGGCTCCCCCGGCCGCCGGCCGCGTCAGGACGTAGACACCGGAGGGCGGGGTGCCGCCGCCGGCCTTGCAGTGCACGACCGCCACCGTCTCCGGGACGCCGTCGCCGTCGAGGTCGCCGGTGGCGCGCTTCTCCACCACCGAGCCCATCGGCCCGCACCGCAGGGGGAACACGGCCGTCCCCGGATCGGGGGCCGCCGCCGTCGTGAGGGGGGTGCCGCTCCGCTCGCCGGGGCTCTCCGTGGCCTTGGCCGCGTCCGGCTGCAGGAAGCCCGCGAGCGCGACCACCGCGGCCATCGCGGTCGCCGTGGCGATCCAGTGCACGGGGCGGGCGTGGGTGTGCGCGAGCTCAGGGACGGCGGCAGTCAGCACGCGGGAGGTCTCCTGTGAAGGGCGGTGCGAGTGGGGGTGGCCAGCATCGTGCCACACGTCACAGGTGGGCGGAATACCGGGGCCAACAGGCTCAACGTAAAGGCGCCGCCGCCGAGTTCCCGGGTCGGTCCGGGAACTCGGCGGCGGCGCCGGTTCGTTGTACGGGGCCCAGCTTCGGGGCCTGATCAGCCGGTCAGGCTGCTCAGTCCTTGTTGGGGCCCTCGTAGTCGTCGCCGTACGCGCCCTTGGCGGGGCGACGGCGGCGCATCGGGGGTTCCACGCCGTCCGCGAGGCGGCGGGCGGTCACCAGGAAGCCGGTGTGGCCGATCATCCGGTGGTCCGGACGCACGGCCAGGCCCTCGACGTGCCAGTTGCGGATCATCGACTCCCAGGGCTGCGGCTCGGCGAAGCAGCCGATCTCCCGGATGGACTCGACGGTGCGCGAGAGCTGGGTGGTGGTGGCCACGTAGCAGCACAGGATGCCGCCGGGGACGAGCGCCTTGGAGACGGCGTCCAGGCACTCCCAGGGGGCGAGCATGTCCAGGATCACGCGGTCGACGTCGGTGTCCGACAGGTTGTCCTGGAGGTCGCCGACGGTGAGCTGCCAGGCGGGGTGCGGACCGCCGAAGTAGCGCTCCACGTTCTGCGTGGCGATCTCGGCGAAGTCCTCGCGGCGCTCGTAGGAGTGCAGCATCCCGTGGTCGCCGATGGCGCGCAGCAGGAAGGCGCTCAGCGAGCCCGAGCCCACCCCCGCCTCGACGACGCGGGCGCCGGCGAAGATGTCGGCGAAGGCCAGGATCTGCCCCGCGTCCTTGGGGTAGACCACGGCGGCACCGCGGGGCATGGACAGGACGAAGTCGGGGAGCAGGGGGCGCAGCGCGAGGTAGGCGACGTTTCCCGTGGTACGGACAACACTGCCCTCGGGAGCACCGATCAGCTCGTCGTGCGGGAAGGAACCCTTGTGGGTGTGGAAATTCTTCCCGGCTTCGAGCGTGAAGGTGTAGTGGCGTCCCTTGGGGTCGGTGAGCTGGACCTGGTCCCCGACCTTGAAGGGCCCGCGACGGCGGGCGGCACCGGTCGGTTCGGACATACGACCAGAGTACCGGCCGTACGAGGCCGCGAACGCCACGCGTCCGCGCCCCGGTGGCGGCGGCCGGCCGGGTGGCGGGCAGCCGGACGCCGTCAGGCGCCGGGCCGCGCCATGGCCGCCACGAACGCCTTCTCCACGTCGGCCGCGGACAGCACGCCGTAGATCTCCCCGGTCTCCTCGACGACGAGGTACTCGGTCGCGGGGGTGGCCCGGAGGAGGTCGAGGAGCGGCTCACCGGCGAGTTCGGCCGGCACGCGCATGCCGTCGGTGAGCTCCTGGGCGAGGCCGCTGACGGCGACCCAGGGGCGGCGGTGCTCGGGGACGCCGACGATGGCCGCCTCGCGGACCAGGGCGGTCGGATCGCCGTGCCCGTCGACGACGACCAGGGCGCGCGCCCCGGCTTCGTTGGCGCGGCGCAGCGCCTCGGAGAGTGGGGTGGTGGACTCGACGGGGACGGCGCGCCGGGTGAGGGTGCGGGCGCGCAGCTCGGGGAGGTGTTCGCGCAGCCGGGCCATGCGCAGGCTGTTGCCCGCGCCGGTCCAGATGATCGCGGCGAGGATGGCGGCGAGCAGCGCGTCGGTGACGGTGTCCATCCCGCTGACCTCGTCGGGCGAGTTCCCGAGCACCCCGGTCTGGGTGAGCATCGGCAGGCCGATGAGGACGGTGACGGCGAGGGCGCGGCCGACCCAGGCGGCGGCCACGGTGCCGCTCATGGGCTTGCCGGTGATCTTCCAGACGACGGCGCGGAGCATGCGGCCGCCGTCGAGCGGAAGACCGGGCAGCAGGTTGAAACCGGCGACGATGAGGTTGGAGACCATCAGGCCGGCCAGCAGGACGCCGGGCACGGTGCCGGGTTCGACGGCCTTCATGCCCAGGTAGAAGACGCCGGACAGGACCAGGGAGAGCAGCGGGCCGACGAAGGCCAGGACGAATTCGCGGCCCGGTGTCTCGGTCTCCTTCTCGATCTCGGAGACGCCGCCGAAGAACTGGAGCTGGATGCGGCGCACCGGCAGTCTGAAGCGGAGGGCCGCCACCGTGTGGGCGAGTTCGTGGACCAGGACGGAGGCGTAGAAGGCCACCGCGAAGAAGAGGGACACGAGGTAGCGGGCGGCGCCGAGTTCGGGCAGGACGCGGTCGAGCTGGCCGCCGAAGACCCAGGTGATGAGGGCGGCGACCAGGAACCAGCTGGGGGCGACGTAGACGGGCACTCCGAAGGGGCGGCCCATCAGGAGCCCGCCGCCAGGGCCGGGCCGGGGCTGCTTTCCGTTGCCGGGACCGGCGCCGGGGGTGTCGTCCTGCGCGCCGGACCGCGGCCGTCCGCGCTTGTCGCGCTCGCCGCTCTCGCCGCTGTCTTCCACGGGTTCCCTTCGTCGGTACGATGCCTGCTCCGGGGAATGTGCCCCCGGTGCCCCGGCCGGACTCTCCTCGTCCGCCGAATGTTCGCTGCATGGCGCGATGTCACGATCATGCAGGGTGAGGGCGCCTGTCGTCGATGGTATTCCGCTCGCTGTCAGTGGCGGGTCGTAGGGTCTGTGTCATGAGTACGAGCACCGGTGGGGCCGCGGCCGCACAGCAGCCAACGTCGTTGTCGCCGTCGCGGGCGAACGACTTCATGCAGTGCCCCCTGCTGTACCGGTTCCGGGTGATCGACAGACTGCCGGAGAAGCCGAGCGAGGCGGCCACGCGCGGCACCCTGGTGCACGCGGTCCTGGAGCGGCTCTTCGACGACCCGGCCGTCGAGCGCACGGCGCCGCGCGCCAAGTCGATGATCCCGGGGCAGTGGGACCGGCTGCTCGAATCGAAGCCGGAGCTGACCGAGCTGTTCGCCGAGGACGCCGAGGGCGAGCGGCTCGCCAAGTGGCTGGGTGAGGCCGAGCGGCTGGTGGAGCGCTGGTTCTCGCTGGAGGACCCGACGCGCCTCGAGCCGGTGGAGCGGGAGTTCTTCGTCGAGACGGAGCTGGAGTCGGGGCTGCGGCTTCGCGGGGTGATCGACCGGGTCGACGTGGCGCCCACCGGCGAGGTGCGGATCGTCGACTACAAGACGGGCAAGGCCCCGCGGCCGGAGTACGCCGAGGGCGCGCTCTTCCAGATGAAGTTCTACGCGCTGGTGGTGTGGCGGCTCAAGCAGGTCGTGCCGCGCAGGCTCCAGCTGGTGTACCTGGGCAGCGGCGACGTGCTGACGTACGACCCGGTCGAGGCGGACCTGGTGCAGGTGGAGCGGAAGCTGCTCGCGCTGTGGGAGGCGATCCGGCTCGCCACCGAGACGGGCGACTGGCGGCCGCGGCCCACGAAGCTGTGCGGCTGGTGCGACCACCAGGCGGTCTGTCCCGAATTCGGCGGGACTCCCCCGGTATACCCGCTGTCCATCACCCCGGCCCCGGAGTCGGCAGGCTGAGTCCTGGTGGTGACCGACGGCTGGGGGGGCGCTCCTCCCGGCGGCGGCCGCCCCGGCCCGCGCCCGGCCGCACCCACCACCAGTGAGCAGGGCAGAATGGGCCCGGTCCAGCAATCCTGATGAGGAGTACCCGTGGCGATCCGCGTCCTACTGGTCGACGACCAGCCGCTGCTGCGCACCGGTTTCCGGATGATCCTGGAGGCCGAGCAGGACATCGCGGTGGTCGGCGAGGCCGGTGACGGTCTCCAGGCCCTCGATCAGGTGCGGGCGCTCCAGCCCGACGTGGTCCTGATGGACATCCGGATGCCCCGGATGGACGGGGTGGAGGCGACCCGGCAGATCAGCGGGCCCGGCAAGGACGGCCCGGCGAAGGTGCTCGTCCTGACCACCTTCGACCTCGACGAGTACGTGGTGGAGGCGCTCAAGGCGGGGGCCAGCGGCTTCCTCCTGAAGGACGCGCCCGCCAACGAGCTGGTGCAGGCGATCCGGGTGGTCGCGGCGGGCGAGGCGATGCTGGCGCCGTCGATCACGCGCCGCCTCCTCGACAAGTACGCCGACCACCTGCCCTCCGGCGAGGAGCCCGTTCCTGACACGCTGCACACGCTGACCGACCGCGAGGTCGAGGTCCTGAAGCTGGTGGCGCGCGGTCTGTCCAACGCGGAGATCGCGGCGGATCTGTTCGTCAGCGAGACGACGGTCAAGACCCACGTGGGGCATGTGCTGACGAAGCTCGGGCTGCGCGACCGGGTGCAGGCGGCGGTGTACGCGTACGAGAGTGGGTTGGTTCGGCCCGGCGCGCAGTGAGGGGGTGGCTCCCTGAGGCACCGGGGGCTCCGCCCCCGAACCCCGTCTCCTCAAACGCCGGAGAGGCTTCGTCCGCACGTCTGCTGCGACTCGCACGTGGCTGGTCGCGCAGTTCCCCGCGCCCCTGGAGGGGACCGCTCCTGCGGCGGGGCTGCTGGTGTCGCGGCCCCGGCTCTCGGCTCAGCCCTTCTTGATCTCCCAGAAACGGAAGACCGTGGACGCGTCCAGGGTCCACTCCAGGCCGGTGATGCCGGTCCGCGCGACCGCGTACTGCTTGCCCTGCCACAGCGGCAGGACGGGGAGTTCGTCGGCCACGATGTCCTGGAGCTTGGCGAAGTCGGCCTCGGTGGCCGAGCGGTCGGCGGTGGCCGAGGTCGCCGGGAGGATCTCGTCGGTGATCTGCTTGTTCGTGTAGTTGTTGGACAGCACGTTGCCCTTGCCGAAGAACGGCAGGGTGAAGTTGTCCGGGTCCGGGTAGTCCGGAACCCAGCCCTTCACGTAGACGCCGTACTTCCCGGCCTCGATGTCCTTCTCGTACTGCTTGAACTCGACCGACTTCACGTCCGCGTCGAACAGACCGCTCGCGTTGAGCTGGCCCGCTATGGCCTTCAACTCGTCGTCGGTGGACGGGCCGTAGCGGCTGGGGGTGGACCAGAGCGTCAGCTTCACCTTGCCGGTGATGCCCGCCGAGTGCAGCGCCGCCTTCGCCTTGGCGGGCTGGGGGGCGCCGCCGTACTGGTCGAACAGGGCGGTGCTGTGGGCGGTGATGCCGCTCGGTATGACGGAGTACAGCGGGCTCGCGGTGGACGAGTAGACGTCGCGGACCAGGGCCTCGCGGTCAAGGAGGTACGCGATGGCCTTGCGCACCCCGATCTTGCCGGCGACCGGGTCCTTCATGTTGAAGACCAGGTCCTGGACCTCGGCGCTGGTGCCCTCGACGACGTCGATGCCCTTCTTCCCGGCGGTCGCCGAGCTCTGCAGGGCCGCGGTGTCCTTCGCGGTGAGGCCTCGGTAGGCGAGGTCGATGTCGCCCTTGTTCAGGGCGGCGGCCAGGCCCTTCTGGTCGCCGTGGAAGAGCTTGAGGGTCAGGCCGGAGTTCTTGGCCTTGACCGTGCCCTCGTAGGAGGAGTTGACCGAGAAGACGGCCTGCTTCTCGCCGAAGGAGTCCAGCTTGTAGACGCCGGAGCCGACCGCTTTGGCGTCGGTGCGCAGCTTGTCGGCCGGGTACTCCGCGTGGTCGACGATCGAGCCCGCACCGGAGGCGATCTTGCTGGGGAAGGTGGCGTCCGGGACCTTGAGGTGGAAGACGACCGTCTTCGCGTCCGGGGTGTCGACCTTGCCCAGGGTGGCGAGCATCGGCGCCGGACCGTTGGGGTCGTTGATCTTCAGCACGCGCTCGAAGGAGTACTTGACGTCCTGCGAGGTGAGCTTGTCGCCGTTGCTGAAGGTGAGGCCCGGCCGCAGCGTGCAGCGGTAGACAGTGGAGCCGCCCTTGTCGAAGCCGCACGCCTCGGCGGCCTCGGGCTGGGGCATCGAGCTTCCCTTGGGGAAGCTGAGCAGGGACTGGAAGACGTTGTTGAACAGCAGCCACGAGCCCGGGTCGTAGCCGGAGGCGGGGTCGGTGGCCAGGATGTCGTCGGACATCCCCATGACCACCGAACCGCCGCCGCCGGACGCGGCGCCGCCGCTCTGCTGGGTACCACAACCGCTCAGGAGACCGGCCGCGACGCCCGCCGCTAGGGGGGCCGTCAGCCATCGGTTCCGGATCTTCACGTGCACGTGCCTCACAGTCCTGCTCACGGAATTACTGGCCGGCACGGAGGAGATCGCGGCCGGGTCGTGCGTTACTTCTTGCCTCGCGCCAGCTCCCAGAGCTGGAGGTCGGACGAGGAGTTGATGGCCCACTCGGTGCCGGTGATGTCGCTGCGGGCGGCGACGTACTGCTTGCCCTGCCAGAGCGGGATGACCGGGACGTCGTTGGCGACGATGTCCTGGATCTGCTCGAAGGACTTGGCCGCCTGGTTGCGGTCGGCCGCCACGCGCGAGGCCGGGATCAGCTGGTCGCAGATGTCGCCGTTGGCGTACGGGGTGTTGAGGAAGTTGTCCTTGCCGAAGAACGGCGCGACGAAGTTGTCCGGGTCCGGGAAGTCGGGGAACCAGCCGAGGCCGTAGACCGCGTACTCGCCCTTCTTCTGGGCTGGGCGGAACTTCGACCACTCGGTGCCCTGGATGGTGGTGTTGAACAGGCCGGTCGCGTTCAGCTGCGCCGACAGGTTCTTGAACTCGTCCTCGGTGATCGAACCGTAGTGGTCCTTGGTGTAGTTGAGGGTGAGCTTGACGGGCGTCTGGATGTTGGCGCTCTTCAGGATGGACTGGGCCTTGGCCTTGCTGGCCTCGCCGTACTTGTTGAAGAACGAGTTGGTGTGCCCGGCGATCGAGGTCGGGATCAGCGAGTACAGCGGCTCGGCCGTCTGCCCGTACACCTTGCTCACCAGCGAGCCGCGGTCGATGGACTGGGCCAGCGCCTGGCGCACGGCCTTGTTCTTCACCGACGGGTCGTCCGTGTTGAAGCCCAGGTAGCGGATCTCCAGGCCGGGCATCTCGACGAGGTTGACGTCCTTGCTGGGGCTGACCTGCATCTGCTGGATCTGCCCCGGCGTCATGGCGCGGGTCATCATGTCGATCTCGCCCTTGGCCAGGGCGGTGCCCATGGCCTCGGCGGTCGGGAAGGAGCGCAGCTCGACCTTGTCGTTGGCGAGCTTCACGTCACCCTTGTAGTTCGGGTTCTTGGTGAAGGTGAACTTGACCGCCTGCTCGCCCTTGGTCTCGGCCGTCATCTTGTACGGGCCGGAGCCGTCCATCTCGAAGCCGTCGCGCAGCTTCTTCGGCTGGTACTTGTCCTTCTGCACGATGCCCGCGGCGGGGGTGGCGAGCTTGTACGGGAAGGTGGCGTCCGGCGTCTTCAGGTGGAAGACAATCTCGGCATCGCCCTTGGTCTCCATGGTGTCGATGTTGTCGAGAAGACCGGAGGGGCCGTTGTCGTCCTTGATGGCGAGCACGCGCTGGATGGAGTACTTGACGTCCTCCGCGGTCACCTTGGTGCCGTCGGCGAACTCGAGGCCGCTGCGCAGCGTGCAGCGGTAGCTCTCGTTCTCCTTGTCGGTGAAGTTGCAGGCGGAGGCCGCGTCGGGAACGGGCAGGCCGCCGCCGCGCGGAACGTGGACCAGCGACTGCGTGGTCTGCCGCATCACGTTCCAGATGCCCGTCTCATAGGCGTGCGCCGGATCGAAGGGGGCAGGGGCGTCCTTGGTCGCCACGAACTGGTCCGTGGTGCCCACGACGATGGTCTTGCCGCCGTCTCCTCCGCTCTCCGATCCGCCGCAGGCGGCGAGTACGGGAGCGAGCAGGCCCACTACGGCCGGCAGCACCAAAGTCTTGCGGTTCATCCTGGACGATCTCCCTTGTCCGGCACTTTGGGGTACAGCTGTGTACGGGACACTCCGCCGCGTCCGCCCGTTCGGGGCGGGGCGATCGGGCCGGGTTTGTGCGATCGGACCTGCGCTCCCGTCCGCTGGGTGTGCGGCGGGGCAGATGAGGGTGCGGCGAAGTTCTCGGACGAGATTAGTGCGCGCCGTACGAAAAGCTGGAACTGGCTCTGACGCACGGGGAATCAATCGGGCCGCCCCATTCCGGCGCACCGATATCGGGGTGCCGGAATGATTCGTACACCGAATCACCAAACGGGACACAAGGGTGCCCTCAGGGGGTCCCAAGGGGGCCTGAGGGGCTCCTGTCGACCCCCTGTCGAGTGACGAACGTCACCGCCGGAGCCCCTTTGACAGGGTGTGAATTCGCTGTGTGGGGGGTCACGGAAAATGAACGCGCGGCTGCGATGAGTTTCCATCGCATTCACCGCCCCACGCTCGGTGCCCGGTCAGTTCACCGGCGTGATCAGGGTGCGCAGAAACGCCAGGTCGACCTGTTCGAGGGAGTCGACCACGACCCGGCCCGCGGCCGCCGCGATGGGCGCCACCGACGGCACCGCGACCACCCGGCAGCCGGCCGCCTCGGCCGCGGCGACGCCGGTCGCGGTGTCCTCCACGACCGCGCACCGGGCGGGCTCCGCGCCCAGCCCGCGGGCCGCGAGCAGGTACGGGTCGGGGTGCGGCTTGGTGCGGGCCACCTCGTCGCCCGCGACGGTGAGCGCGAAGTGGGACGGGCCGAGCGAGCGCACGATCTTGTCGATGATGCGGCGGTGCGAGGCGGAGACCAGGGCGGTGGGAATGTTGTGGGTGGCGAGCTCGCCGAGCAGCCGGGCGGCGCCGGGCATCAGCGGCACCCCGCGGGCGATGCGCTCCTCGAAGCGCTCGTTGAGCAGTACGGTCAGCTCGGCCAGGGTGATGGCGGCGCCGGTCGCCTCGATGAGGAAGCCCGCGCTGCGCGTCATCGGGCCGCCGACGACCACGTCCCGCCACGAGTCCTCCAGCGTGTGCCCGAGGTCCTCGAAGACCTCCCGCTCGGCGTCCCACCAGAAGCCCTCGGTGTCGACCAGGGTCCCGTCCATGTCGAGGAGGACGGCCTGGAGGGCGGAGCCGTCGGCCGTGGGCCCCTGTCCCGCTCGAACGGAGCCGAGGGTCTGGGGCTGGGTGACGGCTGCGGGGACCGTACTGGTCATCGGCACACCTCCTGGAGGGACGAGAAGGCCGGCCGCCTTCCCCAGCTGGGAAAAGCGACCGGCCTCTACTGGGCGACCAGTGTACGTCCGGCCCGCTGGACGCGCGTTGATTTTTCCGCCGTGCGCGGTCAGCGGGCGTTGAAGTACTTGGCTTCGGGGTGGTGGATGACGATGGCGTCGGTGGACTGCTCGGGGTGGAGCTGGAACTCCTCGGAGAGGTGCACGCCGATCCGCTCCGGTTCGAGCAGCTCGGCGATCTTCGCCCGGTCCTCCAGGTCGGGGCAGGCGCCGTAGCCGAGCGAGAAGCGCGCGCCGCGGTACTTCAGCGCGAACATGTCCTCGACGTCGGAGGGGTCCTCACCGGCGAAGCCGAGCTCGGAGCGGACCCGGGCGTGCCAGTACTCGGCGAGCGCTTCGGCCAACTGGACGGACAGGCCGTGCAGTTCGAGGTAGTCGCGGTAGGAGTTGGCCTCGAAGAGTTCGGCGGTCGCCTCACCGATCTTCGAGCCGACGGTGACGACCTGGAGGCCGACCACGTCCACCTCGCCGGAGTCCTCCGGGCGGAAGAAGTCCGCCAGGCACAGCCGGCGCCCGCGGCGCTGGCGCGGGAAGGTGAACCGGGTGCGCTCCGAGCCGTCCTCGCCGAGGATGATCAGGTCGTCGCCCTTGGAGACGCACGGGAAGTAGCCGTGCACGACGGCCGCTTCGAGCAGGTTGCGGGTGTGCAGCTGCTCCAGCCAGCCGCGCAGCCGCGGCCGGCCCTCGGTCTCGACGAGCTCCTCGTAGCTCGGGCCGCCCGAGCGGGCCTGCTTCAGACCCCACTGGCCCTTGAACAGGGCGCCCTCGTCGAGCCAGGTGGCGTACTCCTTGAGGCCGATGCCCTTGATGACGCGGGTGCCCCAGAACGGCGGGGTCGGGATCGGGTTGTCGGTGGCCACGTCGGAGCGCACCGAGCCCTCCGGCTCGGTGGTCTCCACGACCGGTGTGGCGCGCTGGGGGACCCGGCGCTGCTTCAGCTCGGGCAGGACCGCTCCGGGCACCCCGCGCTTGACACCGATCAGGGCGTCCATGAGGCGCAGGCCCTCGAAGGCGTCGCGGGCGTAGCGGACCTCGCCCTCGTAGATCTCGTGCAGGTCCTGTTCGACGTAGGCGCGGGTCAGGGCCGCGCCTCCGAGGATGACGGGGTAGTCGGCGGCCAGCTTGCGCTGGTTGAGCTCCTCCAGGTTCTCCTTCATGATCACGGTGGACTTGACCAGGAGACCGGACATGCCGATGACGTCGGCCCGGTGCTCCTGGGCCGCGTCCAGGATCGCGGAGACCGGCTGCTTGATGCCGAGGTTGACGACGTTGTAGCCGTTGTTGGACAGGATGATGTCGACGAGGTTCTTGCCGATGTCATGGACGTCGCCGCGCACCGTGGCCAGCACGATCGTGCCCTTGCCCTCGGCGTCGGACTTCTCCATGTGCGGCTCCAGATGGGCCACCGCGCTCTTCATGACCTCGGCGGACTGGAGCACGAACGGCAGCTGCATCTGCCCCGACCCGAACAGCTCGCCGACCACCTTCATCCCGTCCAGGAGCGTGTTGTTCACGATGTCCAGGGCCGGGGTGGTGTGCAGGGCCTCGTCCAGGTCGGCTTCCAGGCCGTTCTTCTCGCCGTCGATGATGCGCCGCTTGAGGCGCTCCTCCAACGGCAGTGCCAGGAGTTCCTCGGCCTTGCCCGCCTTCATCGACTTCATGTTGACGCCCTCGAACAGCTCCATCAGCCGTTGCAGCGGGTCATAGCCCTCCGCGCGCCGGTCGTAGATCAGGTCGAGGGCGACCTGGACCTGCTCCTGCTCCAGGCGGGCGATGGGCAGGATCTTGGAGGCGTGCACGATCGCCGAGTCGAGGCCCGCCTTCACACACTCGTCCAGGAACACCGAGTTCAGCACCACCCGGGCGGCCGGGTTGAGACCGAAGGAGATGTTGGAGAGGCCAAGGGTGGTCTGCACCTGGGGATGGCGGCGCTTGAGTTCACGGATCGCCTCGATGGTGGCGATGCCGTCCTTGCGGGACTCCTCCTGCCCGGTGCAGATGGTGAAGGTGAGGGTGTCGATGAGGATGTCCGACTCGTGCACCCCCCAGTTCCCGGTCAGATCCGCGATCAGGCGTTCGGCGATGGCGACCTTCGTCTCGACGGTGCGGGCCTGGCCCTCCTCGTCGATGGTCAAAGCGATCAGCGCCGCCCCGTGCTCCACCGCCAGCCGCGTGACCTTCACGAACCGCGACTCGGGCCCGTCCCCGTCCTCGTAGTTGACCGAGTTGATGACCGCGCGCCCGCCCAGCTTCTCCAACCCCGCCCGCAGCACCGGCAGTTCGGTGGAGTCCAGCACGATCGGCAGCGTCGAGGCCGTCGCGAACCGCCCCGCGAGCTCCGCCATGTCCGCGACCCCGTCACGGCCCACGTAGTCGACACACAGGTCGAGCATGTGCGCGCCCTCACGGATCTGGTCGCGCGCCATCTCCACACAGTCGTCCCAGCGCCCCTCCAGCATCGCCTCACGGAACTTCTTCGACCCGTTCGCGTTCGTCCGCTCACCGATCGCCAGATAGGAGGTGTCCTGACGGAACGGCACCGACTGGTACAGCGACGCGGCCCCCGGCTCCGGACGCGGATCCCGCACCCCCGGCACACTCCCGCGCACCCGCTCCACCACCTGCCGCAGATGCTCCGGCGTCGTCCCGCAGCACCCACCCACCAGCGACAGCCCGTAATCCCGCACGAAGTTCTCCTGCGCGTCCGCCAGACCCTCGGGGCCCAGAGGGAAGTGCGCGCCGTCACGGGTCAGCACCGGCAGACCCGCATTCGGCATACACAGCAGCGGAATACGGGAGTGCCGGGTCAGATAGCGCAGGTGCTCACTCATCTCGGCCGGACCGGTCGAGCAGTTCAGGCCGATCATGTCGACGCCGAGCGGCTCCAGGGCGGTCAGCGCCGCACCGATCTCGGAGCCGAGCAGCATCGTGCCGGTCGTCTCGAAAGCGAGGGAGACCAGCAGCGGCAGGGTGACACCGCACGCCTCCATGGCACGGCGCGCACCCAGGATGGCGGACTTCGTCTGGAGGAGGTCCTGGGTGGTCTCCACGATCAGCGCGTCCGCGCCGCCCGCGATCAGGCCCTCCGCGTTCGCCTGGAAACCCTCACGCAGCGTCGTGTAGTCGATGTGGCCGAGCGTCGGCAGCTTCGTACCCGGACCGATGGAACCCAGCACCCAGCGCTGCTGCCCGCTGGAGACGGTGAACTCGTCGGCGACCTCGCGCGCGATGCGGGCACCGGACTCGGAGAGCTCGAAGGTACGGTGCGCGATGTCGTACTCGCTCATCGCCGTGTGGTTGGCACCGAAGGTATTGGTCTCCACACAGTCCACACCGACCGAGAAGTACGCCTCGTGGACCGAGCGCACGATGTCGGGCCGCGTCACGTTCAGGACCTCGTTGCAGCCCTCGAGGTCCTGGAAGTCCTCCAGAGTGGGATCCTGCGCCTGCAGCATGGTGCCCATCGCACCGTCGGCCACCACCACCCGGGTGGCGAGCGCCTCACGCAGGGCGTCGATACGGGTCCGGCTGTCAGCGGAAGGGGTCGGCAACGAGGCCATGGATGTGCTCCCTGGAGTGCGACGGCTGTCGGCTTTGCGCCGTCCGGCAGGAGGGCGCACGCGGCCAGCGTAACCGGGCGGCCCCCGGCGGCGCGCGGCTGTATCAGGGGGCGGACGCCGCGGGCGGGGCTTCCGGACGCTGTCCGGAAGTGCAGGGAGCTGCGGCACTCACGGTGACACGAGGTCGACAACGGCCGATACTGTTCAGCATTGTCGAACCAGTTGTTGAGAGAGCCGGCCGCTGCAGCGGCGAGAACCGGTTCAGCAGGGCCCGAAAAGGGAGGGAGCGCGATGGCGCGCAACATCCAGTCGCTCGAACGGGCGGCCGCCATGCTGCGGCTGCTCGCGGGGGGTGAGCGGCGGCTCGGCCTGTCCGAGGTCGCGTCCTCGCTGGGCCTCGCCAAGGGCACCGCGCACGGAATCCTGCGCACCCTGCAGGCCGAGGGCTTCGTGGAGCAGGACCCGGCGTCGGGCCGCTACCAGCTGGGCGCCGAGCTGCTGCGCCTGGGCAACAGCTACCTGGACGTCCACGAGCTGCGGGCGCGGGCGCTGGTGTGGACGGACGATCTGGCGCGCTCCAGCGGCGAGAGCGTGTACGTGGGGGTGCTCCACCAGCAGGGCGTGCTGATCATGCACCACGTCTTCCGGCCCGACGACAGCCGCCAGGTGCTGGAGGTGGGGGCCATGCAGCCGCTGCACTCCACGGCCCTGGGCAAGGTGCTCTCCGCGTACGACCCGGTGGCGCACACCGAGGCCGTGGACACCGTGCAGGAGGCGTTCACGCCGCGCACGGTCACCTCCGCCGAGGGCTTCGAGGAGCTGCTCGACCTGACCCGGGCCCGCGGCTGGGGCTCGGACGTCGAGGAGACCTGGGAGGGCGTCGCCTCGGTGGCCGCCCCCATCCACGACCGGCGCCGGATGCCGGTCGGCGCGGTGGGCGTCACGGGCGCGGTGGAGCGGGTCTGCAAGGACGGCGAGGTGCGGCCCGAGCTGGTGGCCGCGGTGCGCGACTGTGCCCGCGCGGTCTCGCGGGACCTGGGCGCGGGCCGCTTCTAGCGCGCCGCGGCGCCCACGGCGGGCCGACAACGGCCCGCCCCGCACCCCGCCCCCATACCAGTACATGATCTTGGTCGCGACGCCGGGGGCATGTTTGGCGGTTCGTACCACCTGGTAACGATCAGGGATTCCGGTCACAGAAGTCTTGACGCCCAGTTAACCCGGGGGCAAAACTGCCGTTCAACGGTCGGCATTGTCGAACACCTACCGGCAATACGAGTTAGAGTGTGACAACGCCAAGGGCCGGCAGCTCTCAGCCATTGAGAGCGCGGACCACCGGAGGGACCCGGTAGTTCGCCTTCCCCTGGACGAAGGACAAAGGAGTCGCGGGTGTCCAGCCACGACATCTTCATCGGCGAGACCATCGGTACCGCCGTACTCATCCTGCTGGGCGGTGGCGTGTGCGCCGCCGTCACGCTGAAGCGCTCGAAGGCGCGCAACGCCGGCTGGCTCGCGATCACCTTCGGGTGGGGCTTCGCCGTGCTGACCGGTGCCTACATCTCGGCACCCCTCTCGGGCGCCCACCTCAACCCCGCGGTGACCCTCGGTCTCGCGATAGAGGGCGGCACCAAGTGGAGCGACGTCCCCGTGTACCTCGGCGGACAGATCCTCGGTGCCATGCTCGGCGCGGTGCTCGTGTGGCTCGCCTACTACGGCCAGTTCCACGCCCACCTCACCGACCCCGAGATCGTCGGTGACGGCAAGGCCGTCGAGGCCCGCGAGCACGAGGCGGGGCCGGTGCTCGGCGTCTTCTCGACCGGCCCGGAGATCCGCAACGTGGTCCAGAACCTGGTCACGGAGATCATCGCCACCATCGTCCTGGTCCTCGCGATCCTGACCCAGGGCCTGAACGGCGACGGCAAGGGTCTCGGCGTCATCGGTGTCCTGATCACCTCGCTCGTCGTGGTCGGCATCGGTCTCTCGATCGGCGGTCCGACCGGTTACGCCATCAACCCGGTCCGCGACCTCGGCCCGCGCATCGTGCACTCCCTGCTGCCGCTGCCCAACAAGGGCGGTTCGGACTGGAGCTACGCGTGGATCCCGGTCGTCGGCCCGCTGGTCGGCGGCGCGATCGCCGGTGGCATCTACAACATCGCCTTCGCCTGAGACTCGACGCGACCCCCTTCGGACTTCCCAGGAGCACCCCATGAGCGACATCCACTCGACCGGCCCGTTCATCGCGGCCATCGACCAGGGCACCACCTCCAGCCGCTGCATCGTCTTCGACAAGGACGGCCGGATCGTCTCGGTCGACCAGAAGGAGCACGAGCAGATCTTCCCCAAGCCGGGCTGGGTCGAGCACGACGCCACCGAGATCTGGACCAACGTCCAGGAGGTCGTCGCCGGCGCGATCGACAAGGCGGGCATCACCGCCGCCGACGTCAAGGCGATCGGCATCACCAACCAGCGTGAGACCACGCTGATGTGGGACAAGAACACCGGCGAGCCCGTGCACAACGCGCTGGTCTGGCAGGACACCCGCACCGACGCGCTCTGCAAGGAGCTCGGCCGCAACGTGGGCCAGGACCGCTTCCGCCGCGAGACCGGCCTGCCGCTCGCGTCGTACTTCGCGGGCCCCAAGGTCCGCTGGCTGCTCGACAACGTCGAGGGCCTGCGCGAGCGCGCCGAGCGCGGCGACATCCTCTTCGGCACCATGGACTCCTGGGTCATCTGGAACCTGACCGGCGGCGTCGACGGCGGTGTGCACGTCACGGACGTCACCAACGCCTCGCGCACCCTCCTGATGAACCTGCACGAGATGGCGTGGGACGACAAGATCCTCTCCTCCATGGAGATCCCGGCGGCCGTGCTGCCCGAGATCCGCTCGTCCGCCGAGGTGTACGGGCACGCCAAGGGCGGCGTCCTGGACGGCATCCCCGTCGCCTCCGCGCTCGGCGACCAGCAGGCGGCCCTGTTCGGCCAGACCTGCTTCTCCGAGGGCGAGGCCAAGTCCACCTACGGCACCGGCACCTTCATGCTGATGAACACCGGTGACAAGCCCGTCAACTCCTACAACGGCCTGCTGACGACGGTCGGCTACCAGATCGGCGACCAGAAGCCGGTCTACGCCCTCGAAGGCTCCATCGCCGTCACCGGCTCGCTCGTCCAGTGGATGCGCGACCAGATGGGCATGATCAAGACCGCCGCCGAGATCGAGACTCTGGCGTCCTCGGTCGAGGACAACGGCGGCGCCTACTTCGTGCCGGCCTTCTCCGGCCTGTTCGCCCCGTACTGGCGCTCCGACGCCCGCGGTGTGATCGCCGGCCTCACCCGGTACGTCACCAAGGCGCACATCGCGCGCGCCGTCCTGGAGGCCACCGCCTGGCAGACCCGCGAGATCACCGACGCCATGACCAAGGACTCCGGCGTCGAGCTGACCGCGCTGAAGGTCGACGGCGGCATGACCTCCAACAACCTGCTGATGCAGACCCTCTCGGACTTCCTGGACGCGCCCGTGGTGCGTCCGATGGTCGCCGAGACCACCTGCCTCGGCGCCGCCTACGCCGCCGGTCTGGCCGTCGGCTTCTGGCCGGACACCGACGCGCTGCGCGCCAACTGGCGCCGGGCGGCGGAATGGACCCCTCGCATGGACGCCGACAAGCGTGACAGCGAGTACAAGAACTGGCTCAAGGCCGTTGAACGCTCCATGGGCTGGCTCGAAGAAGAGAACTGACGAGGAGTAATCGACATGACCACCCTGCAGAGCGTCCCCGCCCTGGGGACGCACCCGGCCTCCGGCTCGACCCCGAGCCGCGCCGAAACCCGGGAGCAGCTGTCCAAGGCGACGTACGACCTCCTGGTCATCGGCGGCGGCATCCTGGGCATCTCCACCGCCTGGCACGCCGCGCAGTCCGGTCTGCGGGTGGCCCTGGTGGACGCCGGTGACTTCGCCGGCGCCACCTCCTCCGCCTCCTCCAAGCTGCTCCACGGCGGTCTGCGCTACCTGCAGACCGGCGCGGTGAAGCTGGTCGCGGAGAACCACTTCGAGCGGCGTGCGGTGTCCCGTCAGGTGGCCCCGCACCTCGCCAACCCGCTCACGTTCTACCTGCCCGTGTACAAGGGCGGCCCGCACGGCGCCGCCAAGCTGGGCGCCGGCGTCTTCGCCTACTCGGCGCTGTCCGCCTTCGGCGACGGCGTCGGCCACCTGCTCTCCCCCGCGAAGGCCGCGGCGGACGTGCCGGAGCTGCGCACGGACAACCTGAAGGCCGTGGCCGTGTACGGCGACGACCAGATGAACGACGCCCGCATGGCGCTGATGACGGTCCGCGCCGCCGTCGAGGCCGGCGCGGTCGTCCTCAACCACGCCGAGGTCACCGGCCTGCGCTTCACCAAGGGCCGGGTCACCGGCGCCGACCTCAAGGACCGCATGGACGGCGAGGAGTTCGGCGTCAACGCCCGCCTCGTCCTCAACGCGACCGGCCCCTGGGTCGACCACCTGCGCAAGATGGAGGACCCGAACTCGGCCCCCTCCATACGCCTGTCGAAGGGCGCGCACCTGGTCCTCAAGCGCACCTCCCCCTGGAAGGCCGCGCTCGCCACCCCGATCGACAAGTACCGCATCACCTTCGCCCTGCCGTGGGAGGACATGCTCCTGCTCGGCACCACCGACGAGGAGTTCGAGGGCGACCCGGCGGACGTCCGCGTCACCGAGGCGGACACCGCGCAGATCCTCGACGAGGCCGCGTTCTCCATCCGCGACCAGCAGCTGTCCCGCGATCTGATCACGTACTCCTTCGCGGGCCTGCGGGTGCTGCCCGGCGGGCCGGGCGACACCTCGAAGGCCAAGCGCGAGACGGTCGTCACCGAGGGCCGCGGCGGCATGCTGTCGGTGGCCGGCGGCAAGTGGACGACCTTCCGCCACATCGGCCGTACGGTGATGAAGAAGCTGGAGCAGCTGCCGGGCCACCCGCTCGGCGACGACTTCGAGCCGATCTCCGAACTGCCCGGCAAGATGCCGCTGCCCGGCATCGCCAACCCGCGCGCCGTCGCCCACCGCCTGATGGTGGACGGCCCGGCGCCCGGCCCGCGCATGGCGGCCGACACCGCCAAGCACCTGGCCACGCACTACGGTTCGCTGTCCTTCGACATCGCACGCCTGGCCAACGAGGACGCGGCGCTCGCCGAGCGCATCCACCCGGACGCGCCGGAGATCTGGGCCCAGGTCGTCTACGCCCGCGACCACGAGTGGGCCGAGACCGCCGACGACGTGCTGCGCCGCCGCACGACGCTGACGATCCGCGGCCTGGCCACGGACGAGATCCGCGGCAAGGTCGACGACCTGCTGGCGAAGAAGAACTGACGACACGTCAGCTACGCGCTGACCCTGGGGCGGCTCCCCGGCGGGAGCCGCCCCTTTCGCGTGCCCGCCGCCATACGGCGTACATGAGGCTGCAACACCGCGCGGCGAGAGTGGAGGGATGCCTCCCGTGCCGGACGGCAAGCAGATCTGAAGGGCACAGCATGAAATTCCAGGTACTTTCCATCGTCGGCCACGCCCCGCACCCGCTGACGGGTGAACTCCCTTCCGCCGCCGACCGGTTGGCGCAGGTGCTCGACGTCGGGGTCGAGGCCGAGCGGCTCGGCTTCGACGCGTACGCCATCGGGGAGCGGCACGCCGGGGCCTTCCTCTCCTCCAGCCCCACGGTGCTGCTCGCCGCGCTGGCCGCGCGCACCAGCCGCATCCGGCTCCTGACCGGGGTGACCGTGGTGGCGATCCTCGATCCGGTGCGGGTGGCCGAGGACTACGCGACGCTCGACCAGATCTCGCGCGGCCGGGTCGAGCTGGTGATCGGCAAGGGCGCGGAGGCCGGTCACTTCGATCTGTTCGGCCTCGACGAGTCCCGCCAGTGGGACCTCCAGCGCGAGAAGTACGAGCTGCTGCGGCGGCTGTGGAGCGAGGAAGGGGTGGACTGGGAGGGCGAGTTCCGCCCCCCGCTGAGCGGCGTCACGACCGTGCCGAGGCCGTACGCCGGGGTGCCGCGGATCTGGCACGGCTCGGCGACCTCCCTCAACTCCCCCGAACTCGCGGCCAGGCACGGCGATCCGCTGTTCACCGCCAACGCCATCCAGCCCCGCGCGGCGTACGCGAAGCTCATCGCGCACTACCGGGAGAAGTTCGAGGAGTACGGGCACGATCCGGCGCGTGCGCATGTGGCGGCGGGCTCGGGCGGGCTGCTGATCGCGGACACCGCGGAGCAGGCGGTCTCCCGCTACCGGGAGGTGTACGAGGCGAGGGTGCGGCAGGCCTTCAAGCCGCACCTGGCCGGGAAGGCGGGCTACAACACCCCGTTCCGCACCATCGAGGACGCCATCGCCGAGGGCCCCCAACTCATCGGCTCGCCCCAGCAGATCATCGACAAGATCCTCGGCTTCCACGAGGTGTACCGGCACGACCTCCAGTCGGTCACGGTGGACGGCTTCGGGCTCTCCACGGCCGAGCAGACCGAGACGCTGGCACGGTTCGCCGAGGAGATCGCCCCGGTGGTCCGCAAGGAGGCGCCGAGCTCTCTGTGGGAGTGAGGCCCTGGCGGAGGGCCGAGCGCGCATAATGGGGGCCGATACATCGGATGTATGGAGGTCGCCCATGGCTGTCACCGACGAGGCCATCGAGAAGATCAAGGAAATGATCGTCTCCGGTGCGCTGCGCCCGGGCGACCGGCTCCCCAAGGAGAGCGAACTGGCCGCCGAGCTCGGCCTGTCGCGCAACTCGCTGCGCGAGGCGGTGCGGGCGCTGTCGCTGATCCGGATCCTGGACGTCCGCCAGGGGGACGGCACGTACGTCACCAGCCTGGACCCGCAGCTCCTCCTGGAGGCGATGAGCTTCGTCGTCGACTTCCACCGCGACGACACGGTGCTGGAGTTCCTCGCGGTACGCCGCATCCTGGAGCCGGCCGCCACCGCGATGGCGGTGTCGCGGATCCCGGACGCCGAACTCGACGCGCTCTCCGCCCAGTTGGAGGCCCTGGGGGCCGCCCCCTCGGTCGAGGAACTCGTCCTCGCCGACCTCGAATTCCACCGGCGGATCGTGGCGGGGTCGGGGAACTCGGTGCTCTGCTCCCTCCTGGACGGGCTCTCCGGGCCGACGACCCGGGCCCGCATCTGGCGGGGCCTGACCCAGGAGGACGCGGTGAGCCGCACGCTCCATGAGCACCGGGCGATCCTGACGGCGCTGCGGGACCGGGACGCGGAGGCGGCTCGGTCGTGGGCGACCGTGCACATCGCAAGCGTGGAGCAGTGGCTGAGGTCAACACTGTGACCCTCCTCACCCCGCCCCCACCGGGAACGAAGGTGCCCCTGGGGAAGGCCGAGGATGCCCATGCCCCCCTACAGGGACGCGAGGAACTGCGCGAGCAACCGAGCACGTCCCGCGGATGACAGGCGGCCCCAGGGGCGCGGGGAACTGCGCGACCAACCGGGCACAGCCCGCGGATGACAGGCGGCTCCAGGGGCGCGGGGAACTGCGCGAACAACCGAGCACGGCCCGCAGCCGAAGTCCCCCGGAGGGTTTAGGGAAGGGGCGGGGTGGGGCACTCCTCAGGTCCGGGGCAGAGCCCCGGGCCATAGACCACCGGACTGGGTCGCGGCAAGGCCCCGGGCGGCGGACCACCCTGCCGGGTTCGGGCAGAGCCCGGGCCGCAGACCACCGGGCAGGGTTGGGGGCGGAGCACCGGGTGCGGGGGCGCTACGTTTGTTTCTCGCCGCTGGCGAAGCGGCTGATGACCAGGGCCACAATGATGATCGCTCCGTTCAGGAACTGGTTCCACAACGCCGGCACACCCCCCAACGTCATGACGTTCACGACCAGTTGGAGCGTGAGCACCCCCGTCAGCGCGCCGAACAACGTGCCCCGCCCGCCCTTGAGGCTGATCCCCCCGATGACCGCCGCCGCGAAGACCTGGAAGATCCACCCGTTGCCCTGGTTCGCCGCCACCGAACCGTAGTGGCCGGTGTAGAGGATCCCCGCGAACGCCGCCAGCAGGCCCCCGGTCGCCAGGACGATCCAGGTGACGCGGTCCACGCGGATGCCCGCCGCCCGGGCCGCCTCCGGGTTGCCGCCGATCGCGTACAGCGCCCGCCCGTGCCGCAGCCACGCCAGCGCCGCCCCGCCGATCGCGAAGAGGGCGAGGCAGATCCAGACGGCCGCGGGCACCCCGAACCAGTCCGTCATCCCGAGGTAGCGGAAGGACGGCGGCATCTCGATGATGGAGCGGCCTCCGGTGATGCCGATGTGGAGGCCCCGCAGCATCGTCAGCATCCCGAGCGTCGCGATGAACCCGTTGACGTTCAGCTTCAGCATCAGGAACCCGTTGAACGCCCCGATCGCCAGGCCGACCAGCAGGCACACCGGGATCGCCGTCCAGCCGGGCAGCAGGCCGACGCCCGCGAAGCGGCCGGCCGGCGCGGAGGACGGCAGGACCAGCCACATCGCGACGACCGGCGCGATGCCGATCGTCGACTCCAGGGACAGGTCCATGCGGCCGCAGATCAGGATGAGGGCCTGGCCCAGGACCAGCAGGCTCAGCTCGGAGGACTGCTGGATGACGCTGATCAGGTTGTCCGAGGTGAGGAACACCGGCGAGACGACGAAGCCGATGACCATCAGGACGAGGATCACGGGGACGAGGGAGAAGTCGCTCCAGCGGATGCGGGACAGCCGCCCCAGCGGACTCGCCCCCCGCACCCCCCTCGGCGCCTTGGTCGCCGTATCGGTCATGTCCGCTCCCCCATGCCGTCCGTCCCTTCCACGGCCTCCGCGCCGTGCACGCCTTCCATCGCCGCGACGAGCTCGCCGTCGGTCCACCCGCTGCCGTACTCGGCGACGACCCGCCCGTGGAACAGGGCGAGCACCCGGTCGCAGACCCGGAGGTCGTCGAGCTCGTCGGAGATGATCACTGCCGCGCTGCCGTCGTCGGCCACCTGCCGCACCACGCCGAGGAGCGCGTCCTTGGACTTCACGTCCACGCCCGCCGTGGGGCGTACCGCGACGAGGGCCACCGGCCCGCGGGCCAGGGCGCGGGCCACCACGACCTTCTGCGCGTTGCCGCCCGACAGGCCCGACACCGGCTGGCCGGGTCCCTGCGTCCTGATGTCCAGCGACCCGATCATCGCGAGGGCGAACTCCCGTGTCCTGGAAGGGAGTACGGTCCCGAAGGGCCCGAGCTGATCGGTCACCGTCAGCGTGGCGTTCTCGGCGACCGAGCGGTCCGGGACCAGGCCCTGGCGATGCCGGTCCTCCGGGATGTAGCCGATGCCCGCGTCCAGGGCGTGCGGCACGCTGCCCGGCTTCACGGGCCTGCCGTGCACGGTGACCCGGCCCGCGGTGGCCCGGCGCATCCCGACGAGCGTCTCACCGAGGGCGGAGCTCCCGCTGGCTGCGGCCCCGGCGACGCCGAGCACCTCGCCGCCGCGCACCGCGAGGTCCAGCGCCTCGAACTCCCCGTCGAGCGCGAGCCCCTCGGTCCGCAGCACCGGCTCCGAGGTCCGCCGCGGCCCGGCGGCGGCCCGCCACGAGGCCCCGCCCGCGCCCGGCCGGTCCCCGGTCATCGCCGCGACCAGTTCGTCCTTGGGCAGGTCGGCGACGGAGGCCGTGAGGACCTGGCGGGCGTCGCGGTAGACGGTCACCGCGGTGCACAGGTCGTACACCTCCTGGAGGTGGTGCGAGATGAACAGGAACGCCACGCCCTGCGCCTGGAGTTCGCGGAGCTTGGTGAACAGGCGCTGGATCCCGCGGGCGTCGAGCTGGGCGGTGGGTTCGTCCAGGACGATCAGGCGGGCGCCGAACGACAGGGCGCGGGCGATCTCCACGAACTGCCGTTGCTCCAGCGACAGTTGACCGGCCCTCGCGTCGGGGTCGACGTCCACTCCGTACTCGGCGAGGAGGTCCGCCGCGCGGCGGCGCAGCCTGCCCCAAAGGATGCGCTCGCCCTCGAAGCGGTTCAGGAAGAGGTTCTCGGCGACGGTCAGGTCCGGGACGACCATGGACTTCTGGTAGACGCAGGCCACCCTGGACTGCCAGCCGGTCCGGTCGCCGAAGGCCGGGGCGGGCGCGCCGCCGAAGGCGACGGTGCCGGAGTCCGGCCGGTGCAGTCCCGTGACGACCCCGACCAGGGTCGACTTCCCGGCGCCGTTGCGGCCGACCAGCGCGTGCGACTCGCCGGGCCGCACGGTCAGGCCGACGCCGTCGAGGGCGAGCGTGGGTCCGAAGCGTTTGACGACGCCGTGGGCGTACAGGGCGGGTGCGGGCGGGGTGTCGCGCTCGTGCGGTTCGGGGGCCATGGCTAGCTCTTCTTCCGCAGCTGGTTGGCCCACAGCGCGGGGTCGTCGACGTTGGACCTGGTCACGAGGGGGGCCGGCAGCTGGTCCTCGTACCCGCCCGGGATCTTGATGATGGTCGAGCCGTGGTCGGTGGGGCCCTCCTTGAAGGTCTTGCCGTCCAGGGCCGCCTTGGCGTAGTAGAGCGCGTACTTGGCGTAGAGGTCGGCGGGCTGGGAGATCGTGGCGTCGATCTTCCCGGCCTTGATCGCGTCGAGCTCCTCGGGGATGCCGTCGTTGGAGACGATCGTGATGTGGCCCGCGGTGCCCGACGGCACGAGCCGCCCCTTCTGCTGGAGCAGGGCCAGGGTCGGCTGGAGGAAGACCCCGCCGGCCTGCATGTAGACGCCGTTCAGGCCCGGATGCGCGGCGAGCGTGGACTGGAGCTTGGCGGAGGCCACGTCGCCCTTCCAGTCGGTGGCCAGCTCGTAGACCTTGATGCCGGGATAGCTCTTGTCCATGCAGGACCTGAAGGCCTCGGAGCGGTCCCGCCCGTTGATGGAGCTCAGGTCGCCCTGGAACTCGGCCACTTCGCCCTTGCCGCCCAGCTGCTTGCCCAGGTACTGGCAGGCCTTCTCGCCGTACGCCTTGTTGTCGGCCCGTACGACCATGTAGACGTCGCCCTTGTCCGGGCGGGTGTCGACGCTGATGACCGGGATCTTCCGCTGGTTGAGGCTCTCCAGCGTGGAGGCGATGGCGCCGGTGTCCTGCGGGGCCATGACGACCGCCTTGGCGCCCTGGTCGGTGAGGGCGGTGACGTCGGCCACCAGCTTGCCCACGTCGTTCTGGGAGTTGGTGAGCGGCAGCGCGGAGACCTCGCCGCTCGTGACGCCCTTCTCGACGTAACTCTGGTAGGAGTTCCAGAAGTCGCTGTCGCTGCGCGGCAGGTCGATGCCGACCTTCCGGCCGCCGGACCCGCCACCCGACTCGCGGTTGCAGCCCGTGACGAGCAGGGCCGCGACCAGTGCGGCGCAGGCGGCGGCGGTTGTCGTACGCACTCTCATGGTCCCGTCCTTGGTGGGGTGGCGTCAGGTACTCGGTCGCAGGCGCAGGCCCTGCATGCCTCCGTCGACCGCTAGTGCCGTGCCGGTGACGGCGGCCGCGGCGGGACTGGCGAGATAGGCGATGGCGGCGGCGACCTCGGCCGCCGAGACGAGGCGTCCCATCGGCTGGCGCGCCCGCAGCGCGGCCCGCTCCGCCTCCGGGTCGTCCGCCCGCTCCAGCAGCCGGGCGACCCAGGGGGTGTCCGCCGTGCCGGGGTTGACGCAGTTGACCCGGACGCCCTCGCGTACGTGGTCGGCGGCCATCGCCAGGGTGAGGGAGAGGACGGCGCCCTTGGCGGCGCTGTAGAGGGCGCGCTGCGGCAGGCCCGCGGTGGCCGCGATCGAGCATGTCTGGGTGAGGGACGCGTGGCCGGGCCGCTCCCGGGCCGCGCGCCGCAGATGGGGCAGCGCGTGCCGGGCGACCCTGACCATGCCGAGGACGTTGACGTCGAGGACGTGCCGCCATTCGGCGTCGTCGTTGTCCTCGACGGTTCCGGCGGCGCCGATGCCCGCGTTGGAGACGACGGTGTGCAGGGCGCCGAGTTCGCGGGCGGCCCGGGTGACCGCGTCCCGTACGCCCGCGTCGTCGGTGACGTCCGCCCGGAGGGCGAGGACCCCGGCGGGGGCGCCCTTCAGGTCCCGGTCGAGCACCGCGACCCGGGCGCCCCGCTCCATGAGGAGCTCGGCGACGGCGGCGCCGATGCCCGAGGCGCCGCCGGTGACCAGCGCCGCCATGCCCTCGAAGTCCCTTGCACTGCTCATGAGTTGACCTCCTGGACCGGACGGCGCGACCGCCACTGCGGGCCGTCCGGAAAGCGGTAGGCGGCGATCGTCTCGGGGTGCATCCGGGCCGAGAAGCCCGGTGCGGTGGGCGCGCGGTAGTGGCCCGACTCGACGACGGCGGGGGCGGCGAAGTGCTCGTGCAGATGGTCGACGTACTCGATGACCCGGTCCTCGCGGCTGCCGGAGACGGCGACGAAGTCGAACATGGCGAGGTGCTGGACGAGTTCGCACAGGCCCACCCCGCCGGCGTGCGGGCAGACCGGCACGCCGTACTTGGCGGCCAGCAGCAGGATCGCCAGGTTCTCGTTGACCCCGGCCACCCGGGCCGCGTCGATCTGCACGAAGTCGACCGCCCCGGCCTGGAGGAGCTGTTTGAACACGACCCGGTTGGCGACGTGTTCGCCGGTGGCGACCTTCACCGGCTGCCCGGCCCGCACGGCGGCGTGGCCGAGGATGTCGTCGGGGCTGGTCGGCTCCTCGATCCAGTGCGGCTCGTACGGAGCGAGCGCGGCCATCCAGCGGATCGCCTGGGACACGTCCCAGCGCTGGTTGGCGTCGACCGCGATGCGGATGCCGGGCCCGACGGCGGCGCGGGCCAGGCCCAGTCTGCGGACGTCGTCGTCGAGGTCGGCGCCCACCTTAAGCTTGATCTGGGCGAAGCCGTCGGCGACGGCCTCCTTGGCGAGGCGGACCAGCTTGGCGTCGTCGTAGCCGAGCCAGCCGGGCGACGTGGTGTACGCGGGGTAGCCCTCGGCGCGCAGCAGCCGGGCCCGTTCGGCGCGGCCGGGTTCGGCGGCGCGCAGCAGGGCCAGCGCCTCCTGGCGGGTCAGCACGTCCGACAGGTAGCGGAAGTCGACGAGCGAGACCAGGTCCTCGGGGGACATCGAGGCGAGGAACTCCCACACCGGCAGGCCCGCCGTGGTGGCCGCGAGGTCCCAGGCGGCGTTGACGACGGCGCCCGCCGCCATGTGCGTGACCCCCTTCTCCGGTCCCAGCCAGCGGAGTTGGGAGTCGTGCGTGAGGTCGTGGTGGAGGGCGGCGAGGTCGGCCGCGGCGACCGGCGCCGGGCGGCCGAGGACGTAGGGCCGCAGCGCCTCGATGGCGGCGGCGGTGACCTCGTTGCCGCGGCCGATGGTGAAGACGAAGCCGTGTCCCTCGTGGCCGTCCGCGGTGCGCAGCACCACGTAGGCGGCCGAGTAGTCCGGGTCGGGGTTCATGGCGTCCGAGCCGTCGAGCCGTTCCGAGGTGGGAAAGCGGATGTCGTGTACCTCGAACCCCGTGACACTCGGCCTCATGCACGCCCCCCTGGAAGAACACGTGGACCCACGCATGGATCAATGCCCTGGATGAACCGCTGAACGAACGTCCGCAGAAGGTCCGCGGAACGTTCACGGGAACATCCGTGTGGACATCGGACCTCTACCGGTCATCCGATGTATATCCCCGTCCGTTCGCCAGCGTCCAGGGTCCTGACGAAAATCGCGGCGCACAGCTCGGATGAATCACGGGCGGCCTGTGCTGCTGCCCCGCGAGCCGCCCCTTCATTCCCGTGTCACTCCGGACGCCTCGGGGCCGTGCACGGGGGCTGCGGCTGGGTAGGTCTGAAGCCGTAAGGTTGGGACGTACGCAAGGGAACTTCGGAGGGAGGCACTGGGTGATCGAGCTGGAGGGCGTTCCCGAGCTGGTCGACCCGGTCATGATCGCCGCGTTCGAGGGCTGGAACGACGCGGGCGACGCCGCCTCCTCCGCGGTCGCGCACCTGGACGGGGCATGGAAGGGCGAGGTCTTCGCCGCGCTGGACGCGGAGGACTACTACGACTTCCAGGTCAACCGGCCCACGGTGTGGCTGGACGGCGGGGTCCGCAAGATCACATGGCCCACCACCCGGCTCTCCGTGGTCCGGGTCGGCGGGGACAAGCCGCGCGACCTGGTGCTGGTGCGCGGCATCGAGCCGTCGATGCGCTGGCGCTCGTTCTGCAACGAGATCCTCGGCTTCGCCCACGAACTGGGCGTCGAGATGGTGGTGATCCTGGGCGCGCTGCTCGGCGACACCCCGCACACCCGGCCGGTACCGGTCAGCGGCGTGACCTCCGACCCGGACCTGGCACGGACCATGGATCTGGAGGAGACCCGCTACGAGGGCCCGACGGGCATCGTCGGCATCCTCCAGGAGGCCTGCACGCACGCGGGGGTTCCGGCCGTCAGCCTGTGGGCCGCGGTGCCGCACTACGTGTCCCAGCCGCCGAACCCGAAGGCCACGCTCGCCCTGCTCAACCGCCTGGAAGACCTGATCGACCTCAGGATCCCGCTCGGCGAACTCGCCGAGGACGCCCGGGCCTGGCAGCTCGGCGTCGACCAACTGGCCGCCGAGGACAGCGAGGTGGCCGAGTACGTGCAGACGCTGGAGGAGGCGCGGGACACCGCGGACCTGCCCGAGGCGTCCGGCGAGGCCATCGCCCGCGAGTTCGAGCGGTACCTGCGCCGCCGCGACGGCGGCCCCGGCCCCGGTCAGGCCACCGCGGGCGGCCACGCCACCGACGGCGACGGATCCTATCTGCGCGACACCTCCAGCGGGCGCACCCGGCCACCGAAGCCGCCGAAGACGGACGAGCCCGGCGAGGAGTCCCCCGAGGAGTAGCCCCGGCCGGGCCGCGGCTCGCGTTGCGGCGCCTTCCCGCGCGCGGGAAGGTCGAAGGACCAGTGCCTTCGGGAGGTGTCGTACGTCATGGCCATCGCCACGGTGAATCCGGCTACCGGTGAGACGCTCAAGAGCTTCGGTGCCATGGGGCCCGAGGAGGTGGAGCGGCGCCTCGCCACCGCCGAGACCGCCTTCGGCGCCTACCGCACGACCGGCTTCGAGGAGCGGACCCGGCTCGTGCTGCGGGCGGCCGACCTGCTCGACGGCGACCGGGACGACATCGCGCGCACCATGACCCTGGAGATGGGCAAGCCGGTGGCGGCGGCGCGCGCCGAGGCGGCGAAGTGCGCGAAGGCGCTGCGCTGGTACGCCGAGCACGCGGCCTCCCTGCTCGCGGACGAGGAGCCCGCGCCGGACGACGTCCACGACTCGGGAGCCGAGCGGGCCCGGGTCCACTACCGGCCGCTCGGCGTGGTCCTCGCCGTGATGCCGTGGAACTTCCCGCTCTGGCAGGTCGTCCGGTTCGCGGCGCCCGCGCTGATGGCGGGCAACGTCGCCCTGCTCAAGCACGCCTCGAACGTGCCGCAGACCGCGCTCTACCTGGAGGACCTCTTCCGCCGGGCGGGCTTCCCCGACGGCTGCTTCCAGACGCTGCTGATCGGCTCGGACGGCGTCGAGCAGGTGCTGCGCGACCGGCGGGTGGCGGCGGCGACGCTGACCGGCAGCGAGCCGGCGGGCCGCTCGGTCGCGGCGATCTGCGGTGACGAGATCAAGAAGACCGTCCTCGAACTCGGCGGCAGCGATCCCTATCTGGTGCTCCCCTCGGCCGACGTGGAGCGGGCCGCGCGCACCGCGGTGACCGCCCGCACGCAGAACAACGGCCAGTCCTGCATCGCCGCCAAGCGCTTCATCGTCCACACCGACGTCTACGATGCGTTCGCCGAGCGGTTCACCGCGGGGATGCGGGAGTTGAAGGTCGGCGATCCGCTCCTGGAGGACACCGACGTCGGCCCGCTCGCCAGCGAGCGGGGCCGGAGCGACCTGGAGGAGCTCGTCGACGACGCGGTGCGCAAGGGGGCGACCGCCCTGTGCGGCGGGAGCCGTCCCGAGGGGATGGAGCGGGGCTGGTTCTACCTGCCCACGGTCCTGGCCGGCGTCACCGCGGACATGCGGATCCACCAGGAGGAGACCTTCGGGCCGGTCGCCACGCTCTACCGGGTGCGGGACCTCGACGAGGCGGTGTCGGTCGCCAACGACACGCCGTTCGGGCTGAGTTCCAACGTGTGGACCCGGGACGGCCACGAGGTCGACCGCTGCGTACGGGACCTCCAGGCGGGCGGCGTGTTCTTCAACGGGATGACCGCCTCCCACCCGGCCTTCCCCTTCGGCGGTGTGAAGCGGTCCGGCTACGGCCGCGAGCTCTCCGGTCACGGCATCCGCGAGTTCTGCAACGTGACGACGGTGTGGCACGGCGCCGAGCCCTCAGGAAGCTGACCCGGGCCTGCCGCCGAGCGGCGTCCGGCGGGAACCGGTCGCGCCGGGCGCCGGCCGCGGGCACGATCCGGCAACGGCCGGGGCGGGCGGTTCCGGCCCGCCCCGGCCTCCCCCGCGCGGCAGCGTCGGCCGGGCGGCCGCACGGGACGCTCACACCCCACCGGACACCCCCAACCCCCGTGGTGTTTGGCCGAATTGCGGCGTGACATCGGTTTCCAGACCAAATGCACGGGGTGCCCATTCAGCTTGATTTCAAACTCCCTTCGCGCAAGCGGGGTGGACGACCCGCCGCGGCGGTAGCAGGGTGTGTCCCCTGAAGGCACGCCAAGCACAGCACCCGAGGGGAGCGGCGGAAGCGATGACCGATCGGATTCACCCGGGTCAGGGCCCCGGAACGGCGGGCCCAGGACCCGACGGAGCTGGATTCACCTATCACGGAGCCGAGCCGGAACTGATCGTCGTCGCGCGGGCCGAGTCCCGGTTGCGCGTCGGCGCGGAGGGCGTCCGCTCGGCCTCCGGAGCCGACACCTCGGCTCTCACGATGTTCCTCGCCGACGAACAGATCGCCCTGGAGCCGCTGTTCGGCCGCGAGGAACGGCTGGCCCAGGTCCCCCGGGGCACCTCCCGCGAGGCCCTGCCGGACCTGTCCCTCTACTACCGGGTGCGCGGCGGCGGCGAGCGGGCCAGGGAGCTGAGCGCGCGCCTGGCCGCACTGCCCGAGGTCGAGACGGCGTACGTGAAGCCGGGCGCCGTGCCGGCCTCACTGACGGGCCGTGACGAGGACACCGTCAAGCGCCTCAAGGAGGGCGCGCCCGCGACGCCCGACTACACCGGGCGCCAGGGCTACCTGGCCCCGGCGCCCGAGGGCGTCGACGCGTACTGGGCGTGGCTGCGCCCGGGCGGCTCCGGCGAGGGCGTCACCGTCATCGACGTCGAGGGCGCCTGGCAGCTGGGCCACGAGGATCTGGCGGAGAAGCTCGCCGGGCTCGTGGTGGGCAACCCGGTGCAGGACATGGCCTGGCGCAACCACGGCACGGCCGTCCTCGGCGTCATCGGCGGCGACCGGGACGACAAGGGCATCACCGGTATCGTCCCGCAGGCAGTCACCGCGGCCGCCTCGTT
Organism: Streptomyces sp. NPDC045846; assembly: GCF_056431605.1. Classification (NCBI taxonomy): domain Bacteria; kingdom Bacillati; phylum Actinomycetota; class Actinomycetes; order Kitasatosporales; family Streptomycetaceae; genus Streptomyces; species Streptomyces sp. NPDC045846. The sequence continues at coordinate 178,673 of NZ_JBWKKJ010000008.1, read as the reverse complement.
CCAGGGCATCGGCACGGCGGCGGCGATCCACGCCGCGGCCGAGCGGCTCTCGCCCGGCGACATCGTCCTGGTCGAACTGCACCGGCCCGGGCCGAGGTTCGACTTCCAGGACCGCGACGACCAGGAGGGCTACGTCCCGCTCGAATGGTGGCCGGACGACTTCGCGGCGATCCGCTGGGCGACCGCCAAGGGCGTCCTGGTGGTGGCGGCGGGCGGCAACGGCGGCGAGAGTCTGGACGACGCGCTGTACGAGCGGCGCCCCGACGCGTTCCCGCACGACTGGCGCAACCCCTTTAACCCGTCCAACCAGTCCTCGGGCGCGGTCCTGGTGGGCGCGGGCGCGCCCCCGCCCGGCACGCACGGCCGCGATCACGGCCCGGACCGCTCACGGCTCGCGTTCTCCAACTACGGAGCCCGCGTGGACGCCCAGGGCTGGGGCCGCGAGGCGACCACGACCGGCGGGTTCTGGGACCGGGCGGGTGACCTCCAGGGCGGGGCCGAGGAGATCGCGTGGTACACGGACACGTTCTCCGGCACCTCGTCGGCCGCCGCGATCGTGGTCGGCGCCCTCGCCTCGTTGCAGGGCATGCTGAAGGCGACCGGGCAGGAGCCGATGACGCCGGAGCGGGCCCGGACGATCCTGCGGTCGACGGGCTCGCCCCAGCAGGACGCGCCGGGCCGGCCGGCCTCGCAGCGCATCGGCAGCCGGCCCGACATCAAGGCCGCGGTGACCCGTCTTATGCCCTCGACGGTCGGCACCGGCCAGGCCGAACGGTACTGGGACGAACTGATCCCGTACCCCCATGAACTGCCTCCGAGGCTCCGGCTGTTCGTCGCCGGGGCGTGGCGCAACCTGAACAACCCCGGGCCCGAACTCCGCCAGGCGGTGCACTCCGCCTTCGCGGGCGGACGGCCGGACATCAGGGTCTGGTTCTCGGACGACGAGGTCGTCGGCCTGGTGGTCGCCGGCTGAGCGTCCGGACACCGGACGGCGAACGGAACTCACAACAGGGAAGGTGACACCCGCATGAGCACCACCCCGCAGATGAGCCAGCAACACCAGCAGCACCCGCAGCAGTACGGCCAGCAGCCGGGCCAGCAGGGCCCCAGCACCTCCCCGCCGCAGGGCTTCGGCCAGCAGGGCATCGGTCAGCAGGGGTTCAACCCGTCGTACCAGCAGGGCATCGGTCAGCAGGGCTTCGGCCAGCAGCAGATCCCGCCGCAGATCCAGCAGCAGCTCCAGCAGCTCGGCCAGCAGCAGCCCTACCAGCAGCTCCTCCAGCAGATGGGCGGCCAGCAGGGACAGCAGGGCCAGCAGTCCATCGGTCAGCCGCTGGTGCTGCCGGCCGCGGTCAACAGCTCCGCCCTGGTCAGCGGCATCGCCACGAAGTTCTGGGACGTCGTGGCCCCGCTGCCCGGCCAGCCCTCGATCCTGTACTTGTTCATCGACGGCAGCTGGCGCCAGCTGGCGAACCCCAGCCCCGCCACGCATGACGGCGTCCAGGTGGCCTTCGCCTTCGGGCAGCAGGTCATCGGGTTCTACGACACCACCAACAGCCTCATCCAGGCGATCGTGGTGAACAAGCAGTAGCGCCAACTCCCGCACAGAGGGCGCCGGGTGGGCAGGTCCCCGCCCGGCGCCCGCGGCGTGCCTAGGCGCAGCTGAACTTCGCCGCGGCCCAGTCCCCGTGGTCACCGGACTTGGAGTTGTTGGTGTCGGTCACCAGGAGGTGGACGTGTCGGGCCGCGCCGAGCGGAACGTTCACCGGCACGGTCGCCGAGGCCCCGGTCACCCTCGGCGAGGTCCAGAGCACCTTGCCGTCCGCCACGACGGAGAAGGCCACCTCCCCGTAGCCGTTGATCTCGTCGTCGATGCCGACGTCGGCGGTGAAGGCGGTGCAGCGGCCGCCCGTGTAGACCTCGATGTCGGAGTCGGCGTGGGCGCCGATGCCCTTGGCGTACGTCTTCCCCGCGAGCGTGAGGGTGTGCCCGTCGGAGGCCCCCGACTCGCCGTTGGACCGGTCGCGTTCGGGCGGCCCGTACCCGTTGGTCCGGGTCAGCCAGACCATGTCACTGGCCCAGGTGTCCTTCGAGGGCGGCGGCGGCATCACGGAGACCGCGATCCGCTGCTGTGAACTTCCCTGCCGGGAAGTCGAGTTGGCCGTCAGCGTGGCCTCGCCGGGTTGGGCGTCGGGTGCCGGGGTGACCGCCACCTCGACGCGCCGCGTGGTGCCCGCCGGGACCCGGTCGAGCGTCGCGGCGGGGCTCACGGTCCATCCGGCCGGGGCGGCGAGGGAGACCCGGACGCCGGTCGCGTCCCTGGTTCCGGCGGTGACGTCCACGGCCACCGTGCCGGGCGCGCCCGCGCCGAGCTCCTGCCCGGCGGGCGCGGCCAGGGTGACCTGGGCGCCCGGCGTCCGGCCGCCCACGGCGCTGGTGTCCTTGAGCTTCACCTCGAACGCCTGGTCCGTGCGCAGGGTCGCGGTCTTCACGAGCACCACGCCGCCCCGGTCGCCCGGGTCGTAGAACCAGCCCGTGGCCGCCTTGTCGTACGCGGCCCTGGAGCCGAGCCGTGCGAGCCGGTGCCCCGCGACCTCCACGGTGGCGGGCGCGCTGCCGGTGTGCAGCGTCAGCACATAGGGACGGGCGGTCTGCTTGCCCGTGAACTGCCCGTCACTCGCGCCCACTTGGACGGTCACGTCGCCCGGTCCGCGCTGCGGGGCGGCGACATCGGCACGCTGGGTGGCGTACGCGCCGGAGCGGTTGGCGCGGGTCACGCCGTCGTCCTCGTACAGCCGGAAGGAGGAGCGGCCCTGAGGGTAGATGTCCCAGGCGAGCGGGGAGGCCGCCGTGCGGTCCTGGTAGCTGCGGATGCCGGGCCACATCGGGACGGCGGCGCCCGCCTTCACGAACAGTGGCAGCGTGTCGAGCGGTGCGCTGTAGCCGTCGACGGTCGTCGGCCCCTGGTAGGTGCGCCCGCTCCAGTAGTCGATCCAGGTGCCCCGGGGCAGGTAGATCCCGTTGCGTACGGTCGTGTCCTGGTACACCGGCGCGACGAGGAAGTCCTCGCCGGAGAGGAACTCGTACTTGGCTGCGTCGGTGGCCGCCTTCGGGTCGTCCGGGTACTCGAGGGCCAGCGGCCGGACCGGCCCGATGCCGGTCCTGGTGGCCTCGTGGGCGTAGGAGTACATGTAGGGCAGCAGCGACTCCTTGAGCAGCAGGTAGTTCCGGTTGATCGAGGTGTAGGGCTCGCCGTACCGGTAGGGCTGCTTGTCGCTCGCGGCCCAGCCGTCCATGGTCATCACGGCGGGCAGGAAGGACTTCCACTGGAGATCGCGCGTGTAGGTCTTGGGGCTGCCGCCGAAGATGCCGTCGATGTCACCGCTGGTGTAGGCGAGGCCCGACAGGGTCGCGCCCGCGTAGGTCGGGATCTGCCAGCGGATGTAGTCCCAGCTGCCCGACTGGTCGCCGGACCACTGGACTCCGCAGCGCTGAGCGCCCGACCAGCTCTCCGGCGCCCAGGTGAAGCCGCGGGCGTCGCTGTTGGCCTCGATGCCCTGGTAGGCGGCCTTGCAGCCGTCGAGGGCGTGCTTGTACCCGTCGCCGACCCAGGCGACGTCCAGCTTCGCCACCCGCTGGCCCGCCTTGACCTGGTCGGCGAGCTTGTCGAGGCCGTCCTCGGTCCACAGGCCCAGGTGCATGGAGTCGTTCTGGAGGCCCTTGGCGGTCTCGGGGAGGTTCTCGTAGCCGCAGCCGTAGCCGTCGTTGACGAGCATCCAGCCGTTCGGCATGCCGTTGGACTTGTACGCGTCCGCGATCTTCACCGCGTCGAGGGTGTGCCGCTCGCCCCGGTTGGCGTTGTGCAGATAGCAGTCGGAGTCGCCGGGTTCGAGTCCGTACACGGGCGGCAGGAACGGCTTTCCGGTCAACCGGGTGTACGCGCCGACGACTTGTTTGGCGTCACCGGCGAAGTAGTAGGCGTCGAAGCGCCGTTCCCTGGCGCTGGCCGTGACGGGCTGTCCGAAGACGTACGTGTTGGGGGCGTATGTGTTGCGGTAGACGCCGTAGCCGGCCGTGGAGAGGTAGAACGGCACGGAGTTGGGGTGGCCGCCGTCGTTCCAGTTGTCGTCGACGCCCACCTGGACGGTCTGGTCGCGGTGCGAGGTGTTGCCGCGGCCGTTCTGCATGCCGCCGCCGTAGAACTGCTCGGTGGCGCCCCGGGACAGGGTCTGGGTGGTGGCGTCCTTGGTCCAGCCGAGCGGCTTGGTCTCGGCCCACAGCCGGGTGCCGTCCGCCTTGTAGAGGGCGAAGCGGAGAGGGGACTTGAAGGCGCGCAGGGTGACCTTGTCGGTGCTCAGCTCGTAACGGTCGCCCCGGTCCTTCCAGCGGGTGGCGGGCGGCTTGCCCTGCGGCAGGACGATGTCGGAACCGGTCGGGTCGGTGAACTTGCCGTCCGGGGCGAGTTCGATGCGGAAGGTGTCGGCCGCCACGAAGCTGACCCGGGCCTCGGCCGCACCCGCGTGCAGCTTGAAGACGGAGCCCGCGGCGGCCTCGAAGCCGGTCACGTCGCCCACGGAGGTGTCGGCCGGGGTGTCGGCCTGCGCGCTGCCGGGTCCGGCGAACACCGCGAGCAGACCGAGCACGGCCGCCCCCGCGAGCGCCACTCTCGTGCGTATTGGTGATTGCATATAGCGTGTTTAGCGCACGAACGAGCATTGGACCATGGGGCGGGCAGGCAAAAAACGGAACCGCCCCCGGACTCACGAGGAGTCCAAGGGCGGTTCCGGCAGGGCGGGTTGGCGCGTGTCGTGGTGGTTCGGGTCCCTACAGGGCGACACCGAGGAGGGCGTCGACCGTACGCGACACGAGGCCGGGGGCGGCCTCGTCCGTGCCGCCGTCGGCCTCCTGGCGCTCGGCCCAGCGGTCGACCGCGGCGAGGGCCGCGGGCGCGTCCAGGTCGTCGGCCAGGGCCTCGCGGACCTCCTCGACCAGGGCGTCCGCGGACGGCCCGTCGGGGCGGGACACGGCGGACCGCCAGCGGTCGAGGCGCTCGACGGCGTCCTGGAGCACCTGGTCGGTCCACTCCCAGTCGGCCCGGTAGTGGTGGGCCAGCAGGGAGAGCCGGATGGCGGCCGGGTCCACGCCGTCGCGGCGCAGCTTCGACACGAACACCAGGTTGCCCTTGGACTTGGACATCTTCTCGCCGTCCAGGGCGACCATGCCGGCGTGCACGTACGCCTTGGCGAAGGGGTACTCGCCGGTCAGCGCCTGGGCGTGCGAGGCGCCCATCTCGTGGTGCGGGAAGACCAGGTCGGAGCCGCCGCCCTGGACGTCGAAGCCCATGCCGAGGTGCTCAAGGGCGATGGCGACGCACTCGATGTGCCAGCCCGGGCGGCCGCGCCCGAGGGAGGCGCCGTCCCAGCTCGGCTCGCCCTCGCGGGCGGCCATCCACAGCATCGGGTCGAGCGGGTTCTTCTTGCCGGGGCGCTCGGGGTCGCCGCCGCGCTCTGCGGACAGCGCCCGCATGAACGCCGCGTCGTAGTGCGAGACGCCGCCGAAGTGCGGGTCGCTCTCGACGGAGAAGTAGACGTCCCCTTCGAGCTCGTACGCCGCTCCCGCGTCCCTGAGCCGTTCGACGAGCGGGACGATCCCGGGTATCGACTCGACCGCACCGATGTAGTGCTTCGGGGGGAGCAGCCGCAGGGCGGTCATGTCCTCGCGGAACAGGGCGGTCTCGCCCTCGGCGAGCTCGACCCAGTCCTTGCCGTCGCGCAGGGCCCGCTCCAGCAGGGGGTCGTCCACGTCCGTCACGTTCTGGACGTAGTGAACCTGCCGCTTGGTGTCGAGCCACACGCGCTGAACGAGGTCGAACGCGTTGTAGGTCGCCGCGTGACCCATGTGGGTCGCGTCGTACGGGGTGATCCCGCAGACGTAGATACGGGCGACGGGACCGGGGTCGAGGGTGACAGGACCGCCGGTCGCGGTGTCGTGGATCCGGAGGTCGCGGCCCTTGCCGGGCAGGGCGGGGACCTCAGAAGCGGGCCAGGCATGCATGTACATGAGCGTAACCGGACGCACGTTCCGGATACGAACCGGATACCGGTCTTGGCCGAATCCCCCCTCTTGCGCACCCCGCCCCAAGACTGCTACTTGGGGCTCCGCCCCAGACCCCATGCGGGCCAGCACCGTACTGCTGAGGGGCGCGGGGAACTGCGCGACGGGCCACGCACGGCCCGCGGTCGAAAGCGGGGTGGGGGCGCCCGCACGGTCCGGGGGCGAGGTGCCCCGGGGTGGGGGAGGGTCACACCGGGGGCCAGGGGATGGCGGGCCACTCCCCCGAGGGCTCGGGGTGCACCCCGGTCGCCAGCAGCGCGGCGACCCGCGCCCGCAGCGCGTCCACCTCGGCCGCGGTGAGCAACTGGGCCAACCGGGTGGCAAGGGGCTCCAGGGGTCGAAGGGCCTCGGCCAGGCCCTTCAGGGCGCCCACCGCCTCCGAGGTGAGCGGCTCGCCCGCCCACCCCCACAGCAGCGTCCGGAGCTTGTCGTCCACATTGAACGTGACCCCGTGGTCGATCCCGTAGAGCCGCCCGTCCGGTGCGGGCAGCAGGTGCCCGCCCTTCCGGTCCCCGTTGTTGATGACCGCGTCGAGCACCGCGAGCCGCCGCAGCCGCTCGTCGTCGGCGTGTACGAGGAGCGCGGTGCGCCCCTCACCGACCTCGGCGAGCGCGACGGCCTTCCAGCCCTCGGCGGGCTCCTCGTCGTCGACGAGCGCGAGCAGCCCGGAGTCCCCCTCCACCGGCTCGATCCACAGCTGGACCATGCCCTCGCCATAGGGGCCCTCGCGCAGCACGGTGGGCGGCACGAGGTCCCAGCCGGTCGCGAGCGACACCTCGTACGCCGCGACCTCGCGCTGGGCGAGCGTGCCGTCGGGGAAGTCCCACAGCGGCCGCTCCCCGGCGACGGGCTTGTAGACGCACTCCGCGCTGTCCTCGCCGTACGAGACGGAGCAGTACAGGACCGCGTTGGACGCCTCGCGGATCCGCCCGAGGACGGTGAGCTCACCCCGGGCGAGGAGCTCGGCGGAGGTCAGGCTCCGCGGCGGTATCCGTTCTGGCGCGGGCATACGTGTCCTTCCGGGTCGAGCGGGAGGCTGCACAGCGGGCACGGCGGCCGGCCCGCGTTCACGACGTCGAGGGCCCGCTTGGCGAAGGCCCGGGCCTGGGCTCCGGTCAGGCGCACCCGCAGCATCGGCGGGCCGTTCTCCTCGTCCTGGAGCATCCGCTCCTCGGCCTCGGCCAGATCGTCCTCGGTGTCCGCTTCGAGCTCGACCAGGGCCTGCGCCTCGATGATCATGCGCTGTTCGTCGCCGTCCCAGGCCAGCGCCATGGTGCCGACCCGGAACTCCTCCTCGACGGGTGAGTCGAGGGGCGCGGTGTCGGTGACGTCGGGCGGGGCCACGGCGGGCACAGGAGCGTTTCCCCCGGTCCTGCGCACGACCTCGTCGAGCAGCTCGTCGATCCGCTCGGCGAGCGCCGCGACCTGGGTCTTCTCCAGGGCGACGCTGGTGGTGCGGCTGCCCGCGGACGCCTGAAGGAAGAACGTACGGCGCCCGGGGAGCCCGACCGTGCCGGCCACGAAACGGTCCGGCGGGTCGTAGAAGAACACCTGACGGGACACGTTCTGGTCTCCCTAGTTCGGAGTTGGAGCGGCGGTTTTCGGCGCGTCCACCCTACTGCGCGCGGCGATCACGGTGCTCCCGCACCGCCACCGACCTCGGCCTGTTCGTCCGCGGGGGCCTCGCGCGGGGCCAGGGAGGCGAGGTCGCCGGTGTCGCCGAGGCGTACGAGGTAGGGGCGCAGGCGGGTGTAACGGATCACCGTGAGGGAACACGGTTCCACCGAGATCCGCTGAAAGAGGTCGAGATGCATGCCGAGGGCGTCCGCCACGATGGACTTGATGATGTCGCCGTGCGAGCACATGGCGTAGACCGCGTCGGGGCCGTGCTCCGTCTCGATCCGGGTGTTCCAGTCCCGTACGGCCTCGACGGCCCGGGTCTGCATGGCGCGCATCGACTCGCCGCCGGGGAACGCCGCGTTGGAGGGGTGCTGCTGCACGACCTCCATCAGCGGCTCGGTGGAGAGCTCGGAGAGTTTGCGGCCCGACCAGTCGCCGTAGTGGCACTCCCCGATCAGGTCCTCGGGGTGCAGCGGCAGCCCGGGGCGGGCGTCCAGGAGCGGCTGGACGGTCTCGCGGCAGCGTTGCAGGGGGCTGGTGACGACGGCGGCGAGCGGCACGGAGGCGAGCCGGGCGGGCAGGGCGGCGGCCTGGGCGCTGCCGCGCTCGTCGAGGGCGACACCCGGCGTCCAGCCGGCCAGCACCCCCGCCGTGTTGGCGGTGGAGCGTCCGTGGCGTACGAGGATCAGCGTGGCCATGCCCGCCAGCCTAGGCGCCGGGCGGCCGGCGGGTGCGGGCGGCTCCCGTTCACGGGACAATGCCCGCGATGATCGTCGACTGTGCCATCTACCGCGACGGCCGCCGCACGGACGGCCCCAAGGACTTCTCGGACGCGCTCGGTGAGGCCCGCGCCGCCGGGGACAGCTTCGTGTGGATAGGGCTGCACGAGCCGACCGAGGAGGAGTTCGACCTGGTCAGCAGCGAGTTCGGGCTGCACGCGCTGGCCGTGGAGGACGCCCTCAAGGCACATCAGCGGCCCAAGCTGGAGGTGTACGACGACTCGCTGTTCATGGTGCTCAAGCCCGTCGTGTACGAGCCCCGCAGCGACACCGTCTCCACCGGCGAGCTGATGCTCTTCGTGGGCGACAGCTTCGTGGTGAGCGTGCGGCACGGCGAGGGCGCGCCCCTCAAGGCGGTCCGGCAGCGTCTGGAGGCGGAGCCCGAGCTGCTGCGGCACGGGCCGACGACGGTCCTGTACGCGGTGAGCGACGCGGTCGTCGACCACTACACGGACGTGGCCGCGGAGCTCCAGACCGACCTGGAGGAGCTGGAGGCGCTGATCTTCTCGCCGACGGGCGGCGGCGACACCAAGAACACCGCGTCGCGGATCTACACCTTCAAGCGGCAGGTCCTGGAGTTCCGCCGGGCCACCGGCCCGCTCGCCCAGCCCGTGCAGCGCCTGGCGAGCGCGGGGGTGCCGTTCGTGAACGCCGAGTCGCAGCCGTTCTTCCGCGACGTGAACGACCATCTGACCCGCGCCAACGAGGCGGTGGAGGGCCTGGACCGGCTGCTGTCCGACATCCTCTCGGCCCATCTCGCCCAGGTGAGCGTCCGCCAGAACGACGACATGCGGAAGATCTCGGCGTGGGCGGCGATGGCGGCGGTCCCCACGATGGTGGCCGGTGTGTACGGCATGAACTTCGACGACATGCCCGAGCTCCACTGGTGGTGGGGCTACCCGGCGGTGATCCTGCTGATGGTCGTCCTGGAGGTCGTCCTGTACCGCCTGTTCAAGCGGCGGGGCTGGCTGTAGTCAGGCGAAGCCGGGCGCCGCGACGGCGGGTCCGCCCAGCGCGTCGCGCCGCTCGGGCATGGTGAGGCTGACCATCCGGCGCCATCCCGCGAGCCGTTCGTAGGCGTACACCGCGTGGATTCCCGCGGCGAGGGCCGCCCTCTTGGCGCGTGGCCAGTGGAGGATCCGCCCCATGTGGGCCATCACGGCGAGGCTGACGTCGCGGTAGACCCGGATCTCGGCGAGCGCGCAGGCGCGCAGCGCCTCCTGGATCGCGCGGGCGTGTCCGGCGCGGGCCAGGCGCAGCAACTCCTCGTGGCAGTACGCCAGATGGTTGTCCTCGTCGTCGGAGATCATCCGCACCGCGCGCCCGATGCCGGGGTCCGCGCCGAAGTGCTTGCGCAGCAGCTCCATCTGTTCGGACGCGCGCTGCTCGGTGACCCGGCTGTGGGCGAGGTAGACGACGACGTCCCTTTCGCTGAGCGGCTTCTCGCCCCGGAGCAGCGCGTGACCGAGTCCGATGCCGTTCTGTTCGAGCAGCATCGTGTAGTCGGTTTCGGGCGGTACGTCGACGGGGCTCAGGCCGCGCTTCTTCATCAGCGCGTGGAAGATCCGCCCGTGCTTGTCCTCGTCGGCGCCGTGCCGGGCGACCTTGGGGGCGAGCGCGCGGCATTCGGCGGGCAGGAGGGCGGCGATCCGGCCGTTCTCCCAGCCTCCCTGGGACTCCCCGCTGGCCGCGATGGAGCAGAAGAGCCGGAACGACTCGTCGTCGTCGAGGATCTCCTGGAACAGGCTCTTGGCCGAGAGCATCGCCGTACCTCCGGGGTCGCACAGGGACCATGCGAAACCGAGTCAAATGCGGCAGACCACCCGCGGCAACAGGGGTCCCGGACCCACTGGGCCGAACGAAGGAATGTGCGGTGCCCCCACCGCCGTAACCGGGCGGCGCGGCCGGGCGTTGTCAGGCAGACGGCCGTGGCGGGGAAGACCCCCCGAGCCCCCACCACGGCCGCAGAGCCCCTCCCCTACGCGAGCCCCGCGCGCTCCAGCGCCTCGGTGCCCGCGCGCAGCGAGGCGAGCCGCTCGTCCAGCGTGAAGCCGGCCGGGGCCAGGGTCAGCGTGGTGACGCCCGCGGCGGCGTACGCCTGCATCCGGTCGGCGATCCGCTCCACCGAGCCGAGCAGCGTGGTCGAGTCGATGAGCTGCTGCGGCACCGCGGCGCCCGCGCCCGCCTTGTCCCCGGACAGGTACTTGTCCTGGATCTCGGCGGCCTCCTTCTCGTATCCCATGCGCTGAGCGAGCTGGTTGTAGAAGTTCTGCTTGCGGCTGCCCATGCCGCCGACGTACAGCGCGGTGTACGGGCGGAACATGTCGGCGAGGGCGGGTACGTCGGCGTCGGCGCCGAGCGAGATCGGCAGCGTGGGGCAGACGTCGAAGCCGTCCATGGTCAGGCCTGCCTTCTCGCGGCCCGCCCGGATGTGGGAGATCGCGGTGGCCTCGATGTGCTCGGCGGCCGGGAAGATCAGCAGCGCGCCGTCGGCGATCTCGCCGGTCTGCTCCAGGTTCTTGGGGCCGATCGCGGCGATGTAGAGCGGGATGTGCTCGCGCTGGGGGTGCACGGTCAGCTTGATGGGCTTGCCGGGGCCGCCGGGCAGCGGCAGCGTCCAGTGCTCGCCCTCGTAGGAGAGCCGCTCGCGCGTCATCGCCTTGCGGACGATCTCGACGTACTCCCGGGTGCGGGCGAGCGGCTTGTCGAACTTGACGCCGTACCAGCCCTCGGAGACCTGGGGTCCCGAGACGCCGAGGCCCAGGCGGAAGCGGCCGCCGGACAGCGAGTCGAGGGTGGCGGCCGTCATCGCGGTCATGGCGGGCTGGCGGGCCGGGATCTGGAGGATCGCGGAGCCCACGTCGATGCGTTCGGTCTGGGCGGCGACCCACGCCAGGACGGTCGGCGCGTCCGAACCGTAGGCCTCGGCCGCCCAGCAGACGTCGTAGCCGAGCTTGTCCGCCTCCTTGGCGACGGCGAGGTTGTCGCCGTCCATTCCCGCGCCCCAGTAGCCGAGGTTGATGCCGAGCCGCATGGCCGATCCCCTTACTCGTCGTGACGCGTAGGTACGCGTCCACTCCCGCGTCTTACTCATGAGTAACGTTCCTGTGCCGGGGACTCTAGCGCGCGGTGGCGCGCTGCGGCAGGGCCGAGTTGTCCACAGGCTCTCTCCCCGTGGGCCCCCGGCCAGTAATCTCAGCGCCCATGGAGCAGAGGCATCTCGGCCGCACGGGCCTGCGCGTATCCCGGATCGGGCTCGGCACCCTGACGTGGGGCCGGGACGTCGGCGAGCAGGACGCCGCCGAACTCCTGAAGGTCTTCTGGGACGCGGGCGGCACGCTCATCGACACGGCCGACGTGTACGGCGGCGGGGACGCCGAGTACCTGCTCGGGCAGCTGGTCGAGCGGCTCGCGCCGCGAAGGGACCTGGTCATCGCGACCAAGGCGGGCAGCGTGCCCGACCCCGACCGCCGTTTCGACGGCTCGCGCGGCCATCTCCTCAGCGCCCTCGACGCCTCCCTCGAACGGCTGGGCACCGACTACGTCGACCTCTGGCAGGTCCACGCCTTCGACCCCGCGACCCCGCTGGACGAGACCCTCCAGGCCCTGGACATCGCGGTCAGCAGCGGTCGGGCGCGGTACGCGGGCATCTCGAACTTCTGCGGCTGGCAGCTCGCCAAGGCCGCGACCTGGCAACTCGCCGCGCCCGGGGTACGGACCCGGCTCGCGAGCACCCAGATGGAGTACTCGCTGCTCCAGCGCGGCGTGGAGCGCGAGGTCCTGCCCGCCGCCCTGGACCTGGGCGTCGGCCTGCTGCCCTCCTCGCCGCTCGGCCGGGGCGTGCTCACGGGCAAGTACCGGCACGGGACGCCCTCGGACTCGCGGGGCGCGTCGGAGGGCCTGTCCGCGTTCGTGGCGCCCTACCTCGACGAGGCGGCCAGCCGGATCGTCGACGCCGTCTGCATAGCGGCCGACGGACTCGCCGCGACACCCCTTCAGGTGGCGCTGGCCTGGGTGAGGGACCGGCCGGGAGTGGTGGCGCCTATCATCGGCGCGCGCAACGCGCAGCAGCTCGCGGCGGCATTGTCAGTGGAGGCCCTTAGTCTTCCTGACGAGATCTGCCAGGCGCTCGACGATGTGTCGGCGCCCGTGCACCGCTATCCCGATCAGGACTGGAGCACGCTGTGACTGCGCTTCCCCAGGGCTCGGCCCCTGGATCCACGGCCGACGAATCCGCCGGGGCGGAGGTGGCGCCCGAGACCGCGCAGGCGTCCGCCGACGCGCAGGCCGACACCGTCGGCGACCCCGCCGTGGATGGCGCGGACACCGCGGTCGGTGCCGGATCCGCGACCGCGGAGGTGCCCGGCCCCGAAGGCGACCTTGGCCCGGCCGGGGAGACCGCCGAAGAGGCCGGGGCCCCCGAGCCCGACAGCGACAGCCCCGCCGGGCCCGGGACCGCCGAGGACCCCGGGCCCGAGGGCGCAACCGGGAGTCCCGAAACAGCCGAGTCGGCCGACGCGAAGGCGCCCGAGATCTCCGAGGCGGCGGCGGAGCTCGCGGCCCAGCGGGAGCTGCGGGCCAGGATCGAGCAGCGCAAGGCGGAGAAGGAGGCGCCGATCACGGCCGGCGCCAAGCTGAGCGGGCAGGCCGCCGACCTGCTCGCCGCGGTGCGGGCCGTGGAGAGCGGAGAGAAGTCGGGAGCCGCGTTCTTCGGCGGCCCGCCGCCCGCCCCCCGCAAGCCCGCCCCGGCTGCGCAGGCCGCCCCGGTACGCCCGCAGGCGGCCCCGCGGCCCGCGCCCGCCGCTTCGGCCGAGGCCCTCGGCTCCGTACGTGACGTGCTGACCCGGGGCGGCGCGCCCGAGGCGCTGGCCGCCCAGGTCACCGGTGCCCTCGGCGAGCACGCGGCCGAGCGGCTCGGTGCGGACCCCTGGCAGCTCCTGGCCGTGCCCGGGGTGCGGCCCGAGCAGGCCGACGGCTTCGCGCGGGCGCTGCTCGGCGCGGAGTGCCGACCGGACGACGAGCGCAGGTCGGCCGCGCTGGTCGGCTGGATCCTGGAGCAGGCGGCCGTCCAGGGGCACACGGCGCTGGCGGCGGACGACGTGCGCAAGGCGCTGGCCGGGCGCTCCGTCCCCGATCCGGACGAGGCGGTGCAGCAGGCCATCGCCGAGGGCGTGGTGCTGGTCTTCCAGGACGGCCTGGCGGACGAGCCGACGTCCGAAGAGGACGACGGCGCCGGGGCCGAGGCGGCGGAGCCCGCCGAGCCGGTCGAGGTGCTGCTCGGGCTCGACCGGTACGCCCTGGCCGAGGAGAGCCTGGCCGACGGCCTGGCCCGCCTGCTCAACTCGCCGGTGCGCGAGGACGGTTCGGTCTGGCCGGAGGGCGGCGAGCTGGTCCGCGCGGTCGCGGGCAGCGGCCTGGTGGCGCACACCGGCGGCGAGGCCGCGCGCGCGGAGTCGGCGGCGGTGGTGACGGCGGCCGCGGCGGCCGGACTGCGCGCCGCGGGCGCGGCGCACACCGCGGACGGCCGGCGTCGGCTGGCCGAACTGACCGGCCCGCTGGCCGCGTTCACGGTCGCCGGGCTGCTGTCCGGCGAGGGCCCCGGCCGGGACGCGGACGGCGCGCTCGCCCTCGACGTCCTGGTGGTGCAGGACGCGACGCAGCTCGACGTGGAGACCGCGGCCGCGCTCGTGGAGTCGCTGCCCGACGGCTGCCGTCTCGTCCTGAGCGGCGATCCCGGGGTGCTCGGCCCGGCGGGCGCGGGTCTGGTCTTCCAGGACGTGCTGGCCGCCCGGGTCTGCCCGCTCGTGGCCTCGCGGATGCCCGACCCCGGGCCGGTCGGCGAGCTGGTCTCGGGCATCGGCATCGGCGAGCTGAACCAGGTCGAGGCGCCCGGCAAGGAAGTGGTGATCGTCCCGGTGCGGGACGCGGGCGAGGCGGTGCACCGCTGCGTGCAGCTCCTCGCCGACTCGATCCCCCGGGCGATCGGCATCCCGGCGGACCAGATCCAGGTCGTCACGGTCGGCCACGGCGGCTCGGCGGGCACCCGGGCGCTGAACGCGGCCCTGAAGCAGCGCCTGAACCCGGGCCCCGGCCGCTTCGGCGGCTTCGACCCGGCCGACCGGGTGGCCTACGCCCAGGCCCCCGGCCGCACGGTCACGGGCACGGTCGTGGGGGCGGACGCCGAGGGACTGCGCCTCGACTGCGCCGGCACGCCCGTCCTCGTACCGAAGGAGCGCGTCGAGTCCGCGCTGCGGCACGGCTGGGCGCTGACCGCGCACCAGGCGATCGGGATGCGCTGGCCCGCGGTGGTCGCGGTGCTGCCGGGAGACGCGGCCCAGGGGCTCAACCGGGCATGGGTGTACACGGCGTTCGGCCGGGCGGAGCGGCACCTGTCCGTCGTCCACGGCGTGGACCAGGCGCTCCCCCGGGCCGTCGCCGAGATCCTCCCGGCGCCGCGCACGACCCGCCTCACCCCGCTGCTGCACGGCCTCCTGAAGACCCCGCGGTAGCCGCACACGGCAGAGGCCGCGCACCCCTTCGACGGGGTGCGCGGCCTCTGCCGTGGGGCCGGGTCAGGGGGCCGGTCGCAGGTCGTCCTCGTCGTCGAGGCCGTCCTCCAGCTCCTCCTCGTCGAAGACGGCGCTCACGTCGAAACGGCACACCACGCGCTGCGGATCGGCGTGGTCGAAGGGCGTGCTCAGCCACTCGCCCGGCTCCGGGAGCTCGTCGGCGGCCGACACCCACAGCGTGGAGTCGCCCTCCTCCAGGCCGAACTCCTTGTGCCGGGAGGCGATTTCGTCCGGCTCGTACTCGCCGAAGAGGACGCCGAGCGCGGCGTGGACGCTGCTGCCGACGACCGGCGCCGTGCGCTCGCCCCCGTCCGCGTCGTCGGCCTCGGGATCGAGGTCGGTGATCCGCTGGGCCTGGGCCAGCAGGCGCTGGGGCTCGGCCACGGCGTAGTCGCGCCGGATGAGCACGCTGAGTGCGTTGGGTTCCTCGGGGCCCGCGTAGGGCGGGAGCGAGTCGTCGGCGCCGGGGATCTCGAAGGGGGTCACCTCGTCATAGCGGTCGTAGAGCCGCTCGTCGTACGCCTCGGCGGCCGCCGCGAGCGCGTTGAACGCCTCGTACACGCCGGGGTCGTCGTCCCCCGTGCGGCGTTCCACCGCATCGAGGTGACGGTCCAGCGCGGCTTTGACCGCCTCGGCGGCGGCACGTACCTCGGCAGCGGTGGGCTGCGCAGCATCAGACATAGTGCAGACGCTATCCGTACCGGGCCTCTGCCCGCACAATAGATGCGATGCCGGAATACGAATTTGTCGACGTGTACGTCCCCCGCGGGGTGTCCCGCAAGGAGGCGACACGCCTGCTGACCGACCATGCCGAGTACGGACACTGGGAGTTGGACCGACTGAGTCTGCACCGGGACGGCAGCCGCAGGGTGCGGCTGCGCCGACGGATCATCCGCCAGCTGCGGGCCACCTGGTGAGAGTGCCGACATGACGGAGCGGGCCCCGCAGGGGTGCGGGGCCCGCTCCGTCATGACCGCCGCGGGTGCGGCTGCGGGGGTGCTGCGACTACTGCGCGGCGCGGCTGCGGCGGTAGAGCACGGCTCCGCCGAGCACCAGACCGGCGGCGGCCGGGGCGGCGAAGCCCAGGCCCTCGGAGCCGGTGTGCGCCAGCGCGGCCCGGGCGGCGGGCCCGGTCACGCTCTGGGTGACCGGGGCATGCGCGGCGAGCTGGCCGGGCGCGGCAGGCTGAGCGGGCTTGGCCGGCTGGTGCGCGATCGGGCTGACCGGGTTCTGCGGGACCCCGGGGTGCCCGGGCTGCTGCGGGTGACCCGGCTGCTCAGGGGTGCAGGGCGGCTTGTGTCCACCCGGGTGGTGCGGGTTCCCGGGGTGCTCGGGGTGCCCCGGGTGGTGGGGCTGTCCCGGGTGCTGGGGGTGGCCCGGGTGCTGCGGGTGGCCCGGACGGCCGCTCTCGTCGTTGAGGCAGTCGTTGCCGAACACGGGGTTGCCCACTCCCACCACGTTCACGCTGTTCCCGCAGAGGTTCACGGGTACGTCGACGGGTGCCTGGATGGTGTTGCCGGAGCCCACACCCGGGGAGTTGCTGGTGTGGCCGGACGCCATCGCGCCGCCGCCCTGGTGGCCTCCGCCCTTGTTGGCACAGGTGTTGGCGAACGCCGGATTGAGCGCGCCGATCACGTTCACGGTGTTGCCGCAGGCGTTGACCGGCACGTGCACCGGGGCCTGCAACGCGTTGCCGGACAGCACGCCCGGCGAGTTCGTGGCGCCGCCCTGGGCACCGGAGTCGGCGTGCGCGGCGCCGCCGCCCATGGCGATGACGCCGGTCGCGGCCGCCATGGTGATCAATCCCTTGCGGGTGACCTGTCGCATAGATTCGTTCCCTGCCTTCTGCCTTCCGGAAAGCCCGGATGCGCCGTTGCGCCCGGGCTGAAATGCCGGGCGGCCCCGGAGTGCATGGCGCGCACTCCGGGGCCGCCCGGCTCAGACCCTCACGGGTTGAGGCACAACGTCACTTGTTGATGCAGGTGTTGCCGAAGGCGGGGTTCAGCAGCCCGATCACGGAGACCGTGTTGCCGCACACGTTCACCGGCACGTGTACGGGAACCTGGATGACATTGCCGGACGCGACACCCGGGGAGTGCACTGCGGCACCCTGGGCACCGGCGTCGGCCACAGCCAGGCCCGCACCCGCGAGAACCAGACCACCAGTGACAGCCGCAGCAGCGACGACCTTCTTGATCATTACTTCCTCCTTGTTGGCAAATGTGCGATCCCAGCCGCGGACCGCACACCCTGTAACGAGGCGGAAGTTATGGGGCTACGAGCATATGAGTGCATTCACTCTTTTCAGTCGGATACGTACGTTCAAACGATTAGTGGAGTGTCGTTTCAGCACGTAACCGGTGCCAGGGGCCCCTTGAGGGACCCCTGGGGCGTGAGGTCAGGAGGCGTCGATGAACCGGTCGAGGACCCGTACGCCGAACTTCAGGCCGTCGACCGGGACCCGCTCGTCCACGCCGTGGAACATCCCGGCGAAGTCCAGCTCCGGCGGCAGCTTCAGCGGCGCGAATCCGAAGCCGCGGATGCCGAGGTCGTCGAAGGACTTGGCGTCGGTGCCCGCCGAGAGCATGTACGGCACGGCGCGGGCGATCGGGTCCTCGGCCTGGAGCGCGGTCTGCATGGCGTCGACCAGGGCGCCGTCGAACGTGGTCTCCAGCGCCTTGTCCGCGTGGACGTCCTCGCGCCTGACCCGCGGCCCCAGGATCCGGTCGAGGTCGGCGAGGAACTCCTCCTCGTACCCCGGCAGGAAGCGCCCGTCGACGTGCGCGGTCGCCTGCCCGGGGATGACGTTGACCTTGTAACCGGCGCCCAGCTGCGTCGGGTTGGCGGTGTTCTGGAGCGAGGCGCCGATGAGCTTGGCGATGCCGCCGAGCTTGGCGAGCGTCTCGTCCATGTTCTCCGGGTCGAGCTCGGTGCCGAGCGCGTCCGAGAGCTCGTCGAGGAAGTGTCGCAGCGTCTTGGTCACGCGCACCGGGAACTTGTGACGGCCCAGCCGCGCCACGGCCTCGGACAGCTCCGTGATGGCGTTGTCCTTGTGGATCATCGAGCCGTGCCCGGCGGTGCCGTCCACGGTCAGCTTCATCCAGTGCATGCCCTTCTGGGCCGTCTCCACCAGGTAGAGCCGCAGCTTCTCGTTGACCGTGAACGAGAACCCGCCGACCTCGCTGATGGCCTCGGTGACGCCCTCGAACAGCTCGGGGTGCTTGTCCACGAGGAAGCGCGCCCCGTACGTGCCGCCCGCCTCCTCGTCCGCGAGGAAGGCCAGGACGATGTCCCGCGGGGGCTTGCGGCCGCTCCTCAGCCGGTCCCGTACGACCGCGAGGGTCATGGCGTCCATGTCCTTCATGTCGACCGCGCCGCGGCCCCACACGCAGCCGTCGGCGATCTCGCCCGCGAAGGGGTCGTGGGTCCAGTCGTCGGCGTTGGCCGGGACGACGTCGGTGTGGCCGTGGATGAGCAGCGCGGGCCGCGACGGGTCCTCGCCCGCGATCCGGGCCACCGTGGAGGCGCGGCCCTTGTGCGACTCGAAGATCTTGGGCTCCAGGCCGACCTCGGCGAGCTTCTCCGCGACGTACTCCGCGGCCGCACGCTCACCGGGGCCGGAGTGGTCGCCGTAGTTGCTGGTGTCGATCCTGATCAGATCGCGACAGAGGTCGACGACCTCGTCCTCACCGGTCACGCCGCCGGTCCGGGTCGTGCTCGACTCGCTCACGCTGCTTCCTCCCGCTGTCGCTCCGTGTGGTCCGCCCCCATCCTCCCCCCGCTCCCCCTCGCCGCCCAAGGGCGGCCTCCCGTCGACATCCCGTGTTCACGCAGGCCAGGGGGGTGATGGAGCACCCCCGGATGTTTGCTATTGTTTTCCACGTCGGAACGGGCACGGCCCGCGAGACAGACACCTTGTCCGGGTGGCGGAATGGCAGACGCGCTAGCTTGAGGTGCTAGTGCCCTTTATCGGGCGTGGGGGTTCAAGTCCCCCCTCGGACACCAGCTGAGACCCCAGTTCACCTGGGGTCTTTTGCTTTTCCGGGCGACGGCGTGACCAGCGGCCCAGCGAATCGGCCGGTCGGACCGGGAATGACAGGCCCAGTCGGCCCGCACCGGAGGCGGCGAGCTTCCGCGCCGCCCGGCACGTGGTGCCGGATGTTCGCGGAGACCGCGACACTCAGGGCAAGCCGGTGCGGGGCAGCCATCGACTCGTCCTCAACTCCTCGGGCGTATGCGTGGCGGGCTCGCTCATGGCTGACCCGGGTGGCCGAGGCCGCAACCGCGCCGTCTGCGTCGCCCCGGCCCCCATACCGTTCAGGGCTTCCCTGGGCGCGTCCGTGGCATTCTGGGCGCGGCCCCAGGCATCGCGCCATTCCTGCATCTCCATCATCGCCCCCGCTTCGCGTGGGGGTGATTCCGCACCTCTGCCGCAGCGTCGTACGCCGCACTCCACTTCTTGGCCGCCTTGGCCTCCCCCAGCTCCCGCACGAGGGCCGCGCAAACCCCGCAACCGTCGGCCGGAGCGCAGTCATACAGGTAGGCCTCCACCGCCCCGGCCAACTCCACCGGTGGCCGCGGGTATTTCAACAGATTAGTCATGGCTTTCCCCTCGTCGGCTTTTTTCGTCCCTGACGAGTGTCCGCCTGGTGCCGCCTCTTCCCCACCTTTATTGGCGTTGCGGGGTAGATGATCACGCGCGGCATTCTGCGGCCCACCGACCGAACAAGGCTCTGGCTTCGTCGCCGAACAATGCGTGGCACTCGTACACGCGGAAAACTTCGAGGTGTTCCGCGATATCCCTGGCGTCCTGGAAAACGATTCGGCCGGTGAATGTCTCGACGGTCGCCAGCCGCTGGTCGTAGACGGTGAAGGTGTTCATGGGCCCACGCCCCACAACTGTCCCTGTAGGGATGACCCCGATACGCACGTTGGGCAGGTGGGAAATTGAGGCGAGCCGATCCATCTGGACGGCCATTGCTGCAGGCGGGACAACGGCCCACCTGACAGCTTGTTCTGTCAGCAGGAACGTGAAATGTTTCGTGCTGTCGTAGAGAACTGCTTGCCGTTCCAGCTTCCTCGCGACCGTCTTGGTTGTGTCCACTGGGGAGTTGCTGAGGCTGGCCCTGATGTACTCAGGTGTGGCGAGGAGTCCCGTCACCATCGCAGGCAGGAAGTAGCGCAGCGCCGAAGCTTCCCCTTCAAGACCGGCCAGCTCGGCTTGCCGCTTCTCCAGCCCTCTTCGCCACGACGCCCGCTTACCTTGCCACTCCGTATTGGCCAGCCGCGCCAGGGCGGTGACTTCGGCCAAGAGTTCGGGAGGCGCATCGAGGGCACTGAGAATCAACTCGACGTCGACAAGACCAGGAGTGACTCGACCCGTCTCGATATTGCTCAGCTTGGTCTGAGAAACATTGCAGCGCCGAGCGAGCCAGACCTGAGTACGCCCGGCTCGCCTTCGCATGCTGCGGAGTGTTTCCGCCAGGTCAGCTTTCGACTGGCCCAGCTGGTCGGGGTCAAGCGTCAAGGCCCCTCACGTACTCCTCGAAAGGTACTGCGTGCTCCAGGGCGACCCGCTTCCACTCCCGATAGGGGGCCGGGTCGCCTTCGTAGGCTTCACGATTTATCTGAGTTCCGTCCGGGCGGAAGTTCAGGTGAACGACGCGGGAATCGTCGAACATCCACCAGTCTCGGCCTGAGAGCGGCAACCCGAGATCCTCACGTGTCACATCCAAGATGCGAATGTCCTCCCCAGCGGAAATGTTTCCGGGGATACCCCAGGCAAATTGATACAGCTGGTAGTCGGTGAGCGGCTGACGCACGATGCGGACCCGTCCGATGTGCCTGCCGGATTCGATGTACCCGCGCACTCGTTCGTGCCAGCGGGCATTGTGGCCGGTGGGCTTGTCCTCACCGTGCAGGAAGCGGGCTACGTTCTCCTGCTCCTTCGGCATCGTGTACGTGGGCTGCGCCTCGAACCGCCACGCTTCGCGCTCGAAGGCATCGAAGAAGCGGCGCCAGTCGTCACCATCCAAGAGCACGGACAGCCTCCCTCAGGATGTGCTCCGGGATTTCCACCAGCCCCTCGCCCGAGGGCGGGGTGAAGGCATCGGACACGTCGCCCTGGACGACGATCGAACCGCGCTCGGTCCGGTAGACGTTCGGACAATCGTCGTCGTCACAGTTGGGCCCGCCGACGCTGCCGGTAAGGCGGGTCAGTTCCTCACGCGCCATGATGCCCCTCCTGGCGCGCAGGGGCGTTCCCTGCCGCCAGGAGGACGGTAGGCCGGCCCCGCGTGCCAGGTCCATGGCACTTCGCCACTATTCGCGTTGTCGGGTAGACGATCTTGAGCACCTCGACCCGTCCGACCAGTCACGCGCGCGTGAGGGTCGGCTACGGAATCAACAGCGGCCCGAACCAGTCGGAACGCATGGCCAACAGGCGCATCAACTCCCATGCGTGTCAGCCGTGTTCATGTAAGGCAGTTGGCCAACGGGTCAGACGCGGCGGAAGGCCAGGACCGCGTTGTGGCCGCCGAAGCCGAAGGAATTGCTCAGGACCACGTCGCCGCACGGGGGCAGGGCGCGCGGGGTGCCGCGGACTATGTCCAGGCCCAGGCCCTTCTCGGGGTGGTCGCAGCCGACGGTCGGGGGGATCAGGCCGTCGCGCAGGGTGAGGACCGCGGCGATGGCCTCCACCGCGCCCGCGCCGCCCTGGAGGTGGCCCAGGGCGCCCTTGTTGGCGGTGACCGGGATGTCGCGGGTCTGGCTGCCGAACAGCCGGCACAGCGCGAGGGCCTCGGTGCGGTCGCCGTCGACAGTGGCCGTGGCGTGCGCGTTGATGTGGGCGACGTCCCCGGCGGTGGCCCCGGCGTCGGCGAGGGCGGAGCGCAGCGCGGCCTCGACGCCTCGGCCGTGCGGCTCCGGAGCCGCCATGTGGAAGGCGTCCGCCGACAGGCCCCAGCCGGCCGCCTCGCAGTAGACGCGGGCGCCGCGGGCCCGGGCGTGCTCCTCGTCCTCCAGGATCAGGACGCCCGCGCCCTCGCCCAGGACGAATCCGTCGCGCGCCTCGTCGAACGGCCTGGACGCCCGGGCCGGCTGGTCGTTGCGCGTCGAGACCGCCCGCATCGCGGCGAACGCGGCGAGGATCTCCGGGGTGATCACGGCCTCGGTGCCGCCCGCGACCACGAGGTCGACCCGTCCGGCGCGGATGGCGTCGATCGCCTGCCCGATCGCCTCCGTACCGGACGCGCACGCGGACACGAAGGTCCGTGCCTCGCCCCGGATGTCGAGGTCCTTGGAGATCTGGGCGGCCGAGGCGGAGGGCACGATCATGGGCGTGGTGTACGGGGAGACCGCCCTCGGGCCGCGTTCGTCGAGGACGAGCCTGCTCTCGACCATCACGGGTGCGCCGCCGATGATCGTGCCCATCGACACCCCGGCGCGGTCCGGGCGCAGGCCGGCGGCCACGGTGCCGGAGGGGTCGAGTCCGGCGTCGCCCCAGGCCTCGCGTGCGGCGAGCAGCGCGAACTGGGCGGAACGGTTCATCCGCCGCACCACCGGCCTCGGCAGCAGTGCGGCGGGGTCCACGGCGGCCCGGGCCGCGAGCCGTACGGGCAGGCCGTCGAAGCCCGGGCCGGTGACGGCCGTGACGCCGCAGCGCCCTTCGAGCAGGCCGTGCCACAGCCCCGGCACGTCGCCGCCGAGCGGGCTGACGGCGCCGAGGCCGGTCACCACGACCCGGCGCCGCCGGGGCACCGTCCACTGTTCGGGGTCCGGCAGATCGGCGGGGTCCACCCGCGTGGTGCGGACGACCTGGCGTTCGTAGCGCGGGAGCATGCGCTCCAGGTCCGGGCCGCCGGTCAAGGGGCGCAGGTACAGCCTGGTCCTCGTCTCGGTCGCGGGCGCGGTGCGCACCACGACGAGCCAGGGGCCGTCCGGGTCCGTCGCGATGACGTCCCCGGGCACCAGCTCGCTCGTGGTGAGCAGCCAGCACTTGCCGCCCATGACCGACTCTTCACTCATCGTTCCCTTTACCTCATTCACGGCGAAACCAGGATGTTCCGGGCACTCTCCCCTCTGGCAGCATGCCTCTCCGCCGGGCAGAAAGCAGGCCAGGAGAGCCTCCGCCCGGGTCTCGCCGTAGGCCGCGGAGAAGGTTCGCCTTCCTGACCTGGGGTTCTGTTGCCCCTGCGGGGTCCGGTGGGGTTCTCTGGTGCCGTGACCCGCAGATCAAGGACCCCGGCCGCCCCGCTCGCGCAGCGCGACGGCATCGATCCGGTACGTGTACGCCTGCCCGCCGATCCGGAGGGCACCTGGGCGACGGTCGGTGATCATCTGGTCGGCCGGTTCGCGGGCGCGGTCGGCGCCGGGCGGGTCGCCGCGATGCTGCGCGACGGGCGGTTCGTCGGGACGGACGGTCCGCTGAGCGGGGCGGAGGCGTACCGGCCCGGGATGTACGTGTGGTTCCACCGGGATTTCGCGCCGGAGGTGCCGGTGCCGTTCGAGGTGGGCGTCATCCATCGGGACGAGCGCATCGTGATCGCGGACAAGCCGCACTTCCTGGCCACCACGCCGCGGGGACGGCACATCACCGAGACGGCGGTGGCCCGGCTGCGGCGCGACCTCGGTCTGCCCGCGCTCCAGCCCGCCCACCGGCTCGACCGGCTGACGGCGGGTCTCGCCCTGTTCGTCGTACGCCCGCAGGACCGGGGCGCGTACCAGAGCCTGTTCAGCGGGCGCCGGGTCTGCAAGGAATACGAGGCGGTGGCGGCGTACGACCCCGAGGTGGCCCTGCCCGTGACCGTGCGGAGCCGGATCGTGAAGGAACGCGGGGTCATCGCCGCCCGCGAGGAGGCGGGCGAGCCCAACGCCGAGAGCCGGATCGAGCTGGTGGAGCGGCGCGGCGGGCTCGGCCGCTACCGCCTGCTGCCCGCGACCGGCCGCACCCACCAGCTCCGGGTCCACATGCACGGGCTCGGTCTGCCGATCCTCAACGATCCGGTGTACCCGGTGGTCCTGCCGGAGCCCGCGCCGGACGACTTCGGCGCACCGCTGCAACTCCTCGCCAGGGTCCTGGAGTTCACCGATCCGGTGGACGGGCGGCCCCTGAGGTTTGAGAGCCGGCTCCGGCTGGAGAGGTGGCCGGGCAGCGAGACATCGGACCAATGAGGCCTCGCTGTACGGAAATTGGGGCCTCGGGGGTGCCTGAACCCCGTAGAGGTCTGATAAATATGCGGGCATGCGTGCTACCTCGCTGGGTGCGGGCCCCTGCCGGGTGACCGCCCTGTCCCTGGGCGGCGCCGCCCTCGGCAACCTCTTCTCGCCGCTGACCGACGAGACGGCCCAGGATGCGGTGGACGCCGCCTGGGACGCGGGCATCCGCTACTTCGACACCGCCCCGCACTACGGACTCGGCCTCTCCGAACGCCGGATGGGGGCGGCGCTGCGGGGCCGCCCGCGCGACGCGTACACGCTCTCCACGAAGGTCGGCAGGATCCTGGAGCCCCACGAGGGCGGCGGGGACGATCTCGCGGCGGGCTTCGCCGTGCCCGCCACCCATCGGCGGCGCTGGGACTTCAGCGCGGACGGGGTGCGCCGCAGCCTGGAGGCCAGTCTGGAACGGCTCGGGCTCGACCGGATCGACCTCGTCTATCTGCACGACCCCGACGACCACGGCGATCAGGCGCTCCGCGAGGCGTACCCGGCCCTGGAACGGCTGCGCGCGGAGGGCGTCGTACGGGCCATCGGCGCCGGGATGAACCGGACCGGGCTTCTGGTCCGGTTCCTGCGCGAGACGGACGTCGACACCGTGCTCTGCGCCGGGCGGTACTCGCTCCTCGACCAGCGCGCCGCCCGCGAACTCCTCCCGGAGGCCGCCGCCCGCGGCAAGCGCGTGGTGGTCGGCGGGGTCTTCAACTCCGGGCTGCTCGCCGATCCGCGCCCCGGCGCGACGTACGACTACGCCACCGCTCCCCCGGAGCTCGTCGAACGGGCCCTGAAGATCAAGGCAGTCTGCGCGGGCCACGGCGTCCCCCTGCGGGCCGCGGCCCTCGCCTTCCCCCTGCGCCACCCGGCGGTGGCGAGTGTGCTGGTGGGGGCGCGCTCGGCGGCCGAAGTCGCCGACACCGCCGCCATGTTCACGATGCCCGTACCGGACGCGCTCTGGGAGGAGCTGGGCCTATGAGGGTCGCGCTGCACACCCGGGTCCGGCCCGACCGGATCGAGGAGTACGAGTCCGCCCACCGCGAGGTGCCTCCGGAGCTCACGGCCGCCATCTCCGCCGCCGGGGCCACGTCCTGGACCATCTGGCGCAGCGGCACCGAGCTGTTCCATGTGATCGAATGCGCGGATTACGCACGTCTGCTGAGCGAGTTGGCGACCCTGCCGGTGAATGTCGCTTGGCAGGAGCGGATGGGCGAGCTGCTCGATGTCGCGCACGACTACGGGAGCGACGGCGCGGGGGCGGGGCTTCCGGTGGTGTGGGAGCTGTGAGCGGGGCGGGCTGCGTCGACGCCCATCATCATGTGTGGGATCTGGGCGTCCGCGACCAGGACTGGATCGCCGGGCCCGAACTCGCCCTGCTGCGGCGGGACTTCACCCTCGACGATCTTCGGGGCGAGGCCGCGGCCGCCGGGGTCACGGCGACGGTGGTGGTCCAGACGGTGACCGTGGCCGAGGAGACCCCGGAGCTGCTGGCCCTCGCGGACGGCAGCGACCTGGTGGCCGGGGTGGTCGGCTGGACCGACCTCACCGCGCCCGGCGTCGCCGACGACCTGGCCCGGCTGCGTCGGCTGCCCGGGGGCGGGCGGCTGGTGGGCGTCCGGCACCAGGTGCAGTCCGAGAAGGACCCGGACTGGCTGGCGCGCGGTGACGTGCGGCGGGGCCTGGAGGCGGTCGCGGGCGCGGGGCTCGTGTACGACCTGGTGGTCCGCGCGGACCAGCTGCCCGCATGCGTCGCGGCGGCGGCCCGGCATCCCGGACTCACCTTCGTACTGGACCACTTGGGCAAGCCGCCCATCGCCTCGGGCGCCCTGGAGCCCTGGGCCTCGGACGTGCGCGCCCTGGCGGCGCTGCCGAACACGGTGTGCAAGCTGTCGGGGCTTGTGACGGAGGCGGACTGGGCGGCCTGGACCGTGGCGGACCTCCGGCCGTACGCGGAGGTGGCGCTCGACGCGTTCGGGGCGGGGCGGGTGATGTGGGGCTCGGACTGGCCGGTGTGTGGGCTGGCGGCGTCGTACGGGGGTGTGGTGGGGGTGGCTCGGGAGCTGGTCGCGGGGTTGAGTGCGGGTGAGCGGGGGGCTGTGTCCGGGGGAACGGCGCGGGCCGTGTACGCCTTGCCGCCCGCGGCGTAACTCCCCCACCTCGCCCCTTCCCGAGCCCCTTCAGCACCAGTACCGCCAGGAACGCGGGGAACTGCGCGACCAGTCACCTGCGGCCCGCGGATGGACGGGGGGTTAGGGGCCCGGGGAACTGCGCGACCAGCCACCTGCGGCCCGCGGATGGACGGGGGGTTAGGGGCGCGGGGAACTGCGCGACCAGCCGTCCACGGCCCGCGGATGGACGGGGGGGGTTAGGGGCGCGGGGAACTGCGCGACCAGCCACCTCCGGCCCGCGGATGGACGGGGGTTAGGGGCGCGGGGAACTGCGCGACCAGCCACCTGCGACCCGCGGATGGACGGGGGGCTAGGGGCGCGGGGAACTGCGCGACCAGCCACCTGCGGTCCGCAGATCGACCAGGATTGAGGGGCGCGGGGAACTGCGCGACCGGCCCCCGTCGCCGCAGGGCGCGAAGGCGGGCGGGGCCGGGCGCGGGGCCGGGGGTCAGTGGCCCCGGGTGAGCCACTCCTCCAGGTGCGGGGCCTCCGCCCCGATCGTCGTGCCGTCCCCGTGCCCCGTACGGACCGTCGTTTCGGGCGGCAGGGACAGCAGGCGGCCCTGGATCGAGTCGATGATCGTCGGGAAGTCCGAGAACGAGCGGCCCGTCGCGCCGGGGCCGCCGGCGAACAGGGTGTCGCCGGTGAAGACCGTGCCCAGCGCCGGGGCGTACAGGCAGACCGCGCCCGGGGCGTGGCCCGGGGTGTGGAGCACCTTCAGGGCCACGTCGGCGATCAACAGGCTCTCCCCGTCCGACAGTTCGCCGTCCGGCAGGCGCGCGGGGTGGGTCTGCTTCCAGAGCGGGAGGTCGGCGGGGTGCAGCAGGATCGGTGCGCCCGTCGTGTCCGCCAGGGCGGGGGCCGCGTCGATGTGGTCGTTGTGCGCGTGCGTGCAGAGGATCGCCTTGAGCCTGCGCCCGCCCAGCGCCGCCAGGATCGCCTCCGCGTCGTGGGCCGCGTCGACGACCACGGCCTCCTCGTCGTCGCCGACGATCCACACGTTGTTGTCGACGTCCCAGGTGCCGCCGTCCAGAGAGAACGTGCCGGACGTGACCAGATGATCGATACGTGCGCGAACGGACATCAGAACTCCACCACCGAGCGCAGCACATCGCCTTCGTGCATCCGCTCGAAGGCCTTCTCCACCTCGTCCAGCGCGATCGTCTCGGTGACGAACGCCCCGAGGTCGATCCGCCCCTGCTGGTGCAGGTCGATCAGCATCGGGAAGTCGCGCGAGGGCAGGCAGTCTCCGTACCAGGAGGACTTCAGGGCGCCGCCGCGGCCGAAGACGTCGAGCAGCGGCAGCTCCAGCGTCATCTCGGGGGTCGGCACCCCGACCAGGACGACCGTGCCCGCCAGATCGCGGGCGTAGAACGCCTGCTTGTACGTCTCGGGGTGGCCGACCGCCTCGATGACGACGTCCGCCCCGTTGCCGCCCGTCAGCTCCCGGATCGCCTCGACGGCGTCCCGCGTACGGGAGTTGACCGTGTGCGTGGCGCCCATCGTCTGGGCCGTCGCGAGCTTGCGGTCGTCGATGTCGACGGCGATGATCCTGGCCGCGCCCGCGAGCCGGGCCCCGACGATCGCCGCGTCGCCGACGCCGCCGCAGCCGATGACGGCGACCGAGTCGCCCCGGCAGACGTTGCCGGTGTTGATGGCCGCGCCGATGCCCGCCATGACCCCGCAGCCGAGCAGGCCCGCCACCGCCGGGGAGACGGCGGGGTCGACCTTGGTGCACTGGCCCGCCGCGACCAGGGTCTTCTCGGCGAACGCGCCGATGCCGAGCGCGGGCGAGAGCTCGGTACCGTCGAGCAGGGTCATCTTCTGCCGGGCGTTGTGGGTGTTGAAGCAGTACTGCGGGCGGCCGCGCAGACAGGCGCGGCAACCACCGCACACCGCCCGCCAGTTGAGGATCACGAAGTCGCCGGGAGCGACGTCGGTGACGCCGTCGCCCACCGACTCCACGATGCCGGACGCCTCGTGGCCGAGCAGGAACGGGAAGTCGTCGTTGATGCCGCCCTGCTTGTAGTGCAGGTCGGTGTGGCAGACGCCGCAGGCCTGGATCCTCACCACCGCCTCGCCGGGGCCCGGGTCCGGCACCACGATGGTCTCGACCCGCACGGGCTGGTTCTTCCCCGGTGCGATGACCCCTTGGACCTGCTGCGACATGCCGCCACTCCCTGTTCCGTGCCGTCGGGTGTATCAGGGATACACCCTATGAGGTGGCCTCGTGCACCCGCTCGCCGCCGACGTAGGTCGCGAGCACCCGGGTCGCGCCGATCTCCTGGGGCGGCCCGGCGTACGGGTCGCGGTCGAGCACCGCCAGGTCGGCGAGGGCGCCCGCGCGGATCGAGCCCGTGTCGTCGAGGTGGTTCACGTACGCGGTCCCCGCGGTGTACGCGGCGAACGCGGCGGTCAGGGTGATGCGCTGCTCGGGCAGGAACACCGGGCCCTGCTCGCCGGGCGCGATCCGGTTCACCGCCGTGTGGATGCCCTCCATCGGGTCGGGGCTGCTGACCGGCCAGTCGGAGCCCGCCGCCACGGTCGCCCCGGAGTGGAGCAGCGCCGCGAACGGATACTGCCATCCGGCCCGTTCCGCGCCGAGGAAGGGGATGGTCAGCTCGTCCATCTGGGGTTCGTGCGAGGCCCACAGGGGCTGGATGTTGGCGGTCGCGCCGAGCTCGCGGAAGCGGCCGATGTCGTCGGGGTGCACGATCTGGAGGTGGGCGAGGTGCGGGCGGGTGTCGCTCCACCCGTTGGCCTCGCGGGCCGCCCCTACCGCGTCGAGCGCCTCGCGCACGGCCCGGTCGCCGAGCGCGTGGAAGTGGGCCTGGAAGCCGAGTGCGTCCAGCCGCGTGACGTACGAGCGAAGGTCGGCGGGGTCGACGAAGCTGGTGCCGGTGTTGGCGGTGGCGCAGCCGCAGGCGTCGAGGTAGGGACCGAGCAGGGCCGCGGTGCCTGTCTCGGCGACCCCGTCCAGCATGATCTTCACCGATCCGGCCCGGAACCGGCCGTGGCTCAACTCCCGCCTCCGCTCGACGAGTTCGGGGATCTGCTCGGAGCCGCGCTCGCGGTCCCACCACAGGGCGCCGACCACCCGGGCGGTGAGCGAGCCGTCGCGGGCGGCGCTCACATAGGCGTCCGCGGGGTCGTCCATGGAGCCGAAGCGGCCCACGATCGCGTCCTGCCAGGCGGTGATCCCGTACGCGTGGAGGTGGGCCTGGGCGCGCAGCAGGGCCGCGCGCCGTTCGGCGGGGGTGGAGCGCGGGGTGAACCGGCCGACCAGGTCCATGGCCCCCTCCTGGAGCAGCCCGGTGGGCTCGCCGGACGCGTCGCGCTCGATGCGGCCGTCGGCGGGGTCGGGGGTGTCCCGGGTGATGTGGGCGAGCGTGAGGGCGAGGGTGTTGACCCAGGCTCCGTGGTGGTCCCGGTTGGGGAGGTAGACGGGGCGGTCGGGCACGACGCGGTCGAGGAGGTCGCGGGTGGGGCTGCCGCCCTCGAAGGCTTCCATGGACCAGCCCCCGCCGGTGATCCACTCCTGGTCGGGGTGGGCGTCGGCGTAGGCCCGGACGGCCGCCAGGGTGTCGGCCGCCGTGCGCAGGCCGGTGAGGTCGCAGCGCGCCAGCTCTATGCCCGCCGACACCGGGTGCACGTGGGCGTCCTGGAAGCCGGGGATCAGCAGCTTGCCCGCGAGGTCGACGACGTCGGTCTTCGGGCCGATCAGTTCGCGCACCTCGTCGTGGCCGACGGCGGTGATCCGGTCCCCGGTGACGGCCACCGTGGTGGCGCGGGAGCGGGCGGCGTCCAGGGTGAGGACCGGACCGCCGGTGAAGACGAGGTCGGCGGGGGTGTGGCGCATGCGCGGATCCATTCTGTGCGGAGGTGTGCGGAGGGTTCAGACGGTTTCGGGGGACGCGCCCAGCGGCGGCGGTTCGCCCTCCATGGTCGAGCGGCCCGTGACGAAGTACGGTGATTTTCTTACCCACTTGGCCCAGGCGGCCGCGACCACCCCGCTCAGCAGCATCGCCGCGGGGCACAGGAGCATGAACCACCCGTTGTCGGGGCTGACTTCGAAGTGGTCGGCGGAGGTGTAGAAGGTCCAGCCGAGGTAGCCGCCGAGGCCGAGCAGGAACAGGGCGCTGAGGACCGGGATGACCACGGCGCGCAGCGCCTCGCCCGCGCTCTCCCTCAGGGCGCCGCGGAAACGGCTCGCCGCGGCCAGGGCGGTCAGCGCGTAGTAGAGGGACACCACGATCCCGATGGCGTTGACGGAGGCCAGGATCAGGTCGCCGATCTTGGGGATGAGCAGCGAGAGGACGGCGATGGCCGCCGCCACGCAGCCGATGGCGACGGTGCCCGCCGCCGGGGTCCCGTACCGGGGGCTGACCTTGAGCCACAGCGGGCCCAGCGTGCGGTCGCGGCTCATCGCGAACATGCCGCGCACGGTGGGGATGACGCCGGACTGGAGCGAGGCGACGGCCGAGAAGGTCAGGGCGACCAGGGGAAGGGCGGCGAGCGGCTGACTGGCGAGCCGGTCGCCGAAGAAGGTGAGGCCCTGGGCGCCGTGGCCCACCAACTCGTCGGCGGAGAGCACCCGTTGGAAGGAGAAAGAACCGAGGAGGAACAGGCCGAGCATGGTGAACAGGGTGATGAGTCCGGCCTTGGAGGCGTCCTGCGGGTCGCGGACCTCCTCGTTCACGCTGAAGGTCGACTCGAAGCCCCAGTAGCAGAAGACGGAGAGCAGCAGCCCCTGGGCGAGTGCCTGACCGGAGGGGATGGTGAAGGGGTTGAGCCAGTCGAGGCTGAAGGGGTGCGGGCCCTTGAGCAGGCCGTAGCCGCAGAAGCCGAGCAGCACGGCGTACTCGAAGACCAGGAGCCACTTCTGCAGGGTGGCGGCCGAGCGGGTGCCGACGACCGCGGTGAAGGTGACGGCGACCAGGATCACGATGCCGAGGGCGGTGGACTGGGCGGTGGAGTCGGGGTCCAGGCGCACCCCGCCGACCTCGTGCAGGCCGCTCTCGCCCGCGAGCTGGATGAGGGCGGAGCCGGTGACGGCGGTGGTGTAGGAGAGGAAGACGACCGTCGAGACGATGCCGATCCAGCCGGTGAGGAAGCCCAGCCAGGGGCTGAGCGAGCGGCCCACCCACACATAGCCGCTGCCCATGTTGGGCTCGACCTTGTTGAGCCGCGTGTAGGCGCTGGCGATGCCGAGGATCGGCACGAACGCCAGCAGCATGACGATCGGGAGGTGCAGGCCCACCGCGCCGGCCGTGACACCGAGTCCGATGCCGATGCTGGTGGTGGCCGCCGTGGAGGAGGCGGCTATCGCGACGCCGTCGAGGACGCCGAGGCTCTTGCGCAGAACGGGCGGGTCACTGCCGTAGGGAGTGCGCACGGACGCTCCTTCGCCGAGGGGCGCTCGTCGGCCCCGATGGCGGCACATCGAACTCGCCGCCGGACTATTGCGTCAACGCTGTTGTCATAACGGTCGCCGGTTCGTAGGGTGCGGCGCATGAGCGAGCGAGTCGTGGCGGACGGGGAGCGGCGCCGCCGTCGGCCCACCAAGCGGGGCACGGTGCTGTCCGAGGAACTGATCGTCGAGACGGCGCTGCGGCTGATCGGCGAGCACGGGGCGGCCGCGCTGACCGTGCGCCGGCTGGGCACGGCCCTGGGCGCGGATCCGAGCGCGCTCTACCGGTACTTCCACGACACCGACGACCTGCTGCTCGCGGTGGCCGACGAGCTCATCGGGCGCACCCTGCGCTCCTGGCGGCCGACCGGCGAGTGGCGGGCCGACCTGCGCTCGCTCGGCCTGCGCATCCACGCCGACTACCAGGCCCATCCGCAGGCGGCGCTGCTGACCTGCACCCGGGTGACCGGGCGGGTCAACGAGATGCGGTCGGTGGAGACGATCCTCGGGATCCTGCGCGGGGCCGGGTTCCCGGACGCGGAGGCGGTGCGGATCTACCACGTCTTCGTCGACCAGGCCCTGTCGTTCGCGGCGCTCGACGCGGCCGTGCTCACCCTGCCGACGCGGTCCCGGACCCAGGAGGAGCGGGCCTGGCGGGAGAAGTACGCGCGGCTTCCGGCCCGCTCCCATCCGCACGTGGCGGCGACCGCGCCGACGCTGGTGGCGGAGATGGGCCGCAGCGCCTATCCGGCGGCCCTGGAGATGATGCTCGCCGCGGCCGCGGCCCGGCTGCGGCACGTGCGTGCCTGAGGCCTGCCGCAGGCACGCGAAGAGGGCGGCACCCCGGCGAACCGGGGTGCCGCCCTCTCGGCAGGACGGGGTGGGGCTACTCGCCCGAGGCCGAGGCGATCGCGCCGACCCGCTTGCGGACGACGTACCAGCCGCCGACGAGCAGCGCGGCGATGATCGGGAGGCAGTAGATCGTGGTGCGGCCCACTCCCCCGCCGTACCACATCAAGAACGCCACGGCGGCGAGGAAGACCAGGGTCACGATCTGCGTGTACGGGGCCCACGGCAGCCGGTAGGAGGGGCGCTGGAGGCTGCCCTCCTGCGCACGGCGCCAGAACAGCAGCGAGCAGATCATGATCATCGCCCAGGTGCCGAGGATGCCGATGGAGGCGAAGTTCAGCACGATCTCGAAGGCGTCGTCGGGCACGAAGCCGTTGAGGGCGACCCCGAGGACGCCGAAGAACGCGGTGAAGAGCACGCCGCCGTAGGGGACCTTGCCCTTGTTCATCACGCCGACGAACTTGGGCGCGGAGCCCGCGAGCGACATCGAGCGCAGGATGCGGCCGGTGGAGTACAGGCCCGAGTTGAGGCTGGAGAGGGCGGCGGTGAGGACCACCAGGTTCATCACTCCGGCCGCGCCGGGCACCCCGATCTTGTCCAGGACGGTGACGAACGGGCTCTGGTTCTCGGAGTACTCCGTGTACGGAAGCAGCAGCGCGAGCAGCACGACCGAGCCGACGTAGAAGATGCCGACGCGCCACATGATCGAGTTGATCGCCTTGGGCAGGATCTTGTGCGGGTTCTCCGTCTCGCCCGCGGCGACGCCGCACAGCTCGACCGAGGCGTACGCGAAGACGACGCCCTGGATGACGAGCAGCATGGGCAGCATGCCCATCGGGAAGATGCCGCCGTGGCTGGTGATGTTGGCGAGGCCCGGGGTGGCGCCGTCCACGTCGTGCTGGGTGACCACGAGGTAGATGCCGACGAGCATGAACGCGACCAGGGCGACGACCTTGATGATCGCGAACCAGAACTCCATCTCGCCGAAGTACTTCACCGAGATGAGGTTGGCGGTGAGGACGACCGCGAGCGCGACCAGGGCGCAGACCCACTGCGGAACGCTGCTGAACATGGCCCAGAAGTGGGCGTAGGTCGCGGCCGCGGTGATGTCGGCGACGGCGGTGGTCGACCAGTTCAGGAAGTACAGCCAGCCCGCCGTGTAGGCACCCTTCTCGCCCATGAACTCACGGGCGTAACTGACGAAGGCACCCGAGGAGGGGCGGTAGAGCACGAGCTCACCCAGGGCCCGTACGACGAAGAAGGCGAAGACGCCGCAGACCGCGTACGCGATCGCGAGCGAGGGGCCCGCGCCCGCCATCCGGCCGCCGGCACCGAGGAAGAGGCCGGTGCCTATCGCGCCGCCGATGGCGATCATGTTGATGTGGCGGGACTTGAGGTCCTTGCTGTAACCGGCGTCACCGGCGTCGATGTGGGGGGTGCCCGTCGTCGCCCCCGCGGGGGCACTCTGGGTCTCGGCCGCAGGCATGGTGCGGTCACTCATGGAGTAGTTCGCCTTTGTGAGGGGTCATGCGGTCGTGCGGGACCGGCCTAACCGGTGATGCAGGTCGTCACCCTGGCTGGGACTAGTCGTCACCATGGCACGGACCAACGGCTCATGGTCCCGGCTGTCGGCCCAGTTTGGCAGTGTCCAATGTCACGTAGAGACAGATTTGAGGTGTTTCAGAGGTAACAGAAAAGCATTCTGTGAGCGTTTTTTGTTGCCTAGGGTACCTATGGGGCGAGGACGTCCAGTTCCTGGAGCGCGCCCACCGCGATCTCCCGGGTCAGCCGCTCGGCCTCCGCGGCGTCGCGTGCGCGCACCGCCTCGGCCACCCGCACGTGCAAAGTGACGGCGGCCGGATCCGGGTCGGGGAACATCACCTGGTGGTGGGTGCGGCCGGTGAGCACCTCGGCCACCACGTCGCCGAGCCGGGCGAACATCTCGTTGCCGGAGGCGTTGAGCACGATCCGGTGGAAGGCGACGTCGTGCACGAGGTACGCCTCCAGCTGGCGCCCGCGCGAGGTGGCGACCATGCCGAGGGCCCGCTCGGTGAGGTCGGCGCACTGGGCGGGGGTGGCCCGCAGCGCGGCGAGCCCGGCGGCGACCGGCTCCACGGCGGAGCGCAGCACGGTCAGGGAGCGCAGCTGGCGCGGCCGGTCGGCGCCCGCGAGCCGCCACCGGATGACCTGCGGGTCGTACACGTTCCACTGCTCGGCCGGCTGTACGGTCACGCCGACCCGGCGTCTGGACTCGACCAGGTACATGGATTCGAGGACCCGGATCACCTCGCGGACCACGGTGCGCGAGACGTCGAAGCGCTGGGCGAGCTCGTCGGTGCGCAGCACACTGCCCGGCGGGTACTCCCCCGCGGTGATCGCCAGGCCCAGGCTTTCGAGCACATGCGTGTGAAGCCCCCGGGCCCGAGTCGTCATGGGCCAAGCCTACGGTGCGGCCATCAGGCCTCAAAAGTATGACTTTTACATCACGAGCTCTTGAATATGTCGTACCTAATGGGTTTGAGTGTGCGCGACGGACATCGATGTCGATGAGGACAGCGAGGCACCACCCGCATGAACTCCCCCCTGACCATCGTCGTGATGGGTGTTGCCGGGACCGGCAAGACCACCATCGGGCCGCTGGTCGCAGAACGGCTCGGCGTCCCCTACGCCGAGGGCGACGACTTCCACCCGGAGGCCAACGTCGCCAAGATGTCCGCGGGCATCCCGCTGGACGACGACGACCGCCGGCCCTGGCTCGACGCGATCGGCGCGTGGGCGCACGGCCGCGCCGGGCTCGGCGGCGTCGTCAGCAGCTCCGCGCTCAAGCGGAGCTACCGCGACCGGCTGCGGGCGGCCGCCCCCGGCCTGGTCTTCCTGCACCTGACCGGCGACCGCGCGCTCATCGAGCGGCGGATGGCCGAGCGCAAGGGGCACTTCATGCCGACCGCGCTGCTCGATTCGCAGTTCGCCGACCTCCAGCCGCTGGGCGCCGACGAGACGGGTGTCTCGGTCGACGTCTCCGGCACCCCCGAGGACATCGCGGAGCGGGCCGCCGCCGCTCTGCGACCGCTCACCACCTAAGGAATCCCCACCGTGACCAGACTCAGCGTCGAGTTCCTGGCAGCGGGCGCCCCGGAGCCGATCACCTCGGCCGGCAACACCCAGCTGGGCATTGCCGTACTCGCGGGCATCGCCGTCATCGTCCTGCTCATCACCAGGTTCAAGCTGCACGCCTTCCTGGCCCTGACCATCGGCTCGCTGGCGCTCGGCGCCTTCGCGGGCGCCCCGCTCGACAAGGCCATCGCCAGCTTCAGCGGCGGACTCGGCAGCACGGTCGCCGGGGTGGGCGTGCTGATCGCGCTCGGTGCCATCCTCGGCAAGCTGCTGGCCGACTCCGGCGGCGCGGACCAGATCGTCGACACCATCCTGGCCAGGGCCGGGAAGTCCGGCGGGCGGGCCATGCCGTGGGCGATGGTGGCCATCGCCTCGATCATCGGGCTTCCGCTGTTCTTCGAGGTCGGCATCGTGCTGCTGATCCCCGTGGTGCTGCTCGTCGCCAAGCGCGGCAACTACTCGCTGATGCGGATCGGCATCCCCGCGCTGGCCGGTCTGTCCGTCATGCACGGCCTGATCCCGCCGCACCCGGGGCCCCTGGTCGCCATCGACGCGATCGGCGCCAACCTCGGTGTGACGCTGGCGCTCGGCGTGGTCGTCGCCGTTCCGACGGTGATCATCGCGGGCCCGCTGTTCTCGAAGTACGCGGCCCGCTGGGTCGACATCCCGGCCCCGGACAAGATGGTGCCCAGCCGCCCCTCCGAGGACCTGGAGAAGCGGCCGGGCTTCGGCGCGACCCTCGTCACCGTGCTGCTCCCGGTCGTCCTGATGCTGGCCAAGGCCCTGGTCGACATCGTCGTCGACGATCCCAAGAACCACGTCCAGCGGGTCACCGACGTGATCGGCTCACCCCTGATCGCGCTGCTCGCGGCCGTCGTCGTGGGCATCTTCACGCTGGGCCGGGCGGCCGGGTTCACCAAGGAGCGGATCTCGGCGACCGTCGAGAAGTCCCTCGCGCCGATCGCGGGCATCCTGCTGATCGTGGGCGCGGGCGGCGGCTTCAAGCAGACGCTGATCGACGTGGGCGTCGGCCAGATGATCCTGGACCTCTCCAAGGACTGGGCGATCCCCTCGCTGCTGCTCGCCTGGCTGATCGCGGTGGCGATCCGGCTCGCGACCGGCTCGGCGACGGTGGCGACCATCTCGGCGGCCGGACTCGTGGCGCCGCTGGCGGCCGACATGTCGACCGCGCACGCGGCGCTGCTCGTGCTGGCCGTCGGCGCCGGCTCGCTCTTCTTCAGCCATGTGAACGACGCCGGATTCTGGCTGGTCAAGGAGTACTTCGGGATGAACGTCGGCCAGACGATCAAGACCTGGTCGGTGATGGAGACGATCATCTCCGTGGTGGCACTCGGCTTCGTCCTGCTGCTGTCACTCGTCGTCTAGCTCCGGCTCCCACAACGGGTGCTCCCTCGTGGCCCAGCGCCGCTCGACCGACCCGGTGCGCATGCCACGGCGTGCCTCCGGGTCGCCGAGCGCCATCCACACATGGCCGATGACGACGATCCCGACCGCCAGCGACAGCCAGTCGTGCACGAAGGTCGAGCCGATCCGCACCTCGATGGGCGCGAGGTGCGTGAACCACATCAGCACCCCGGTGCCCAGCATCACCAGCGCGGCCCCCGCGATCCAGCCCGCGTACACCTTCTGACCGGCGTTGAACTTCCCGGCCGGGCGCGGCTCCCGCTCCCTGCGCAGCGCGGTGCGCAGCCAGGTCCTGTCGTACGGCAGGAAGCGGTTGAGGCGGCCCAGGTCCGCCCGGAACGCCCGGGAGGCGAGCCCGAGCAGCACCGGCGCGGGCAGCAGCACCCCGCAGATCTCGTGCACCCGCACCACCAGCTCCCGGCGGCCGACGGCCTCGGCGAACTGGGGGACGTAGAGGATCGCCGCGGTCACCACACAGGCACCCATCAGCCACGCGGTGGCGCGGTGCACCCACCGCTCTCCCGCCGTGAACCTCCGCACCCGGTACGGGAGTTCAGGAGGTGGGGGTGTCCTGGCGTCCGTTGGACCGGCCGACCCAGGCGTCGGTGTCATAGCCTCGCTCCTCCCAGAATCCCCGCTCGACCTTCTCCGTCACGGTGATCCCGGACAGCCACTTCGCCGACTTGTAGAAGTACATGGGCGCCACATACAGCCGTACCGGGCCGCCGTGTGCGTGGCTGACCGGCTTGTCCTGCATGCTCAGCGCGATCAACACGTCGTCGCGACGCGCCTGTTCAAGGGTGAGGCTCTCGCTGTACGCGCCGTCGAAGCAGGTGAACCGGACCGCCCCGGCGCCCGGCCGCACCCCCGCCGCGTCGAGGAGGCGGGACAGCTGGACCCCGGCGAAGGGGGTGCCGGGCACCCGCCACCCCGTCACGCACTGCACGTCGCGCACCAGCCGGGTCTGCGGCAGCGCGCGCAGGGCGTCGAGGGTGTAGGTGGCGGGCCTGGTGACCAGGCCGTCCACGGTGAGCCGGTAGTCGGCGGCGCTCCGGTCGGGCACGGAGGCGGCCACCGAGTAGTAGCGGAAGCCGCCGCCGTTGGGCAGCAGACTGGTCAGCCCGGTGGGGTCCTTGTCGGCGGCGGCGCCCAGGAACGACTCCAGGCCGTTCTGGACGTAGCGCGCCGAGGCGACCCCGGCCACGCCGAGCCCGAGCATGCCGAGCACGAGCCGGCGCCCGACGGGTGCGCCCCGCGCGGGCGGTGGCGTTGGATCTGGTCTCACCCGACGATTCGAACACCCGCGGGCCGGTCCTGCCAGGGGCCCCGGCCGTCCGTCACCGTTCCGTCAGAATTCCCCCCGGCCGGCTCACAGCCCGGCGCCGCGGCCCGCCTCCCGCTGACCGGGCTGGCGGCGGCCCGGCACCGCGGGAGATCCGCCCCGCTCGGCGGCGGCCGCCCGCTCCAGCTGGAAGGCCTCGTTGCCCAGGCCGATCCGGGCGTGCGCCTCCGGGTTCCTCGCCCGCAGCACGAGGCCGTGGACCAGGCCCGCGACCAGCGCGAGCGCCACGATGCCGGGCAGCACCCAGTTGAGCGCGTCGCGCGGCCCCGCACCGACCAGCACGTGGAACTGCTTGACGGTGTACGCGGCGATGCCGAACAGCGCGATGCCTGCGGCGCCCGCGGCGAGCAGCCGCCACAGCTGGGCCCCGGCCGCTCCCCGGCGGACGAAGAAGACGATCACGGCGAGGGAGGCGGTGGCCATCAGGAGGGTCACGCCGAGCGCGCCGACGTTGCCCATCCAGGTGAACAGGTGCATGACGGGCGCGGTCGGGTCGCCGGCCGGCCAGTGGTCGGTGAGCGCGAAGGCCACGACGACCACGACCGAGATCACGCTCTGGAGCAGCGAGCCGCCCGCCGGGGCCCCGCTGGTGCTGCTGGTGCGGCCGAAGCCGGCGGGCAGCAGCCCCTCGCGGCCCATGGCGAAGACGTAGCGGGCGACGACGTTGTGGAAGCTGAGCAGCGCCGCGAACATGCCGGTCACGAACAGGACGTGGAGCACGTCGGTGAACGTGGCGCCGAGGTTCTTCCCGGCCAGCGCGAACAGCAGCCCTGGGCCCTGCTTCTGGGCGGAGTCCACGATGTCGCGCGGGCCCGTCGCCAGCGTCAGCGCCCAGGAGCTGAGCGCGAAGAAGACCGCCACGAAACCGACGGCGAGGAACATGACGCGCTTGACGACGACGTGCGGGCGGCTGGTCTCCTCGGCGTACACGGGCGCCTGCTCGAACCCGGTGAACGCGGCGATGCAGAAGCACAGCGCGACACCGACGCTGCCGCCGGCGCTCAGGGTGTGCGGGTTGAAGGCGTGCAGCGAGAGTCCGTCGGCGGCCGGTTTCGCCAGTGCCGCGCCGTCGAAGGCGACGACGAGGGCGACCTCGATGACCAGGAGCACCCCGAGCACCTTGGCGTTGAGGTCGATCTTCAGCCAGGCGAGCGCGCCGACCAGCGCGACGGCCAGCAGCGCGGGCACCCACCAGTCGATGGCGACGTGCGCGTAGGTGTCGAGCAGCCCGGAGACCTCGAACCCGAACATGCCGTAGATGCCGACCTGGAGCGCGCTGTAGGCCGCGAGCGCCACATGGGCGGCCGAGGCCCCGGCGGTCGGCCCGAGCCCCCGCGCGATGTACGCGTAGAACGCGCCCGCGTTGTGCACATGGCGGCTCATCTCGGCGTACCCGACGCTGAACAGGGCGAGGACCGCGCCGAGGATCAGGAACAGCAGGGGCTGCCCGACGACGCCCATCGCGGCGAACGCGGCCGGCATCACCCCGGCCACCACCATCAGCGGCGCGCTCGCCGCGAGGACCGAGAGCAGCAGCCCCGGGGTGCCGAGGCGGTCGGCGCGCAGCGCCCGGTCCTGTCCCTTGTACGTGCTGATCTCGGTCTCGCTGGTCTGGCTCGGCATGCGGGGTCTGCCCTTTCGGTACTGCCTGCGGGACGGGGACACGGGTGCGGCCATGGTGCGGGCCGGGGCCGCGCGCTACACGGAACCGAGCGCGGCGCTGCGCGCGGCGTGGAAGGCGTGGTACGGGTCGCGGTCCGGGTAGGACCAGGGGGCCGGGGTGACGTGGCGCCCGATGCGGTGGAAGAGGGCGGCGGCCTCGGCGGTGCGGCCCTCGCAGTGCTTGGCATGGGCGAGGAAGTTGAGGTCGATGCCCGCCCGGGGGTGGTCCTCGCGCTCCCATTCGAGCCACCAGTCGAACGCGGTCCTGATGACCTGGCCGGCCCGCCTGCCGCTCCAGTGGCCGGAGGCGGCGGGGTCGCCGGGCCGGCCCCCGGCCGCGGCCAGCACCCGGTAGCGCTCGGCGTGGGCGATCAGCGGGAGCAGGGCGAGCGGGGAGTCGGCGGGGGCCCGGGCCGCCGAGGCGGCGGCGAAGTCGTACACCTCGTGCAGCGGGTCGGGGCCGTCGCCGGGACGGCGTTCGGCGAGCCGGGCGGCCATCAGATGGTGGGCGTGGTGGTGCTCGGGGTGGCGGGCCCGCACCTCCTCGAAGGCGCGCACCGTCTCGTCCTCGGTGCCCAGCGCGCGGGCCAGGGCCAGCAGCGACAGCCAGGGGGTCGGGTCGGCGGGGGCGCGTCCGGCCGCGGTCAGACAGGCCTCGTGGGCGCGCTCCTCGGACTCCTTGCCGCGCAGGCACTGCTGCACGCTGGCACAGGCGAACAGCGCGGCGGCGTCGGCGCTGTCGGGCTCGGCGAGCAGCCACTCGCGGGCCCAGACGACGCTGGTGGCGGGTTCGGCGAGCACGGTGATCCGGTGCCCCCGGCGGTCCCAGTCGTCGCCGGTCGCCCCGAGCAGCGAGCGGACCCTGGTCCACCGGCCCTGCGCCAACTGGTCCCGGACCGTGGCGAGTTCGGTGTCGTCGAGGGCCGGATCGAACGATCGGCTGCCCCGTGGGCGGGGTCGGCCGAGCGGGGGCGGAGGCGGGGACATCCGCGTACTTCCTGTGTGAGGCGACGGCGCCCGGGCATGCATGTGGACGCTGAACACGTGCGCGATGGTCGCCGACAGCAAAGCGGTACGCGGTGCTCCACGTCAAGGCCGTTCGCCCCTTGAACGATCAGCGAACTTGGGCCCCGCTCAAGGGAGTTGATCGCCGCGGGCACCGCCTAGGCTGGCCACATGACGGATCGACAACCACTGCCCGAATTCCTGCTGGCCTTTCCGGGTCCGCTGCGTGACCAGCTGGTCGCCGCCGTGCTCAGCGGCGCGAAGACCTCGACCACCGGTCTGCTCGCCGACTACGAGCACGAGGGCGATCCCCTGCCGTACGTCGGGGAGCGCAGCCGCGTGATCGACTCCGCGGGCGAGGCGGTCGCCGTGATCGAGGTGACCGACGTGCGGGTCCTTCCGCTCGCCGAGGTGGACCTCCAGCACGCGATCGACGAGGGCGAGGGGGACGAGAGCGTGGCCCAGTGGCGCGCCAACCACGAGGGGTTCTGGCGCAGTCCGGAGATGCTGGAGGCCCTGGGCGACCCGGATTTCGAGGTCACCGACGAGACCCCGGTGATCGCCACGCGGTTCCGCCTGGTGGAGCGGCTCGGCCGGGGCTGAGGGGCGCGGGTCCGCCGGACGCGGGCCCGGGCGGGCCCCCGCGCGCCGGGCTAGGACACGGCCTTCGCCGCGGCCCGGCCCGCCGCGCGGCCCGAGAAGATGCAGCCGCCGAGGAAGGTCCCCTCCAGGGAGCGGTAGCCGTGCACGCCTCCGCCGCCGAACCCGGCCGCCTCGCCCGCCGCGTACACGCCCGGCAGCGGCTCGCCGCCCGCCGTGAGCACCCGGGAGGAGAGGTCGGTCTCCAGGCCGCCGAGCGACTTGCGGGTCAGGATGTGCAGCTTGACCGCGATCAGCGGGCCGGCCTTCGGGTCCAGGATGCGGTGCGGGGGCGCGGTGCGGATCAGCTTGTCGCCCAGGTAGTTGCGCGCCCCGCGGATGGCGGTGACCTGGAGGTCCTTGGTGAACGGGTTGGCGATCTCGCGGTCGCGGGCCACGATCTCGCGGCGCACCGCCGCCTCGTCGAGCAGGGGTTCCTCGGTGAGCGCGTTCATGCCGCGCACCAGCGAGGCCAGGTCCTTCTCGACGACGAAGTCGGCGCCGTGGTCCATGAACGCCTTCACCGGGCCCGGCACGTCCGCCCGCGCCCGCCCGATGACCCCGCGCACGGACTTGCCGGTCAGGTCGGGGTTCTGCTCGGAGCCCGACAGCGCGAACTCCTTGCCGATGATCTTCTGGTCGAGCACGAACCACGTGTGGTGGTGGCCGGTCTTCATGATGTGGTCGAGGGTGCCCAGGGTGTCGAAGCCGGGGAAGAGCGGCACGGGCAGCCGGTTGCCGCGCGCGTCCAGCCAGAGCGAGGAGGGGCCGGGCAGGATGCGGATGCCGTGCCGGGCCCAGATCGGGTCCCAGTTCTGGATGCCCTCGGTGTAGTGCCACATCCGGTCGCGGTTGATGTGGTGGGCACCGGCCTCCTCCGCGATGCCGAGCATGAGGCCGTCGACGTGGGCGGGCACTCCGGAGAGCAGGTGCTCGGGCGGGGTGCCGAGCCGCTCGGGCCACTGTGACCTCACGAGGTCGTGATTGCCTCCGATGCCGCCGCTGGTCACGACGACCGCCTGCGCCGTAAGCTCGAAGGAGCCGGTGACGGTCCGGGTGGACGCGGTTCCGCGCTCGGCGGCGGACGGCTCCAGGACCTCGCCGGTCACGGTGTCGACGGCGCCGGCGGTGCGTCCGAGGCCCGTCACCCGGTGCCGGAACCCGAACCGCACGAGCCCCCGGGCGGCGGCCTCCCGCACCCGCCGCTCGAACGGGGCCACGATGCCCGGCCCGGTGCCCCAGGTGATGTGGAAGCGGGGAACGGAGTTGCCATGCCCGTTGGCGTCGTAACCGCCCCGCTCGGCCCAGCCCACCACGGGGAAGAAGCGGACCCCCTGGGCGTGCAGCCACGCGCGCTTCTCGCCGGAGGCGAAGTCGACGTACGCCTTGGCCCACTCGCGCGGCCAGTGGTCCTCCGGCCGGTCGAAGCCCGCCGTGCCGTACCAGTCCTGGAGCGCCAGCGCCCGGCTGTCCTTGATGCGCATGCGGCGCTGCTCGGGCGAGTCGACGAGGAAGAGCCCGCCGAAGGACCAGTGGGCCTGGCCGCCGAGCGACTGCTCGGGCTCCTGGTCGAGGAGGATCACCTTCTTGCCGGCGTCCGCCAGCTCGGCCGTGGCCACCAGGCCCGCGAGCCCCGCCCCGATCACGATCACATCGGCGTCGTACGCCATGGGCCCGTCACTCCGCTCGTCCGCCAAGTTACCCGTGCGTCAGATCTTCGGCGGGCGCCCACCCGGCGTCAACCGTCCAGGTCCGGCCGCCCGGGAGGCATCCGCGCCCCCGGGGCGCTATCGTCGGCCAAGTCAGTGCCCCCCGGCCGTACTTGAGGTGTACGTCGTGTCGGTCCTGGTCCTCGTCCTCGCCGTGAGCGCAGCGTGCTGTCTGGGCTCGGGCTTCGTGCTGCAGCAGAACGCGGCACAGCACGCCCCGCTGAGCGACTTCATGTCGCCGCGGCTGCTGCTCGACCTCGTGCGGATGCCGCGCTGGCTGGCCGGCATAGGGCTGATGGTGACCGGCATGGTGCTCAGCGCCCTCGCGCTGGGCTGGGGCGAGGTCTCGCTGGTCGAGCCGCTGGTGGCGACCAACCTCTTCTTCGCGATGTGGCTCTCCAGACTCTGGACCCGCCAGCGGCTGGGCCGCCAGGGCTGGGCGGGCCTCGCGCTGCTCGCGGGCGGGGTGACCGCGTTCATCGTGGCGGGCCAGCCGCACGGCGGCGTCTCGGAGGCGGGCGCGCTGCGGCACTGGCTCATCGTGGGCCTCGTGGTCGGGATCTCGCTGCTGCTGGCGGGGCTCGCCAAGCACGACCGGCTCAGCGTGGCCGCGCCGGTCATGCTGGCCGTCGCCGCGGGCCTGCTGTACGGCCTCCAGGACGCGCTGACCCGGATCAGCGGCCAGCGCCTGTCGGGCGGCGGCTGGCCGGAACTGATGACGAGCTGGCAGCCGTACGGCGTGATCGCCCTCGGGGTGACCGGTCTGGTCCTGGTGCAGAGCGCCTTCGAGACCGCCCCGCTGCGCATGTCGCTGCCCGCCCTGACGGCCGCCCAGCCGCTCG
This sequence comes from Streptomyces sp. NPDC045846, assembly GCF_056431605.1. NCBI lineage: Bacteria > Bacillati > Actinomycetota > Actinomycetes > Kitasatosporales > Streptomycetaceae > Streptomyces > Streptomyces sp. NPDC045846. The sequence goes on along the minus strand of NZ_JBWKKJ010000008.1, from coordinate 134,219 downwards.
CGGGGATCGCCTGCGGGGTCGGCTTCCTCGGGGACCGGCTGCGTACCGACGCGGGCGCACTCGCCTGGGAGGCGGCCGGGCTCGCGGCGATCGTGGCCGGGATCGTGCTGCTCGGGCTGCACCCGGCGATGCCGTCGGGCACCGCGCCGAGGGAAGAGGCCCGCGACCTCCAGCCGCACTGAGCGGCCCGGCGGGCGACCGCCGGGACGGTGGTTTCATGGCTCCATGAACCCGGCTGACGAAATCCTGGACATCGTCGACGCGAACGACACCGTGATCGGACAGGCCCGCCGCGCCGACGCCTACGCGCACCATCTCCGCCACCGCTGCGTGTTCGTCCTGGCCCGGGACGCCGAGGGCCGGATCTTCGTGCACCGGCGCACCCCGGACAAGCTCGTCTTCCCCTCCCTGTACGACATGTTCGTCGGCGGGGTGGTCGGCGCGGGCGAGTCGTACGACGGCGCGGCGCTGCGCGAGGCCGAGGAGGAGCTCGGGGTGTCCGGGCTGCCGCGGCCCGTGCCGCTGTTCAAGTTCCTGTACGAGAACGGTCCGCAGAGCTGGTGGTCGTCCGTGTACGAGGTGCGCTGCGAGCTGCCGGTGAACCCGCAGGCGGAGGAGGTCGCCTGGCACGACTTCCTGCCGCTCGCCGAACTGGAGCGCCGGATCGGCACGTGGGAGTGGGTGCCGGACGGGCTCGCGGCCTGGCAGCGGCTGCGCGCCTCGGGGATCGCCCTGTCCTGAGGGGCCGCCGGGTAGGGTGCGGCGGGTGATCACGATCGTGCAGACCCTGCGGCTGTGGTTCGCGCCGCAGCGCATCGGCGAGGAGGGCGAGACCCCCGACTACCGGTTCTCGCTCGCCAACGAGCGCACCTTCCTGGCCTGGATCAGGACCTCGCTGGCGCTGGTCGGGGGCGGTTTCGCGGTCGACCAGTTCCTGCCCGGGCTGCGCTGGGGCGTCCGGGTGGCGCTCGCGCTGGCGCTGCTCGCCTCGGGGGTGCTGTGCGCGCTGCGGGCGGTGAACCACTGGGTGCGCTGCGAGCGGGCCATGCGGCGCGGCGAGGACCTGCCGGTGTCGCGGTTCCCCACGCTGCTCGGCCTCGCCGTCGCCGTCGTCGCCGTGGTCATGGTGGTGGTGGTCGTCTTCGGCTGGGCGGGCTGATGCCCTCCCCCGTTCCCGCGCGCGATCCCGGGCTCCAGCCGGAGCGGACCCGGCTCGCCTGGCGGCGCACCACCCTGGCCTGCACGGTGGCCGCCGTGCTGGCCGCCAAACAGGCGGTGCACCACGGCGGTGCACCGCTCTCCCTGGTCGCGGTGGCGCTCAGCGGGCTCGTGTGGCTCGGGTTCCTGGTCGTGGCGCACCGCCGCATCCAGGCCCTGAGCGGCGCGGCGCGCCCCCGGGTCCTCGGGGTCGGCGCCGCGGTCGGCGCGGCCGCCTGCACGGTGGCCCTCGCCTGCTTCGCCGTGGCCGTACTGTTCTGACCCCCGCCGCCGGCACGCCACAATTCACGGTCCGGCCTGGACGGCATACCGACTGGTCGGTAGCCTGACTCCGGACAGGATGACCGACCCCCGTTCCGGAGGTGCCGACCATGAGCACAGTCCCCCCGCCAGGCCTCGACCCGGAGCGGCTGCGGGCCCACCTGGACCGCGCGCGTCCGGGCCTCGTGAGCGGACCGCTCAGCGCCCGGCTGATCGAGGGGGGCCGGTCGAACCTGACGTACGTGGTCACCGACGGCACCGGCCGGTGGGTCGTGCGGCGGCCGCCGCTGGGCCACGTGCTCGCCACCGCGCACGACATGAAGCGCGAGCACCGGGTCATCAGCGCCCTGCACCCGACGACCGTCCCGGTGCCCGAGCCGGTGCTGCTCTGCGAGGACGAGTCGGTGCTCGGCTCGCCGTTCTACGTCATGGAGTACGTCGTCGGCACGCCGTACCGCACCGCGCGGCAGCTCGCCCCGCTCGGCGCCGAGCGGACCCGGGCGGCCGTGCTCGCCCTCGTCGACACGCTCGTCGAGCTGCACGCCGTCGATCCCGAGTCGGTCGGCCTCGGCGACTTCGGGCGGCCCGACGGCTTCCTCGACCGCCAGCTGCGCCGCTGGGGCAAGCAGCTCGACGCCTCCCGCAACCGCGACCTGGCCGGCATCGACGAGCTGCACGCGGCCCTGGGCCGGGAGCTGCCCACCTCCCCCGCACCCACCGTCGTGCACGGCGACTACCGCCTCGACAACGTCCTGATCGGCGACGACGACCGGATCAAGGCGGTCCTCGACTGGGAGATGTCCACACTGGGCGACCCGTTGACCGACCTCGGCCTGCTCGTGATGTACAGCGCGAAGCTGGAGGTCCCCGACTCGCCGGTCTCCACCACGGCCGGCGCCGCCGGCCACCCCGACCCCGCCGAGCTGATCGAACGCTACGCGGCCCGCTCCGGCCGCGACACCTCGGCCATCGCCTGGTACACGGCGTTCGCCTGGTTCAAGCTCGCCGTGATCCTCGAAGGCATCCACTACCGCTACACCCTCGGCCAGACCGTGGGCGCCGGCTTCGACCGCATCGGCGAGCTGGTCCCCGTCTTCATCGAGCACGGCCTCACCACCCTCCAGGAAGGCTGAACACCCGCCATGGACTTCACATTCGACGCCCGCACCCAAGAGCTGCGGACCGCGCTCCTGGCCTTCATGGACGAGCACGTCCACCCCGCCGAGGCGGTCGCCGAGGAGCAGCGCGCCCTGCTCGCCTCGCCGTGGGACACCCCGCGGGTGGTCGAGGACCTCAAGGCCGAGGCGCGCAGGCGGGGGCTGTGGAACCTGTTCCTGCCCGACGCGGAGTACGGCGCGGGGCTCACCAACCTCCAGTACGCCCCGCTGGCCGAAATCACCGGCCGCTCCCCGCACTTGGCGCCCACCGCCCTCAACTGCGCGGCCCCGGACACCGGGAACATGGAGGTGCTGACCCAGTTCGGTTCGGAGGAGCAGAAGAAGCGGTGGCTGGAGCCGCTGCTGGCCGGGGAGATCCGCTCCGCGTTCGCGATGACCGAGCCCGAGGTCGCCTCCTCGGACGCCACCAACATCGAGACGCGCATCGAACGGGACGGCGACGACTACGTCATCACCGGTCGCAAGTGGTACATCTCCGGCGCCATGAACCCGGACTGCGCGATCTTCATCGTGATGGGCAAGACCGACCCCGCGGGCGCGGACGTCCGCCGCCAGCAGTCGATGATCCTGGTCCCGCGCGACACCCCGGGCGTCGAGATCCGCCGCGCCATGCGGGTGTACGGCTACGAGGACCACTACCACGGAGGCCACGCCGAGGTCGTCTTCCACGGCGCCCGGGTGCCCGCGAGCAACCTCATCGGCGAGGAGGGCGGCGGCTTCGCCATCGCCCAGGCCCGGCTCGGGCCCGGCCGCATCCACCACTGCATGCGGCTGATCGGCATGGCCGAGCGGGCGATCGAGCTGATGTGCCGCCGGGCGGTGTCCCGTACGGCGTTCGGCAGGCCCATCGCCCAGCAGGGCGTGGTCCAGGAGTGGATCGCGGACTCCCGCGTCGCGGTCGAGCAGCTCAGGCTGCTCGTCCTGAAGACCGCCTGGCTGATGGACACCGTGGGCAACCGCGGGGCGCACACCGAGATCCAGGCCATCAAGATCGCCACACCGCGCACGGTCGTCGACATCATCGACCGCGCCGTCCAGCTGCACGGGGCGGGCGGTGTCAGCCAGGACTTCCCGCTGGCCGAACTGTGGGCCGCGGCACGGACGTTGAGGCTCGCCGACGGGCCCGACGAGGTCCACCAGCGCTCGCTGGCCCGCCGCGAGCTGAAGAAGTACCTGTAGCGGCCGGCCGGTTCAGGGCCGCAGGGCGCGCAGCAGCAGGTCGGCGAGGTGGTCGGCGACCTGCTGCTGGCTGAGCGGGCCGTCCGGGCGGTACCAGGTGGACAGGTGGTGGACCGAGCCGAAGTGGTAGTCCACCACGAGGTCGGCCGGGGTCGCGGTGGAGAACACCCCGGCGGCCTGGCCCTCCTCGACGAGGGCGCGGAAGCGTTCGTGGTAGCGGCGGCGCTCGGCGCGGACCTGCTTGTTCTTCTCCGGGCTCAGATGGTGCATCGAGCGGAAGAAGATCGCCGCGTCGTCGAGGTTGTCGATGGTGGTCACCACCACGTCGGCGGCCGCCTCGCGCAGCCGCCGCTCGATCGGCTCGTCCGCGTCGGCGAAGGCGTCGAGCCGCTCCTGCTGGAGGCGCAGCACCCGGGCGTACACCTCCTGGAGGAGGTCCTCCTTGGAGCCGAAGTAGTGGTAGAGCGCGCCCTTGGTGACGCCCGCCGCCTCGACGATCTCCTGCACGGAGGTGCGGTCGTAGCCATTCTCCGCGAAGAGCCGGGTGGCGGCGGCGAGCAGCCGCTGGGGGACGGGGGTGGTGCCGCTCGTCTCCGTCGCCTTGGCCATCGCCGCCACCTTTCTCTCGTACGTGCGCGAGGGGCCTGGCCCCTCGCTGTGTGCTGGTCGTGCCGTGTTCATCGTGCCTGGTGGTCGCTACGCCCGGGTGCGCAGTTCCCGCCTGAGGATCTTCCCACTCGTGGTCTTGGGAAGCTCCGCCAGGATCTCCACCTCGCGCGGGTACTTGTAGGCGGCGAGGCGTTCCTTGCAGTACGCGGCGAGTTCGGCGGGGCCGGCCTCGGCGCCCGGGCGCAGGCTGACGTACGCCTTCACGCTCTCGCCCCGGTAGGCGTCGGGGATGCCCACGACGGCCGCCTCGCGGACCGCCGGGTGGGTGTACAGGACGTCCTCGACCTCGCGGGGCCAGACCTTGAACCCGGACGCGTTGATCATGTCCTTCATGCGGTCGACCACGTAGAGCCAGCCGTCGCGGTCCATGAAGCCGATGTCGCCGGTGCGCAGTTCGCCGCCGGGGAACGCCTCGGCGGTGGCCTCGGGCCGGCGCCAGTAGCCGGGCACGACCTGGGGGCCGGACACCACGATCTCGCCCTGCTCGCCGAAGGGCACGTCGTTGCCCGCGAGGTCGACGATCCGTACGACCGTCTCGGGCCCGGGCACGCCGACCGAGAGGGTGCCGGAGACCGGATCGACCGGCGCCTCCTTCTCGGGCGGCACCGAGGCGCAGGGCGCGGTGCACTCGGTCAGTCCGTAGCCGTTGCGGATGTACGGGCCGAAGCCCTCGCGGAACTTCTCGACGAGAGCGGGCGGCAGCGGGGCGCCGCCCGAGGAGATCACCTGGAAGGAGGCGAAGTGCTCCCGGGTGACGCCGGGGGTGGCCGCGAGCGCCATGAAGGCCGTGGAGGGGCCGACCGTGTAGGCGGGGCGGTGCTCGGCGAAGGCGTCCAGGACGACGCCCGGGTGGAAGCGGTGGGCCAGGACCAGGGTGCCCGCGTTGGCCACGCAGGCGGCGAGTTCGCAGACCATGCCGGTGATGTGGAAGAGCGGGGCGAGCGCGAAGTAGCCCGAGCCCTCGGCTATCGGATGGCCGGTGCGCTGCCTTTCCGCGTTGTAGGTGATGCCGCGATGGGTGTTCATCGCGCCCTTGGGGGTTCCGCTGGTGCCGGAGGTGTAACTGATCAACGCCGTGTCCTGGGCGGAGAGTTCCCGTTCCGCGGGCGCGCTCAGGCCCTGCCGGGCGACGGCGATCAGGTCGTCGGTGTCGGCGGGCCGGGGCAGCCGCTCGAAACCGAGGACGCGGTCGTCGTTCCTCGTCTGGAGGTCGAGTTCGCACGCGGTGAGCGCGACGCGGACGGGGGAATTGGCCGCGGTGTCGCGCAGATAGTCCTCCCAGGCGCGGTCGGAACAGATCAGCGCGGCTGCCTCGGAGTCCTTCAGCACGTGCGCGACCTCGCCCGACTTGTACATCGGGTTGAGCGGCACCACGGTGGCCCCGGCCTTCCACGCGCCGAGCAGGGCGAGCACGAAGTGCGGGGTGTTCTGGAGCATGAGGGCGACCCGGTCGCCGCGGACCAGGCCCCGGGCGGCGAGATGGCCGGCCACGGAGTCGGAGAGCGCGTCGGTCTCGGCGTAGCTGAGACGGCCGTCGAAGTAGGCCAGCGCGGTGCGTTCGGGGGCGCGGGCGACGGCGGCGCGGAAGGAGTGCAGCACCGTCTCGGGCGGCTCGACGGGCGCCCGCTGGGCCTCGCTGAGCTGGGAGAGCCAGGGCCTGGCCACGTAGATCGAGGTCATCCGGCGTTCGTCTCCCACTTCTGCTGGAGGTGGTTCATGCTGGTCAGCCAGCGGTCGGGGGTGGCCGCGCGGGCGGTGTAGTAGTCGGCGACCTCGGGGTGGGGCAGCACCAGGAAGCGGTCGTCGGCCATCGCGGCGAAGAGGGCCGCGGCCACCTCGTCCGGCTCGATCGCGGTGGGCCTGAGCACCAGGTCTCCGGCCGAGCCCGTGGCCGCCAGCATGTCGGTGCGCACGCCCTGCGGGCAGATGGCGTGGACCTGGATGCCGCGGTGCCGGTAGGTCAGCGACAGCCATTCCGCGAAGGCGAGCGCGCCGTGCTTGGTCACGCTGTACGGGGCGGCGCCGATCATCGTGAGCAGGCCGGCGGCCGAGACGGTGGAGACGAAGCGTCCGCTGCCGCGCTCCAGCCAGTCGGGCAGCAGTTCACGGGCGGCCCGCACGTGGGCCATCACGTTGACGTCCCAGGCCGCGGCCCACACGTCCTCGGGGGCGGACTCCGAACCGCCCGATCCCAGGCCCGCGTTGGCGCAGTAGATGTCGATGGTCCCGCCCAGTGCCTCGCGGGCCGCGGCGACGACGGTGGAGGCGTCGCCCGGCACGGCGATCGCGCCGATCTCCTCGGCGGTCTTGCGGGCCTTGTCCGCGTCCAGGTCGTTGACGACCACCCGGGCGCCTTCCGCCGCGAATCTGCGTGCGAGTGCGGCTCCTATGCCGCCGCCCGCGCCGGTCACCACCACCGCGGTGTCCTGTCCCGTGCCCATGCCGACCCGCCTCTCTGCTTCTGCCGAACCCCCACAGACTAACCAGTCGGTATGCCCCGGGGAAGGCCCCGCCCGCCGCAGACCGCGCGGGGCGGCCGCGCGCCCCCGACCCACCTCCGTCCGCGGACCGTGCGAGCCGGCTCGCGCACTTCCCCCACGCCCCTGAACCCGTTTTCGTCCGCGGACCGTGCGGGCGACTCGCGCAGTTCCCCGCGCCCCTTGGCAGCATGCGGCGAACCACACCCATACCGGGACCTGAGCCCTCGACCCGCCTTCGTCCGCGGACCGTGGCCGGTTACTCGCGCAGTTCCCCGCGCCCCTGAACCCCCTTCGATCTGCGGACCGTGCTCGCTTCTCGCGCAGTTCCCCGCGCTCCTGGCGGTACTGGTGCTGGTCGGCATGGGCATCTTTAGCCCGTCCGGCGATTGAGGACGAGCGCCGTTCAGGCGCGAACGGGGGTCTGGGGGCGGAGCCCCCAGGAACGCCCTTCACCCCCGGAGGGTTTAGGGGAGGGGCGGGGTGGGGGCCCCAGGGGCTCGGTCAGCCCACCCGCGCCCACGGAGGCGACTCCGCCGAGTCGCTGGTTCCGCCGAGCCTCACGGCCCGCTAGCGTGCGCACGAACCCGCCCCTACGACACCCGGAGGCGCACGGATGAACCTGTCCAGACGGAGCCTGCTCGCGGGCACGGCGGCGGCCGGAGCCCTGACGGCCGCGGCCCCGGCCCGGGCGCGGGCGCGGGCGGCGGACGACCACCCCCACCCCCTCCGCACCGGCTTCGCCCGCCTGGCCGCCGACGGCTACGCGACCCTGGCGGGACAGAAGGTGGGCGTGGTCACCAACCCGACCGGCGTCACCCAGGACGTACGGCACATCGTGGACGTCATGCACGCCGACCCCCGCGTGCGCCTCGTCGCCGTCTTCGGCCCGGAACACGGCTTCCGCGGCACCGCCCAGGCGGGCGGCTCCGAGGGCCGCTACGACGATCCGGCGACCGGGCTCCCGGTGTACGACACGTACACGAAGAGCGGCCGGGCCCTCGCGGACGTCTTCACCGCCTCGGGCGTGGACACGGTGGTCTTCGACATCCAGGACGTCGGCGCGCGCTTCTACACCTACATCTGGACGCTCTACGACTGCATGGAGGCGGCGGCCCTCGCGGGCAAGCGGTTCGTCGTCCTGGACCGGCCCAACCCGGTGACCGGGCGGGCGGCGTACGGGCCGGTCCTCGACCCCGCGTTCGCGACGTTCGTGGGACGCAGGCCCATCGCGCAGGCGCACGGCATGACGGCGGCCGAACTCGCCCGCCTCTTCGACGCCGAGTTCCTCGGCGGGAAGGTGCGGCCGACGACCGTCGGGATGTCCGGCTGGCGGCGCTCGGCGTTCTTCGACGCCACCGGCCTGCCGTGGGTGCCGCCGAGCCCCAACATGCCCACGCCGGACACCGCGCTGGTCTACTCCGGCACCTGTCTCTTCGAGGGCACGAACCTGTCCGAGGGGCGGGGTACGACCCGGCCGTTCGAACTGCTCGGCGCGGAGGGGATCGACGGCCGGTGGGCGGCGGCGCTCGACGCGCTCGCCCTGCCCGGCGTCCGGTTCCGCGAGGCGTACTTCGCCCCGACGTTCTCCAAGTTCCAGGGGAAGACCGTCGGCGGAGTCCAACTGCACGTCCACGACCGGGAGTCGTACGACCCGGTGCGCACCGGGATCGCGCTCCTGGTGACCGCGAAGCGGGTGTGGAGCGGCTTCGCCTGGCGCGCCGACCACTGGATCGACCACCTCACCGGCTCGGCCCTGGTGCGCACGATGATCGACGCGGGCGCCGGGACGGACGAGATCGTGGCCGCCTGGCAGCCGGGGCTCGCCGCGTTCAGGGACGTACGCCGGAAGTACCTGATGTACCGCTGAGCCGGACCGCGGCGCACCCGGACCTGACCCCGTCCCGCGTATGGCCGGTTCCGCCCTCCGGCGGGACGATGGGGACGCTCATCGTCGAGCGGACCGGAGGTCGGGCCATGACAACGGACATCGGGGTCGAGCCGTACTGGGAGATCACCTTCGACGCGGACGGCGACGCGAACCCCGCCGAGCGCACCGCGCTCAGCGGGGTGGACGCCACGGATCTGGTCCTGTTCTGCCACGGCTGGAACAACACCCCGTCGGCGGCCAGAAGCCTGTACCAGGCCTTCTTCGCCGCCTTCCCCGCACTGCTCGCCGACGCGCCCCAGGTGCGGCTCGGCTACGGCGGCATCATCTGGCCGTCGATCCGCTTCACCGACGAGACCGTCCCGGACTATCCCCACACGGCGCTCGCCCGTGGCCCCGGGCTCGACGACGCGACCGTGTCGGCGCTCAAGGGGTTCTTCCCCGGCCAGGACGCGACCGTCGACCGCATCGCCTCCTACCTCGCCCAACAGCCGGACTCCGAGGACGCGTTCAACGACTTCGGGCGCCTGACCCGGCAGTTGGTGACGGCGTCGGCGGGCGGACCCGGAGCCGTCGGCGACCTCGCGCTGGAGGACGGCCCCGGCGCCTCCCCCGCGCTCCTGACGGACGGAACCCTGGACCTGTGCCAGAGGTTCACGGCCGCGCTGGCCGAGACCGGCATGGCCGTGCAACCGGGACCGCCCGCGCCCTCGTTCTCGATCGGCGGCTCCCTCAAGCACCTCTGGGACGGCGCGAAGGAGGTGCTGCGCCAGACGACCTACTACGAGATGAAGCACCGGGCGGGCACGGTGGGCCAGCTCGGCCTCGGTCCGCTGCTCGGCCAACTCGCCTCGGAGCGCCCGGAGTTGCGGATACATCTGGTGGGCCACAGCCAGGGCGCGCGGGTCGTCGCGTTCGCCCTGAGGGGGCTGCCGGCGGGCGCGCGCAACGTGAAGTCGGTGACGCTGCTCGAAGGGGCCTTCTCGCACTACGCCTTCGCCGAGCGGCTGCCGGACGGCCTCGCGGGGGCGGGTGCGCTGAGCGACGCGCAGGCCCGGGTCGACGGCCCGGTGGTCTCGTGCTACTCGCGCTTCGACACCGCGCTCGGCATCATCTATCCGCTGGCCTCCGCGCTGTCCGGGGACTACGCGAGCGAGCTGCCCGGCCTCGACCGGCGGTGGTGGGCGGTCGGCCACGACGGCATCCAGGCCGTCAGCCCCTGCACCACGCTCACGCTCGCCGAGGCACTGCGCGACGGGGTGCCCGACTCGGGCTGCGTCAGCGTCGACGCGGCCGCGGTGGTGAAGGACGGCGGGCCGCCCGCCGGCGCGCACAGCGACATCTGCCACAGCGAACTGGCCCGGGTGGTGCTGGCCGCGGGCCGGATCATCAGGACCTGACCCGCGGCCGCAGGCGTCCTAGCGGTGGCTGGGGAACTCGACGACCTGCTGATAGGTCGGCCGGTTCTGCCAGTTGACCGCGGACTGGGTGATGCCGCCGAGCGGGCGCTGCACGATGCTGTCGGCGCACCACTGGTCACCGGCCTGGCAGCCGGCGTCCCCCGGGTAGACCTGGGCCGGGGTCTTGGCGGCGGCCTGCTTGAGCGCGCCGAGCAGGCTGTCGCGGCAGGCGTCGAGCTTGCCGTCGCCGCAGTAGGCGCGGGCGAGCGGCCCCTGGACCGGCTCGCCGAGGACCGTCCGCAGGTCCTTGTCGGCGTAGCTCCACCAGCCGTACTGGAAGGCGGACCCGGCGTGCGAGCCGGTCGGGCCGCGCCCGGCCGAGGGCGCTTCGTCGATGCCGAGGTTGGTGGTCAGAGCGTTGTAGAGCGGGTCGCCGAGCCCTGGCCGAAACTCGGCCTCGACCAGCAGCGGCCACCAGGCGTCCATCAGCCGCACCGCGTCGGGGTGGGTGTAGGTGTGCGAGCCCTGCGAGGTCTCGCGGCGCTGGCTGCCGTCCGCTCGCCACGACTCCAACTGCTGTACGGCGGTGGCCAGTTGCGGGTCGGTAATGGGTGCGCTGCGCAGCACTTTGAGGAGCTCGGGCAGCACGTCCTCGCCGCGCAGGTCGGTGACGGCGGCCTGGGCCATGGCGCGGGTGAGCGAGGAGCGGGTGACCCCGCCCTGGGCGACCAGCGCCTTCACCCGGTCGTCGAGGAGGTTGGCGCGGTGCACGGAGCCGTCGCCGAACCCGGCCGTGGAGTAGTCCTTGGCCTGCTTGTTGTTCCAGGACACGTAGTAGTCCTGGCCGACCGACTGGGGGTGCTGGGCGGGCGGGGTGTAGGCCGCCGTGTTGGCCGCGGGGTCGAAGCCCTGCCACTCGTAGGCCTGCTCGGCCTTGACGGGGAGCGACGGGTCGACGTCCGGGTCGCGGACCGGGTTGAGGCCGCTGTTGTAGTAGGCGGCGGTGCGGGAGTCCGCGTAGAACCAGTTGAAGGTGTAGTCGACGTGCTGGGCCGCCTCCTGGAAGGTCTTGGCGTCCTTCACGTAGGAGGGGTCGTTCATCATCTGGAAGCCGATGATCGAGTCGGCGTCGTGCCGGTAGGTGGAGCGCAGCGAGGTGTACGCGACGGCCTTGCCGCCGACGGTGGCGCGGGCGGTGACGATGCCGTAGTCGGTGCGCCACACCTGCATGCGGTAGGAACCGGCCGCGGTGGTGTCGGCGACGGTCGGCTTCCAGGAGTTGGTCTTCTCCAGCTTCTCCATCGGGGTGCACACGCCCCGGTAGAGGTAGTGGGTCGCGTCCTGACAGAGCTCCACGGCGTACGTGTCGGTGATGTCCTGGCCCGCGGAGGTGGCCGACCAGGCGTAGTCCTGGCCGCGGCCGAGCTGGACGTACATGCCGACCCCGGCGAAGGAGGCGCCCCGGGCGCTGATGCCTGGACCCTGGATCTCCTGGAGCATCAGCAGCTGCGGCGCAAAGTAGCCGGTCTGGGGGCCGAACACCGCCACGGGGTTGCCGCTCGCGGTGTGCGAGCCGGACACGACGAGGGCGTTGGACATGCCGCGCGGCTTGCCGAGGTCGATGCCGGGCAGCGCGCCGCTGTCGTACCTGCCCTTGAGCGGTGCCAGTTTCGGGGGCACCTTCACGTCGGCCTTGGCGTTCGTGTTCGCCGAGCCGGTGCGGTCGTAGACGAGCTGTTCGGGCACGACCGAGCCGGGGTCGGGCATCGCGGCGCCTTGGGCGTTGGCGGGTTTGCCCGCGTACGGGAAGCTGGTGCCGTCGTGCACGGTGAGCACGGCCTCGGGGTCGTCGCGCTCGCGGAAGGACTCCCAGACCCGGGTGCCCTCGGCGACGCCGTACTTGGCCTGGGCGGCCTGGAGCGAGAGCGCGGCCTGCACCTCACCGCCCCCGCCGCCGCCGAAGAGGCCGCCCACCACGGAGGCGAGCGCGATCAGGTCGGTGAGCTTGAAGGGCTGGATCTCCCCGACGTTCGTGATGGCGTCGATCTTGCCGGTCAGGACATATTCGCCGGGGAAGTAGCGGCCGTCCTTGGCCTGCTTGGCGTAGGCGTTGATGCCGTCGACGTAGGCCTGGGCGTCGGCCATGGCCTGTTCGCCGCGGGCGCCGTTGGTCGTGCGAATGCGGTCGACCTGCGCCTGGAGATCGGCCTCGGTGTACGGGGCCTGCGGCCAGAACTCCTGCTCCAGCCCCTGGTTGGCGAGGGCGCCGCCCGCGAAGGAGGTGAGCTCGCCGCGTCCGATGTGCCGGAAGAGGTCCATCAGCCAGAGCCGGTCCTGCCCGGCCGCGTACCCCGCGCCGTACTCGGTGCCGTAGCGCGTGCTGCCCTTGATGTGCGGCACGCCGGTCGCCTTGTCGCGGGTGATGGTGACGTCGGGGCGGGGTGAGGTGGCCGACTCCGCCTGGCCTGCGGGCACGCCGAAGGAGGCGTCGTTGAAGAAGGAGTTGAGCTTGTCGTCGGTGAGCGAGGACTGGCCCGCCACCAGGGCGTCGTACTTGCCGAGTTCGTCGTCGCTGTGCGCGGGGTGGGTCCCGAACATCTTGTTGCCGAGGATCTCGACGAGGGTGGCGTTGCCGTTCGCGCCGGGCGGCAGGATGTCGGAGCACTGCCCCTGGCAGTGGTCCCCGTCCGCGGGCTCGGCGGCGCCGGCCGGGACGGCGGGGCCGAGCAGGGCCGCGGAGAGGGCGATGACGGTGGCGGCGCAGGCGGCGGCTCTGCCGCGGCCGATGCCCGCCATGCGTCGAAGTCTGCTGGTGGTGACGGAGGTTGTGGGCCTTGCGGTGCGTCGTCGCATGCGCGCTCCTAGTGGGGGCCGATGCGCGGGAGGCTACTGGGGGGTACGCCGCGCCGTAAGGTGAACAGCCGTCACCTTCTCCGAATCCCCACACACCCGCCCGACCGGCTCCGCGATCACGGCGGAACATCACCGGCAGCTGTGCCCTTTCGGCCTCCGTCGGCACGCGTATTCCTTCCGGCCTTCGCAGGGTTATGTGGGGCGGGCGAATACGGATCGTGAGGTTGCGCCCCAAGTGACCATGGTGGCCCTACCGGTTGAAGGGATTCCGGATGAGCCGGTGGGCCCGCTCTCCCGCCGCCCCGAGCACGCTCCCTGACCTGGTCGTCACCGGGCACGTCGGTCGTTCCAGCAGGTCGGCGGGGTGACCGGTCCATACGCGCCACGTTCTGAGGAGTTCATGAGAATCGGATTCCAACGGTTGGGACAGGGTAGGCGAATCCCCCGTAATGGACGCCATCGGAAATTCGATGGAGCCGGATCGCCTTCCGGTACGTCCATTCCTCGACGCCGAAGTACGAGCGACGGAGGTGGCAGGGCCATGGCTGGATTCCGCAGTCTGGCGAGACAGGTGCGCGACCCGAGGAACGATCTCGCGTTGCGGCGCTATTCGCTGCGCAAGTGTCTGGAGAGGTTCGCCCCGTACGGGCATCGGGCGACCTGGGACCACCTGTGCGGCAGGCACCGCATCGGGCCCGAGGACCGGGCCCCCGATCCGGGGCGGCTGGTGGCCGCACTGGAGGAGCTGGAGGCGGCCAGGGCCGTCTGGCTCGCCTATGAAGTGGAGTTCGCGGCGCGCAGGAAGCGTGAGAAGCACGCGGGGCTGCGCCGCCCGGGCTCCTTCGACGACTGGCACCGGCGCACCTGGGGCGGTTTCGGGGTGGCGTGGTGCGACGATCCCGGTACGCATCCCACCGAGCCGCTGGCCGAGGTGCTCCGCCGCATGATCGCGGCGCTGCGGGCCGCACCCGGCGCGGTGTGCCCGGTGTGCGGGGGAAGCCGACTGGTGTGGAACCAGGACCTGTCCCACGAGCCGTGGTTCGGGCCGGTCTGCTCGGGCTGCGGGATTCTGGTGCCGCGGCCGGTGCTGACCTCCGAGGCACTGACGCGGGCCAAGGCGGCACGGCGCGGAGAACTGGCATCGGTGGCGTGAGCGGCGCGGGGGCGAGCCGACTCTCCCCCGCGTTGTCGGCGCCCCTCGCGCGGGCATCGGACCCCTCGGTGTCAGTGGGCTCTGGCACCATCGACGCATGATCCAGGTCTGTCTGAACGGCGTACGAAGTGCTCAGGACGGCGTGGCGGTGCCGCTGACCCCGGCCGCCCTCGCCCGGTCCGCGGCAGCGGCCGTGGCCGCCGGTGCGGCGGAGGTCCACGTCCACCCCAAGACCCCCTGCGGCAGCGACTCGCTCTCACCGCGCGTGGTGGGCCCGGCACTTGAGGCGATACGGGCCGCGGTGTCGGTGCCGGTCGGGGTGACCACGGGCGCCTGGGCCGAGCCCGATCCGGCGCGCCGCGCGGAGCGCGTGAGGTCCTGGACGGTGCTGCCCGACTACGCCTCGGTCAACTGGCACGAGGAGGGCGCCGACGAGGTGGCGGCCGCCCTGCTGGAGCGGGGCGTGGGCATCGAGGCGGGCATCTGGTCCGGCACCCCCGCCGCCCGCCGCTTCCTCGCCTCCCCGTACGGGCCACGGGTGTTGCGCGTCCTCGCCGAGGTGATGGGGGCACCCGCCGGGGCCGCGGAGCAGGCCGCCCGCGCCCTCCTCGCCGAGCTGGGCGCCGCGCACGGCAGGCCCGTGCTCCTGCACAGCCAGGACGAGGGCACCTGGCCGGTGCTGCGTCTGGCGCGCGGGCTGGGGCTCGACACCCGCATAGGCCTGGAGGACGTGCTGGTGCTGCCGGACGGCGAACGCGCGGATTCCAACGCCCAGTTGGTGAGGGCGGCGCTGGAGCGCGGGTAGGCGGGGCCGGGCCGCTCAGGCCTTGCGCTCGGCCAGCAGCCGGGAGCCGGTCAGGCTGTTGCCGAAGACGTCGTCGGGGTTGGACAGGACGCAGTTGTCCAGGGACAGGCAGCCGCAGCCGATGCAGTCCGAGAGGTGGTCGCGCAGCCTGGCCAACTGGGTGATGCGGCGGTCGAGTTCGGCACGCCAGTTCTCGGACAGGCGGGCCCAGTCCTCCTTGGTGGGCGTGCGCTCCTCGGGCAGCTCCGCGAGGGCGTCCCGGATCGTGGCCAGCGGGATGCCGACGCGCTGGGCGGCCCGTATGAAGGCCACGCGGCGCAGGGTGTCCCGGCCGTAGCGGCGCTGGTTGCCCGAGGTCCGGCGACTGGTGATCAGGCCCTTGGACTCGTAGAAGTGCAGGGCGGACACCGCGGCCCCGCTGCGCGCGGACAGCTGCCCGACCGTGAGCTCGTGGATCTTCTCTGGAATCTGCGGCACTCCTCGAACCCTACTGCGCCTTCGCCGCGCCTTCGCCCAGCCCCCGGCGGGCCCGTCCGCTCCGCCCGTACGTCGTTGACAGGACCGGCGGCCCCAACCATGCTGAGCTAGCTGAGCAAGCGCTTGGACAGGTGCTTGCGGATGTGCTTTCCATGACGGCGAGAGCGTCGCGAGAGGCAGGTACCAGGGACATGGCAGAGCCGAGGATCTTCACGTCCGCCGAGGAGCTGAAGGCCGGGGTGGGCGAGCAGCTCGGGCACAGCGACTGGCTGGAGATCGACCAGAAGCGGATCGACCTGTTCGCCGACGCCACCGGCGACCACCAGTGGATCCACGTCGACCCGGAGCGGGCGGCGGCCGGCCCCTTCGGGACGACCATCGCGCACGGCTATCTCACCCTGTCGCTGCTGCCGACCCTGGTGCCGCAGGTGCTGCGGGTCGAGGGCATGAAGATGGGCATCAACTACGGCACCGACAAGGTCCGCTTCCCCTCCCCCGTGCCGGTCGGCTCGCGGCTGCGCGCGACCGCCGTGCTCACGGACGTCGCGGAGGCGGGCGGCGGCGTCCAGGTCACGGCTAAGGTCACCGTCGAGCGCGAGGGCGGCGACAAGCCGGTGTGCGTGGCGGAGTCGGTCTCGCGCTACTTCTTCTGAGCACGCCCCCGGTCTCTTCCGTACGCTCCCGGCCCCGCCTCCTGGCGCGGCCGGGTCCGCTATTTCTGGACCCCCACCATGCGCAGCACGAGGTCGGCGTAGAGCGCGCCGACCTCGTCGGGCGTGCGGCGGCCCTCGGTGTTGAACCAGCGGGCCACGTCGATGCAGAGCGAGAGCACGGCGAGCGTGGTGCCCGGCGCGTCGGGCACGTCGAACTCGCCCGCCGCCACACCGTCGTTGAGGATGCGGCGCACCGCCGCGTCGCTCCGCCGGCGCAGTTCCACGATCTCGGTGCGGTGCTCCGCACCGAGCGCGTCGAGTTCGTACTGGACGACGCGGGCCGTCATGTGGTGGCCCGCGTGCCAGCGGACGAAGGAGCGCACCGCGGCGGAGAGCCGCTCGGCGGCACTCCCCTCGCCCTCGGCCGCGGACCGGAGGATCTCCAGCGCCTTGTCGTGGCCGATCCGGCTGATCCGGTGGAGCAGCTCTTCCTTGGTCTTGTAGTGGATGTAGAGCGCGGCCGGGCTCATGCCGGCCCGGCCCGCGATGTCCCGGGTCGTGGTGGCGTGGTAGCCGCGCTCGGCGAAGGCCTCGACGGCGGCGACGAGCAGCCTCCTGGCGGCCTCGGGCGTGACCTCGCCCCACGGCTTCTCCTCGCCGCCGGCCGTCTCCTCGGTCACGTCAGCCGTGCCCATCGCTCGCCCCTCTCGTCCGTCAGCGCCCGCGTTCGGCGGGACGAACACCATACCCCGAGGGTGAGCAAGCGCTTAGAGCTTCTGGAACGGGTCGTGCTCGGCGAGGAGCTTCTCCAGCCGGGCCTGGTCGACCCGGCTGACGATCTGCCCGGCCTCCTGGCGGTCGCGGACCACCTTGGCCAGCGTGAAGGCGGAGGTGACGAGGTAGAGGACCGCGATGCCGAGGAAGGCGCGGACCCAGGCGTCCGCCTGGAGGCGGAGGATGCCGATGGCGGTGGCGACGAGCGCGACCGCGAAGGCGGCGACGGCCTGTCCGTAGTAGGCCGCGGTGTTCTGCTGCTTGACCGGTGTCTCACTCATGACCGACAGCATGGAGCGGATGTGGCGCGTGCCACATCCGCTCGCGTACTCAGGGCGTACTCAGGCGCCCACCGCGGTCAGAACGCCGAAACCCCCGTCTCCGCACGGCCGATGATGAGCTTCTGGATCTGGCTGGTGCCCTCGTAGAGGGTCATCACGCGGGCGTCGCGCAGCAGCTTCCCGACCGGGTACTCGTCGATGTAGCCGTAGCCGCCGAAGACCTGGAGGGCGTTGTTGGCCGAGCGCACCGCGGCCTCGGAGGCGAACAGCTTGGCCTTGGAGGCGGCGGTCGCGAACTCCTGGCCCCGGTCGATGAGATCGGCCACCCGCCAGGTGAGCAGCCGGGCCGCGTCCACGTCCACCGAGATGTCGCTGATCAGCTCCTGGACGAGCTGGTAGTGGGCGATCGGCTTGCCGAACTGCTCGCGCTCCCCGGCGTAGCGGACGGCCGCGTCGAGGGCGGCCTGCGCGATGCCCACGCAGCCGGCCGCGACCGACATCCGCCCCTTGGCGAGCGCCGACATGGCCAGGGAGAACCCCTTGCCCTCCGGGCCGAGGAGCGCGCCCGCCGGGACCCGTACGTCGTCGAGCACGAGCTCGGCGGTCGCCTGGCCCCGCAGGCCGAGCTTGCCGTGGATGGTGCGGCGGGTCAGGCCCGGGGTGTCGGTGGGGACGAGGAACGCCGAGACGCCCCGGTGGCCCGGGGTGTCGTTGGTGCGGGCGAAGAGCAGCACCACGTCGGCCCAGGTGCCGTTGGTGATGAACATCTTGGAGCCGTTGATCACCCAGTCCCCCGAGGCGCCGTCCCGGACGGCCCGCGTGGACAGGTTGCCCGCGTCCGAACCGGTGCCCGGCTCGGTGAGGCCGAAGCAGCCGAGCGCGTCGCCGGAGGTGAGCCGGGGCAGCCAGGCGCGCTTCTGCTCCTCGTCGCCCCAGGACGCGATCGTCTTGGTGACCAGGCCGAGGGAGACCGAGACGATGCCGCGGACCGAGGAGTCGCCGCGGCCGAGCTCCTCCGTCACCAGGCAGTAGGCGAGGTGGTCGCCGCCGGAGCCGCCGTACTCCTCGTCGATGGTGAGGCCGAGGAAGCCGAGCGAGCCCAGCTTCTTCACGATCGACCTGTCGACGTTCTCGGAGCGGTCCCACTCGACGACGTGCGGGGTGATCTCGCGGCCGACGAACTCCTCGGCGAGCTGCCGGACGGCCGCCTGTTCCTCGCTCAGCTCCAGGTTCATGTTCCCTGCACCCCAGATTTAATTACCACTGCTAGTTTTTGGTTGGCAGGCCCTACTATGTGCCGCATGGCCCGACCGCGCAAGCCCCTCCTGAGCACCGACCGCATCGTCACGGCGGCGAGCGCGCTCGTGGACGCGGAGGGCCTCGCCGCGGTCTCGACCCGGCGCCTCGCGGCCGAGCTGGGGGTCAGCGGGCCCTCGCTCTACAACCACTTCCGCACCAAGGACGAGATCCTGGAGGCCGTCGCGGACGCCACATCGGCGCAGGTCGACCTGTCGATGTTCGACGCGGACGACGACCGCGACTGGCGTACGTCCCTGCACGACTGGGCCCGCGCCTACCGCGCGGTCCTCACCCGCCACCCCAACATCGTCCCGGTCCTCGCCCAGGGCCCGGGCCGGCGCCCGGCCGGTCTGCGGCTCGCGGACGCGGTGTTCGGCGCGATGGTGGCGGCGGGCTGGCCGCCCGCCCAGGCGACCCGCATCGGCGCGCTGATGCGGTACTTCATCATGGGCTCGGCGCTCGGCTCCTTCGCCCGCGGCTTCGTGGACGACGAGAGCGCCTACGACCCGGCCGACTATCCGCACCTGGGCCAGGCCCACCTCCTCGCCGAGCGGCAGGAGCGGATCGACGAGGGCGCCTTCGAGACGGGGCTCCAGGCCCTGCTCGACGGGCTCGCGATCCAGTACGGCACGGTGTGCGGCCAGGCGGCCCCCGAGGCGGCGGACCCCGCTCGATAATTCGGCCGGATCCGGGCCGCCGGGCGCCTACTGTCCTCGCATGACCCTGACGAACTTCTCGCCCGAGCGCCGTTCCGCTCGGCTCGCCCTGGCCGCCGTGGCGGTCTCCGTCGTGCTGTGGGCCTCGGCCTTCGTGGCGATCCGCAGCGCGGGCGACGCCTATGCCCCCGGCGCCCTCGCCCTCGGCCGCCTACTCTCCGGGGCGCTCGTGCTCGGCCTCCTGCTGCTGATACGCCGCGAGGGACTGCCGCCGAAGGGCGCCTGGCCGGGCATCGTGGCCTCGGGCGTGCTGTGGTTCGCCTGCTACATGGTGGTCCTCAACTGGGGCGAGCGGCAGGTCGACGCGGGCACCGCCGCGATGATCGTGAACGTCGGCCCCATCCTCATGGCGCTGCTCGCCTCCCGCTTCCTCGGCGAGGCGCTGCCGCCGCGCCTGGTCGCGGGCATGGCCGTCTCGTTCGCGGGCGCGGTCGCGGTGGGGCTCTCGATGTCGGGCGACGGGCACGCCTCGGTGCTCGGCGTGCTGCTGTGCCTGGCCGCGGCGGCCACGTACGCGGCCGGAGTCGTCCTGCAGAAGCCCGCGCTGCGGCACGGCAGCCCGCTCCAAGTCACCTTCTTCAGCTGCCTGGTGGGAGCGCTGGCCTGCCTGCCGTTCAGCGGGCAGCTGGTCTCGGACGCCTCGCACGCGCCCGTCTCGGCGACCCTGAACATGCTGTACCTGGGCGTGTTCCCGACCGCCCTCGCGTTCACGACCTGGGCGTACGCCCTGGCCCGCACCTCGGCGAGCCGCATGGGCGCCACCACCTACGTGGTGCCCGCCCTGGTGGTGCTGATGTCCTGGGCGGTGCTCGACGAGATCCCCGGGGCGCTCACGCTGCTCGGCGGCGCCATCTGCCTGGCGGGCGTGGCGGTTTCGCGGTCCCGGCCGCGGCGGAGCTCCCCGGCCGGGCTCACCGTGGCGGCCGGGCCCGCCGCCGCGGCCGTGCCGCCCGCCCCCGAGGACGCGGGCGAGCCGAGCCCCGGGGAGCGGATCGGCTGAGCCGCGTCCGGCTAGAACACCACCAGCGCCCGGCCTCCCTTGCCCGCGAGCATGTTGTCGAAGGCGGCCGGGATGCCGTCCAGGGCGATGCGCTCGGACACCATCGAGGCGAGGTCGAGGCGCCCGGCCCGGATGTGCTCGGCGAGGACCGGAACGTCGGCCGCCGGGTCGGAGTTGCCGTACACGCAACCCGCCAGCGTGCGGCCCCAGTGGAAGATCTCCAGCGCGTTGAAGGTCACCTGCTGGTCCTTGCCGCCGATGCCGACGACCGTGGTGCGCCCGCCGCGCCGCGTCGACTCCCAGGCGGTACGGATGGTCACGGCGCGGCCCACGCACTCGACGGCCACGTCCGTGCCCTGACCGCCGGTCAGCCCCCGGATGTCCTTGGCCGTCGTCCCGGACGCGACGACGAAGTCGGTCGCGCCCGCGGCGCGCGCCAGCTCCTCCTTGGCGGGGGACACGTCGACGGCGATGATCCGCTCGGCACCCGCGATCCTGGCCGACTGGAGGGTGGCCAGGCCCACCCCGCCCACGCCGAACACCGCGACCGTCTCGCCCGCACGCACCCGCGCCGAGTGGTGGATCGCCCCGTATCCCGTCAGGACCGCGCAGCCGAGCAGCGCGGCCTCGGTGAGCGGCACGCCGTCGGGGAGCGGGATGAGGCAGTTCTCCGCGACGACGGTCTCCTCGGCGAACGCGGCCACGTTCAGACCCGGGTGGAGCTCGGCGCCGTCGGCGGTGCGCGCGTACACCGAGGCCGCGCCGTTCAGCGCGTTGACGCAGAGCCACACCTCGCCGAGCGAGCAGGGGTGGCAACTGCCGCAGGACGGAGCCCAGTTGAGGACGACCTCGGCGCCGGGGGCGACCGAGGTGACCCCCTCGCCGACGGAGACGACGGTGCCCGCGCCCTCGTGGCCGAGCACGGCGGGGACCGGGACCCGCATGGTGCCGTTGGTGAGCGAGAGGTCGGAGTGGCAGACCCCGGCGGCGGCCAGGCGGACCCGCACCTGGCCGGGGCCCGGCTCGGGAAGGTCGATGTCGGTGATCTCCAGCGGAGAGCCGACGGCGGGCAGTACGGCGGCGCGAACCATGGCGGGCGTTACTCCTGAGCGGTGGGAGGGGAAGGCGGACGGTCTCAGAACTGGAGCGACTTGGTCTGGAGGTACTCGGTCAGACCGTGGACGCCGAGTTCGCGCCCCACGCCCGACTGCTTGTAACCGCCGAACGGGGCGAGGGGGTTGAAGCGTCCCCCGTTGATGTCGACCTGGCCGGTGTCCATGCGGCGCGCGAAGGCCACGGCCTCCGCCTCGTCGCCCGCCCAGACCCCGCCCGCCAGGCCGTACACGGTGCCGTTGGCGATCCGCAGCGCGTCGTCCTCGTCCACGTACTTGATGATCGAGACGACCGGGCCGAAGATCTCCTCCTGGGCGATGGTCATCTCGGGGGTGACGTCCGCGAAGACGGTCGGCGAGACGTAGTAGCCCTGTTCCAGGGGTGCTTCGGCGCCGCCCACGACGATGCGCGCGCCTTCCTGGACGCCCTTCTCGATGTAGCCACGCACGCGCGCCAGCTGCTTGGCGTTCACCAGCGGGCCGACGCGGTCGCCGACGGTGTACTTGGCGGCGGCGGCCGAGGCCAGCTCGACGGCCTCGTCGTACTGGTCGGCGTGCACCAGCATCCGCGTCCACGCGCTGCACGTCTGGCCGGAGTTGGCCATCACGTTGGCGACGCCCACGCCGACGGCCTTCGCGAGGTCGGCGGAGGGCAGGATGACGTTGGCGGACTTGCCGCCCAGCTCCAGGGCGACGCGCTTGACGGCGCCGCCCGCCGTCGCGCCGATCTGCCGGCCGACGGCGGTCGAGCCGGTGAACGAGACCAGGTCGACCCCCTCGTGCCCGGCGAGCGCCTGGCCCGCGACCGGGCCGAGCCCGGTGACCAGGTTGAACACCCCGGCGGGCAGGCCGGTTTCGTGCACCGCCTCGGCGAAGAGCTGCGCGGTCAGGGGCGTGTCCTCCGCGGGCTTCAGGACGACCGTGCAGCCCGCCGCCAGGGCAGGTGCCACCTTGTTGACGATCTGGTGCAGCGGATAGTTCCAGGGCGTGATCGCGCCGACGACCCCGACCGGCTCCTGGTAGACCGTGGAGTTCCCGATCCGCTCCTCGAAGGCGTACGAGGCGGCGAGCTCGGCGTACGAACCGGCGACCGCGATCGGCAGGCCCGTCTGCACGGCCTGGGCGAAGGACGGCGGCGCGCCCAGCTCGGCGCTGATGGTCTCGGCGATCTCGTCCTTGCGCGCGACCAGGTGGTCCCGCAGCGCCGCGAGCCGGGCCGCGCGCTCGGCGGGCGCGGTCGCGGCCCAGGCCGGGAGGGCCGCGCGGGCGGCGCGTACCGCGGCGTCGACGTCCTCGGCCGTGCCGGCCGGGACGTGCCCGATGACCTGTTCGTCGGCCGGGTTCACCACCGCGATGGTGTCGCCGCCCGCGGCGGCCCGCCACGCGCCGCCGATGTACATGCCGTCGTGGGCCTTCATCGCAATCCTCCCGAGCGGAGCCAGTGTCGTCCGCCGCCTAAACTAGCGCCGTTAGTTTTTGGGCGCCAGAGGCGGCCCGCGGAGCCGGGAGCCCGCGCCCCCGCTTCCCCACCGGCGCCATCCTCCTGGTCTCCGGGCCGCTCCGCCAGGCACCCGCTTCGGCCACCGGCCGCGACGGCCGCCGGCGCGGCACGAAGGACGTGCCGCGCCGGAGAGCGACCGGGGAGGAGGGACCCGGTCAGATGATGCCGAACAGGATGCCCGAGGCGAGGACCACCAGGCAGGTGAGCGCCGCCCACTTCACGGTGAACCGGGTATGGTCGCCGAACTCCACCTTGGCCATGCCGACCAGCACGTACACCGCGGGAACCAGCGGGCTGGACATGTGCAGGGCCTGGCCGGCCAGCGAGGCGCGGGCGATCTCCAGCGGGGAGACGCCGTGCGCGGCACCGGCCTCGGCGAGGACGGGCAGCACGCCGAAGTAGAAGCCGTCGTTCGACATGAAGTAGGTGAGCGGCAGGCTGAGCAGGCCGGTGACGAGGCCCATCTGGGAGCCCATGCTGTCCGGCACCACGCCGACGAGCCAGTCGGCCATGTGCCTGACCATGCCGGTGCCGTTGAGGACGCCCGTGAAGACGGCGGCGGCGAAGACCATGCCGGAGACGTTGACGACGTTGTCGGCGTGGGCGGCGATCCGGGCCTTCTGGTCCTGGACGCGCGGGAAGTTGACGGTCAGCGCGAGAGCAGCGCCGATCAGGAAGAGCACCGGGATCGGCAGCCACTCCATGATCATGGAGGTGAGCAGTGCGACGGTGAGCAGCGCGTTGAACCAGTAAAGGCCGGGCCGCAGGGTCTCCCGCGCGGGGTCGAGCCCCTGGAAGTCGTCGTCCTGCGCGGCGCCCGCACCGGCCGCCGTACCCGCGCCGCCGCTCGCCGCGCGTGGGGCTTCGCCCGGGCCCCCGG
The DNA here is from genome assembly GCF_056431605.1 of Streptomyces sp. NPDC045846. Classification (NCBI taxonomy): domain Bacteria; kingdom Bacillati; phylum Actinomycetota; class Actinomycetes; order Kitasatosporales; family Streptomycetaceae; genus Streptomyces; species Streptomyces sp. NPDC045846. The sequence continues at coordinate 110,445 of NZ_JBWKKJ010000008.1, read as the reverse complement.
CGCCGACCAGAACGGTCTCCGCCTCCGGCTCCAGGACCTGGTCGAGGGAGAGGTGGCCGACGCGCTTGCGCTCGCGCAGGCCGAGCACGTACGAGAGGACGAGGACCGCGACCAGGCCGACCGCCAGGGCGGGGATCATCGGCACGAAGATGTCGGAGGCGTCCAGCTTGAGCGCGGTCGCGGCGCGGGCCGTGGGGCCGCCCCAGGGAAGCGTGTTCATCACGCCGTTGGCGGTGGCGGCGACGCCGGTCATCACGACGAGGCTCATGCCGAGCCGCTTGTACAGCGGGTACATCGCCGAGACGGTGATCATGAAGGTGGTGGAGCCGTCGCCGTCGAGCGAGACGACCGCGGCGAGCAGCGCGGTGCCCACCACCACGCGCATCGGGTCGGCCTTGCAGAAGCGCAGGATGCCCCGGACGATCGGGTCGAAGAGGCCCACGTCGATCATCACGCCGAAGTAGATGATCGCGAACATGAGCATCGCGGCGGTCGGCGCGAGCGAGCCGACGCCCTTGATGACGTAGTCGCCGAGATGGGCTCCCTTGCCGACGAAGACGCAGAAGAGAGCGGGGATCAGAACCAGCGCCGCGATCGGCGACATCTTCTTCAGCATGATCAGGACCAGGAAGGTCGCGATCATGCCGAAGCCGAGGAGGGTCAGCATGGAGGACACCTAACGTTCACCCTTGAACTCCACCAGGGGCTGGCGGTGCGGATGACGTTAGGTCGCCGTTTCAATCCTTAACAAGATGTTGACACCTGAGCAATACGAGCAAAACTCCAGGTCACGACAGGGGTACGAGGTCGACGGGGAAGCCGTTGAGCACCGAGGTCCCCGACAGGGGGTCGATCCGCGATCCGTCGAGGAGCTGGTTGACGTTCACGCCGGGGCGGTCGGAGGCCACGGCGAGGCGGCTGCCGGGCCTGCTGTGTCCCCAGCCGTGCGGCAGGCTGACGACACCCCTGCGCACGCTGTCGGTGATCTCCACCGGGGCCGCGACGGTTCCGCCGTCCGCCGTGATCCGCACATCGGCCCCGTCGGCGAGGCCCAGCCGGGCCGCGTCCTCGGGGTGGATCTGGAGGGTGCAGCGGTTGGAACCGCCGTTCAGGGCGGGGATGTTGTGCAGCCAGCTGTTGTTGGAACGCAGATGGCGCCGGCCGACGAGCACCAGCGAGTCGGGCCGCTCCTCCAGGGCGGCGCGCAGCCGGGGCAGGTCGGCGGCGATCGGCGCGGGCAGCAGCTCGATCCGTCCGCTGCGGGTTCTGAGCACCTGCGGGAGGCGGGGTTCGAGGGGCCCGAGGTCGATGCCGTGGGGCCGCGAGAGCACGCGGTCCAGGGTGAGTCCGTCGGGGCGGGCGCCGAACCCGTCGCCGTAGGGGCCGAGCCGGAGCATGAGGTCCAGGCGCCGTTCGGGGCCGCTCACGCCGGTGAGCCGGGCGGCGAGCTCCTTGGCGTCCCGGCCGTGCACGGGTGAGCGCGGGTCGGCCACGGCCTTGGCGAGCGCGCCGTCGATGACCAGGGCGTCCACCGCGTCGGGCGCCGCGCCGTGCATGCCGGTCGCCGCGAGCACGAGCCGGGCGTGGATCTCGCACTCGTCCATGCGCCCGTCGGCGAGCGGGACGGCGGGCCGGGTGTAGCGGACCTGGTTGCGGACCGCGAAGCCGTTGAAGGCGAAGTCGAAGTGCGCGCTCTGCGAGGGCGGCGGCGGGGGCAGCACGACGTCGGCGTGCAGGGAGGTCTCGTTCAGGTACGGGTCGATGCTGACCATGAAGTCGAGCCCGGCCAGCGCCCGGTCGAGCCGGTCCCCGTCGGGTGCGGAGAGCACCGGGTTGGCGGCCGAGGCGATGAGCGCCCGGATCCGCCCCTCCCCCGGCGTCTCGATCTCCTCGGCGAGGGCGGCGAGCGGCAGTTCGGACTTGGCCTCGGGGTGCCCACCGACCCGGCTGTGCCAGCGCCCCAGCGCGAAGCCCTTGCCGGGGCCCGCCGGGCGGGGCGCCCGGTCGGTGGCGGAGAGCGGGAAGAGCGCCCCGCCCGGCCGGTCGAGGTTGCCGGTGAGGGCGTTGAGCACGTCGACGAGCCAGCTGGCCAGGGTGCCGTGCTCGACGGTGCAGCTGCCGATCCGGCCGTAGACGGCGGCGGTGGGGGCGGCGGCCAGCTCGCGGGCGATGGCCCGGATGACGTCCGCGTCCACGTCGCACACGGGGCCGACCGCCTCGGGCGCGAACTCCCCTACCGCGTCGGCCACTTCGGCCAGCCCCTCCAGGTGTGGCTCCAGCGCGCCCGGCGCGACGAGCTTCTCCTCGAAGAGCACCTGGGCGACCGAGGCGAGCAGCAGGGCGTCGGTGCCGGGCCGGATGGCGACGTGCCGGTCGGCGAGCTTCGCGGTACGGGTGCGGCGCGGGTCGACGACGGTGAGCGTGCCACCGCGCTTGCGCAGCGCCTTCAGCTTGCCGGGGAAGTCGGGGGCGGTGCACAGACTGCCGTTGGATTCCAGCGGGTTGGCGCCGAGCAGCAGCAGGTGGTCGGTGCGGTCGAGGTCGGGCACCGGGATGGCGAACGGGTCGCCGAAGAGCAGCCCGCTGGAGACGTGCTTGGGCATCTGGTCCAGGGTGCTCGCGGTGAAGAGGTTGCGGGTGCGCAGCGCCCCGAGCAGGACGGGCGGGTACAGGGCGCCGGCCATGGTGTGGACATTGGGGTTGCCGAGCACGACGCCGACCGCGTTGGGCCCGTACTGCTCGATCACAGGCCGCAGCCGGGCCGCGATCAGGTCGAAGGCCTCGGCCCAGCTCGCCTCCTCCAGCTGGCCGTCGCGCCGCACGAGCGGGCCGGTGAGCCGGTCGGGGTCGTTGTCTATGTCCGCGAAGGAGGCGCCCTTGGGGCAGATGAAGCCCCGGCTGAACACGTCGTCCGCGTCGCCGCGGGCCCCGGTGACCCGCCCTTGCTCGACGGTGAGGCTCAGCCCGCAGGTGGCTTCGCAGAGCGGGCAGATACGCAGGGCGGTGCGGGACATTCGTCCTCCCAGGGCGGCGGCGCGCGGGCCCTTCGAGCATACCGACCGGTAGGCATGGCGGGGAGGCCCCGGAGCCGGTCAGTCCAGGGTGCGGGCGAGGTAGGCGTGCAGGAGCTGCCGTGTCTCCGCGACGATGTGCGGGTCGCCCTGCGGATCGGTGCGGAAGGCGAGCCGGAGCGTGGCGTCGGCCGCCTCCACCGCGACCAGGATGACCCGCCGCAGGTCCGCGTCCAGGGTGCGGCCGAACTGGGTCGGCAGGAGCTCGGCCAGGCGGTCGGCGAGCAGGTGGTTGGCGTCGGAGTCCGGGTCGGGGACGGGCTGGGGACCGCCGAAGTCGACCAGGTTGAAGCCGGGCACCGTCTGCTTCAGGACGAGGTACTCGTCCAGGACCGCGTCGACGGCGCCCCGCCAGTCGGCCGCCTCGATCGTTTCGAGCCGCGCGTTGATCATCCCGGCGTAGCGGTCGAGGTTGCGGGCGGCGAGCGCCTCGGCCATGGCCCGCTTGTTGCCGAAGAAGCGGTAGACGGACCCGATGGGCACGCCCGCGCGCTGGGCGACCGCCCGGGTGGAGAGGTCTTCGTAGCCGGTTTCGTCGAGGAGTTCGGCACAGGCGTCGAGTATCCGCGACAGGCGCTCGGCACTGCGCTGCTGCACGGGCGCCCGGCGGAGGTTCGCGTGGAGATCAGGAGCAGGAGGCACGCGCCCATCATGCCCCGCCCGGCCGGTTTTGCCGTTGACGCGACCGCATCGTAATCCTACGGTTGAGCATAGGATTCCGGCACGGCAGCAGGAGAGCGGACGATGACGACCACCACCGGCGCACAGGCGAGGAAGATCGCGGAGGGCCTCGGCCACTCCCGCGGTTTCGGCAACGAGCACAGCTCGGAGGCCGTCCCCGGCGCCCTTCCGCACGGCCGCAACGCGCCCCAGCGCGCCCCGCTCGGCCTGTACGCGGAGCAGCTGAGCGGGTCCGCCTTCACCGAGCCGCGCGCGAGCAACCATCGCTCCTGGCTGTACCGGATCCGGCCATCGGCCGCCCACCCGCCGTTCACCCGCGCCGACAACGGGAACCTCCGCTCGGCCCCCTTCACCGAGACCGTGCCCGACCCGAACCGGCTGCGCTGGAACCCGCTGCCCGAGCCCCCGGCCGGCACCGACTGGCTGGCCGGGCTGTGGACGCTCGGCGGCAATGGCGACGCCACCCAGCGCACCGGCATGGCGGTGCACCTCTACCACGCCAACTCCTCGATGGAATCGCGGGTGTTCAGCGACGCGGACGGTGAGCTCCTGATCGTCCCCGAGCGCGGCGGGCTGCTCCTGCGCACCGAGCTCGGCCTGCTCGCGGCCCGCCCGGGCGAGGTCGCCCTGATCCCGCGCGGTGTCCGCTTCCGGGTGGAGCTGCTCGACGAGAGCGCGCGCGGCTACGTGTGCGAGAACTACGGCCGCCCCTTCGAGCTGCCCGAGCTCGGCCCGATCGGCGCCAACGGCCTCGCCAACGCCCGGGACTTCCGGGCCCCGCTCGCCGCGTACGAGGATGTCGAGGGCCCGGTCGAGGTCGTCAACAAGTTCTGCGGCAACCTCTGGACCGCGACGTACGACCACTCGCCCCTGGACGTCGTGGCCTGGCACGGCACCCACACGCCGTACGTCTACGACCTGCGCACCTTCAACGTGATGGGCACCATCAGCTACGACCACCCCGACCCGTCGATCTTCACCGTGCTCACCTCGCCGTCCGACACCCCGGGCCTGGCGGGCGTCGACTTCGTGGTGTTCGCGCCGCGCTGGCTGGTCGGCGAGGACACCTTCCGCCCGCCGTACTTCCACCGCAACGTCATGAGCGAGTACATGGGCCTGATCGAGGGCGCCTACGACGCGAAGACGGCCGGAGAAGGGGGCTTCGTGCCCGGCGGAGGTTCGCTGCACAACATGATGTCGGCGCACGGCCCGGACCGGGAGACCTTCGACCGGGCGAGCGCCGCCGAGCTGAAGCCGCAGAAGATCGACGACGGCCTTGCCTTCATGTTCGAGACCCGCTGGCCGGTCACCGCCACCGGTCAGGCGGCGACGGCCGACCACCTCCAGCGGGGCTACGACGACGTGTGGCAGGGTCTCCAGCGCCACTTCCGCTCCTGAGCACCACCTGATACGGAATCCCTGTGACCTCCTCCTTCGCACCCGACTCCCTGGTCCTGAACCGGAAGCTGCCGCTCTGGTACCAGGTGTCCCAGTCGCTGCGCGCCTCGATACTGGGCCGCTCCCCCGACGCCTCGCTGCGCCTGCCCACCGAGGAGCAGCTCGCCGCGCACTACGGGGTGAGCGTGCTGACGATGCGTCAGGCGCTCAAGGAGCTGGAGGAGGAGGGCCTGATCAGCAGGCACCGGCGGCGCGGCACGTTCATCGAGCCGGCCGCCCGGCGGGCCTCCCCGGTCCGGCTGCTGGGCTCGATCGACGCGATCGTGGCCCAGCAGTCGGGCGAGCGCACCACGATCCTGGGCCACGGCCCGGAGCCGGTGCCCGGTGACCTCGCGGAGTACTTCCCCCACTGCGCCGAGATCGTCACCTACCGGCGGCTGCGGTGCGAGGAGGAGAGCGGCGAGCCCACCAACTGGGCCCACAACGCGGTGCGTCCGGAGGTGGCCGCCGCGATCGACCTCGCCGATCTGGGGCGCTGGCCCATGACGAAGGTGCTGCGGGACGCGGTCGGGGTGGACATCGCGCGCATCACGGACACGGTGGAGGCCCGGCTCGCCGACCCCGTCACGGCCGAGCTGCTGCAAGTGCCGCTGCTCTCGCCGATCCTGCACTACACGGGAGTCACCTACGACGGGAAGGGCCAGGTCGTCGACGTGGCCCGGATCCACTACCGCGGTGACCGCTTCTCGTTCTCGGTGACGGTCGAAGCGCGCTGAGCCTTCCCCCTAGCATGCTGGCTGTGAGCGATGACGTGCCTCTCCTCGACGACCTGATGCCCTGGTCGGTGGCGCCGCTGCGGCTGGGGCGGGACTGGGTGGTGGCGCCGGACGAGCGGACCCTGCGCTCGCGCTGGGACCTGCTCGTACGGTCCGAAGGAGCCGAGCGGGAGCGATTGTTCGAGCCGAGCCGGTCGCGTACGCCCCGCTCGGCGGTGGCCGCGCTGCCCGGCCACGACGGCGGCACGGGCCCGTTCGAGCGGGAGCGCGGCGCGTGCCCGGCCCCGGTCCGCCTGCGGTGCGGCCCCTTCGACGAGCAGTGGCTGATACCGGACCAGCGCCTGATCGACGCCGCCCGGCCCGAGCTGTGGCGGGTGGCGGACGCGCACCAGCTCTTCGCGGTGGAGCAGGGGTACGTTCCGGCGGCCGCCTCCTCCGCCCGGAAGAAGACCGACGGCCCCGGGGAGGCGGGTCCCGCGCTGACCCTCTCGGCCGTGCTGCCCGACGGGCACTCCCCCGCCGGACGCCCGGGCCGCATCCGCCCGCTCCACCGGCGCCCCGGCGGCCTCGAACCGAACCTGGCGCCGGGCCTGCTCGCCTTCCTCGGCGGGCTGTACGCCACCGACGTCACGCCCCGGGACGTGCTCGCCTGGGCCGTGGCGGCCGCGTCCCCGGGCGCCGGGGGATGCGAGGTGCCACTGCCCATGGATCCCCAACTATGGTCCGTGGGCGTGGAGTTGGGGCGGCGCATCAGCACCCTGATGGTGCGCGGCGCGCACGGGGGCGAGAAGCCCCGGCTGCCCGGCGGGCGGCGGCCCTATGTCCGGGCGGCCGTGCCGGCCCGTCCGCTGGAGCTGCGGTACGACGCCGGGGAGGAGACCCTGCACGTGGGCGACGGCGGCCGGATCTCACCGGTGCCGCCGCAGGCCTGGGAGTTCCAGGTCGGCGGGGTGCGGATCATCGAGCTCTGGTTCCAGCGGCGCACCGGGCCGGTGGAGCCGGGCACCCCGGCCGCGATCGGCCCGGCCGGCTGGCCCCAGGAGTGGACCTCGGATCTCCTTGAGCTCATCACGGTACTCGCCCTGCTCGGCGAACTGCGCCCGTCCCAGGCCGAGTTGAGGGCGGCCGTCACGAAACAGGTGACGCGGGACCGGCTCCGCGCCGCGGGCGTCCTGCCGGTGCCGGACGGGGCGCGGCGGCCCGCGTCCGTGCTGGACCACCCCGAGGAGGGCCCCGGCGGCCAGTTCGCCCTCATCTGAGGTGCGGCCGGGCTCAGGCCTGGTACTCGGTCAGGTCGATGGCGTGGATGTTGAGCGCGTGCCCGAACTCGGGGTGGACCGTCTCGCGCTCCAGCTTCATCCCGAGCTTGCGCATCACGTTCTCGGAGGCCTCGTTGCCCACCCGCGAGACGCTGATGACGCGTTCGAGCCCGCGGTCCTGGAGGGCGAACTCCAGCGAGGCGTGGGCCGCTTCGGACGCGTACCCCTGGCCCCAGAACGGCCGGCCGAGCCGCCAGCCGATCTCCACCTCGTGCGCCGCCTCGGGGAGGTAGTACGGCACGGACAGGCCGGTGAAGCCGATCAGCTCGCCGGAGCCGAGGAGCTCGACGGCGAAGAGCCCGAAGCCCTCGGCGTCCCACTCGTCCTCCCAGCGCTCGATGTCCTCGGCGGTCCGCTCCAGATCGCGCACGGAGCCGTCGCCGATCCAGCGCATGACCTCCGGGTCGGCGTGGATCTCGGACATCGGGACCAGGTCGTCGTCGGTCCAGCGGCGCAGCAGGAGGCGGGGGGTGCGGATCTCGGTCATGGGGTCATCCTGCACGGACGGGGGCCCGAGCCGGAAATCCGCCGCCCGCGCCCCGCTACCCGCCGAACCCGTCGAGCGTCCTGGTCAGCGCCCGCTCGAACACCGCGTCCAGGTCGATGGGCCCGGAGTCCTCCGCGAAGGCCGCGGCCAGACGCGGGTAGCGGCCGGTGGAGACCTGGCTGAGCAGGTAGGCGATCCGCACACCGTGCTCCTGCTCGGGCGACCAGGGCAGCGAGCGGGTCCGCTCGGCGGTGGCGATCTCGTTGGCGACGTAGGTGGTGACCACGCCGTTCACCGAGGCGATCAGCTCCATCTTGGTGCCGTACTTCGCGTCCAGCGGGTCCAGGCACGTCATGCAGTGCTCCAGGTAGCGCAGCGCGTTGGGGCTGAAGCCGTACACCGGGGACATGAGGCGGGGCACCCAGGGATGGCGGTGCATCAGGGCCCGGGTCTGGTGGGCGAGGCCGAGCATGTCGGCCCGCCAGTCCCCGGTCGGCGGGCTCAGGTCGTACTCGGCGCTGACCGCGTCCACCATCAGCTCGTACAGGTCCTCCTTGCGCGGCACGTAGTTGTAGAGCGACATCGTTCCGCAGCCGAGTTCGGCCGCCACATGGCGCATGGAGACCGCGTCGATGCCGTCGGCGTCCGCGATCCGCACGGCGGCGGCCGCGATGTCGGCACGGCTGAATGCGGGCCTCGGGCCCCGTCCGGCGCGCTCGGGGCGCGCCCAGATCACTTCTGGTTCAGCAGGTCGCCCTGCCATGGATCATCACCTCGCCCCCCATCGTAGTTACGTACGGCGTACGTAGTGCGCTATGGTGAGCCGCATGACGACTACGTACGCTGTACTTAGTGAAGGTCTGGAGAAGCGCTTCGGCGAGGTCCGCGCGCTGCGCGGCCTCGATCTCGCGGTCGCCGAAGGGACCGTCTGCGGGATGCTCGGGCCGAACGGCGCGGGCAAGACGACGGCCGTCCGGCTGCTGACGACGTTGCTGGCGCCGGACGCGGGCTCCGCCCGGGTCGCCGGGCACGACGTGGTGCGCGAGCAGGACGCGGTGCGCCGGCGGATCGGCGTGACCGGCCAGTCGGCCTCCGTCGACATCGAGCTCACCGGACGCCAGAACCTCCGCCTGTTCGCCCGGCTGCACGGCATGCGCGGCGCGACGGGGCGACGGCGCGCGGACGAACTCCTCGACCAGTTCGCCCTGTCGGACGCGGCCGACCGCGCCGCCGGCACGTACTCCGGCGGCATGCGACGCCGCCTCGACCTCGCGGCGAGCCTGCTCACCCGGCCACGGGTCCTCTTCCTCGACGAGCCCACCACCGGCCTCGACCCGCAGAGCCGCAACCAGATCTGGGCCGCCGTGCGGGACCTCGCGGCCGAGGGCACCACCGTGCTGCTCACCACGCAGTACCTGGAGGAGGCCGACCGGCTCTCCGACGACATCGTCCTCATCGACCAGGGCCGGGCCGCCGTCACCGGCCCCCCGGCCGAGCTCAAGGCCCGCATCGGCTCCTACGCCGAGGTCGTGGTGGCCGACGAGGCAGCCCTGCCCCAAGCCGTCGCGGTCCTCGACCAGTTGACGGGTTCGGAGCCCCAACTCGACGCCGCCCGGCACACGGTGGGCGCCGTCTGCCCCGATCCGACGCTCACCCTGCCCCGCGTCGTGCGCGAACTGGACGCCGCCGGGGTCCCCATCCTGGACGCGAGCCTGCGTCCACCCACCCTCGACGAGGTGTTCCTGCGCCTGACCGGCGCCGCCAACTCCCGTAAGGAGCTCGTGACATGACGTCGCTCGCATACGACAGCACCGCCCTGCTCGGCCGACAGCTCCAGCGCATCCGGCACGCGCCCGGCGTGCTGATCCTCACCCAGACCATGCCGATCACGATGCTGCTGTTCTTCGGCTACGTCTTCGGCAGCGCGCTGGCGGTGCCGGGCGAGCAGTACCGGGCCTATCTGGTGCCCGGCCTCCTGGTGGCCACCGCGGCCAACGGCCTGATGACCGGCATGTTCCAGGCCGCCCAGGACTCCCACCGCGGCGTCATGGACCGGTTGCGCACCCTGCCGATGAGCCGCGCCGCGGTGCCGGTCGGCCAGAGCGCGGCGGACCTCCTGACGCACGCGGTCGGCATGATCCCGCTGATGCTCGTGGGGCTCGCGGTGGGCTGGCGGGTCGAGCGCGGGCTGGCGGGGGCGCTCGGCGCCTTCGGACTCCTGATGCTGCTCCGCCTGGCGACCACATGGGCGGGGCTGTTCCTCGGCCTGCTGACGCGGAGCGAGGAGGCCGCCGGACAGCTGGGGTCGGCGACCTTCATCCTGCCGCTGCTCTCCAACGCGTACATCCCCACCGACCGGCTCCCGCGCTGGCTGCGGGCCGTCGCCGAGTGGAACCCGATCAGCGCGGTCTCCTCGGCCGTCCGCGAGCTCTGCGGCAACGCCTCGCCCGCCGCCGACGCCGCCTGGCCGGTCGCCCACCCGGTGGCGGGCTCACTCGCCTGGTGCGCCTTCCTGCTGCTCGTCTTCGTACCGCTCGCGGTCCGCCGCTACGCGAACACCGGGCGCTGAGCGGGGCAGTGAGGTGACAGGTACGCGGGGAGAGCCTCGTCCTCGCCGATCCGGACGCCCGCGCCGTGAAGGCCGAGCGCATCGACGACACCGCGGCCCTCGGACTCGCCGCCCGCTTCGTGGGGTGCGACCGGGGCACGGAGGAGGTCGCGCTCGACCTGAAGGACCCGCGCGGGCCTGATATGCCGCAGGGTCTGGTCGCGGAAGCGGACGTGTTCGTGCGGAGCTTCGCGCAGCGCCGCGGCCGGGCTCAACACGGTCGAGGACATCGCCGGGCATCGGCGGCCCGCGGCACGGGGCCGCCGACGGGAGGTGGAGTCACCGGCGGGGCCGCTGCGGGCGCTGCTGCCGCCCATCGATCTGGGCGGCAGTCAGGAGGCGCGGACGGGTGCGGTGCCCGCGCTCGGCCAGCACACCTGAGCGACGCCGCGGCCCTGGGAATGACGGACGAGCAGATGGCAGAGCTGCGCCGGGACGGAGTGATCGCCTGAACGCGGTGCGCGTGGTGTCGGGGGTCGGTTCAGCCGCGGCTGCCGAAGAGCGAGCGGCGCAGCCGCCGCAGCGGCGCGAAGAGCGAGACGCGAGCACTCTTGCTCTTGCGGGTGTGCGCAACATCACGCGAGGTCAGCTCGCGCATCAGCAAGGTCGCCTCGGCCGCCTCGCGCTGCGGGACGGCGGGGCCGCCCAGCACCGAGAGATGGCGGTCGAGCCGCGAGCTGGTCGCGCTGCTCCCGCAGGTGATGGCAGGCACTCGTGCCCTGCCGCGCATTGTTATCTGTTCCATGTCACTCCCCACCCGTACGAGGGCACCCGGCCCCGGGCAGGTTAACCCTATCGCCCCCGCGTCACACTCGTGTATCCCGGTGGCAGGATTCACCTGGAGGGGCCGCAGGTTGACAGCCATGCTCCGAATCCATCTGATTCCAGGGCGAGTTGGACAGATTACTGACAGCCCCTCACGCAGAGTCGCGACCCGTGTTCGTACAGACTGTTCCATGCCGTTCAAGGGGGCGGCAGCGGGGCGCCCCTGAGCTAACTTGGAAGGGTTTCTCCGCCGCGGATGGGGGGCTCGCCAGTGAGCGAAGTGCCGGGCAGTGAGCAGCGATTGATCGCGGGGCGCTACCGGCTTCTCTCCCCTCTGGGCCGGGGCGGCATGGGCGTCGTGTGGCGCGGGCGGGACGAGGTGCTCGGGCGGGAGGTCGCCGTCAAGGAGGTCCGGGCCCCGGCCTCCCTGGACTCCCCCGAGACCGAGCGGCTGTACGCGCGGCTCGAGCGGGAGGCGTGGGCGGCGGCCCGGATCTCGCACCGCAACGTGGTGACCGTGTACGACGTCGCCACCGAGGACGGCCGACCGTGGATCGTCATGGAGCTGGTGCGCGGCCTGGCGCTGTCCGACGTGCTGGACGCGGAGGGCCCGATGACCCCGCAGCGCGTCGCGCGCATCGGCGCCGAGGTGCTCGCGGCTCTGCGGGCCGCGCACGAGGCCGGGGTGCTGCACCGCGACGTGAAGCCGGCGAACGTGCTGCTCGCCAACGACGGCCGGGTGGTGCTGACCGACTTCGGCATCGCCACGGTGGCGGGCACCCAGACCCTCACCCTCACCGGCGAGGTCGTCGGCTCGCCCGAATTCCTGGCCCCCGAACGGGCGTTGGGCCGCACTCCGGGGCCCGCCTGCGACCTGTGGTCCCTGGGGGTCCTGCTGTACGCGGCGGTCGAGGGCAACTCGCCGTTCCGCCAGAACACCCCGCTGTCCACGCTGCGGGCCGTGGTCGACGACGCGCTCCCGCCGCCGCGCCGGGCGGGCCCGCTCGCTCCGGTGATCGAGGGGCTGCTGCGCAAGGACCCGGCGGAGCGCTGGGCGGCCGAGGAGGCGGAGCACCAGCTGCGAGTGGTCGCGGCGGGCGGCACCGTGCGGATCCCGCCGGGAGGGTTCGAGGCAACGACGGTGGCCGTGCCGCCCGGACCGCCGACTCCGGTGCTGCCGCTCGCCGCCGCGGTCGCGGCCGGGACCGACACGGCGGCCCCCCAGGACCGCGGCCGCTCCCGGCACACCGGGGCGGTCCTGCTCGCGGCGGTCCTGGTGCTGCTGCTCGCACTCGGCTGGCTCGTGTACGCGCTGGTGAAGGACAGCGACCGGAGCGGCGGCGGGAGTTCGGCGAGCGGCGCGCCCGCCCCCTCCGTCCCGCACTCCTCCCCCACTCCCGGGACCTCCGGCTCCGCCGGCCGCGCGAGCGGTACGCCGTCCGTCTCCTCGTCCGCGAGTGGCGGCGGCTCCTCGGCCTCCTCCTCCGCCTCCTCGCCGGCCGCACAGTCGGTGGAGGTCAACCTCCAGGTGGTGCGCGGGAGTTATCAGGGCCCGTGCCCGGCGCCGAGCGCCTCGGCCCCCTCGATGGTGGCCGTCTTCACCGTGGGGCACGCGCCGGCGGACGTGGAGTACCGCTGGGTCACCCGGGACGGCGAGTCGTCGGATCCCGGCTGGAAGACGCTGTCGTTCCCCGCGGGCGGCCCGCGCACCCGCCAGGTCGTGCACACCGAGTCGCCCGCGCGGAGCGGGTCCAACGAGCTCCACGTCGAGGCGCGCGGGCCGGTGAAGGCCTCGTCCGGTCCGGTCGGCTACACGGTGACGTGCGCGGAGGAGACCCCGACGGGCGGGGCCTCCTCCTCCCACTCGCCGCCGGGCACGTCCACGCCCGCCGGCTGAGCGGAATCAGGCCGCGTTCGTGAAGGTGGGCAGGTAGCCGCCCGACTGTCCGGCGGCGGTGGGGTGGTAGGACTCGCCGATGTTGGTCCAGACGACGCTGTTCAGCCACGGGCTGCCGGAGCAGATCTCGTGTCCGGTGAAGGCCGGGACGACGTCCGCGAAGCTGAAGCCGTGGTCCACGGCGCGCTTGGCGGTCACCGAGTTGAGCTCGTCGGCGGCGCCGTTGATCGCCGAGCGGGAGGTGTCGCTGAGGCCCGCGATGCAGGTTCCGTCGAGCTTGTAGAAGTGCGGGTAGCCGATGACGACGACGTGGGCGTTGGGGGCCTTGGATCTGATCGCCGAGTACACCGAGTCGAGCAGTCCGGGCAGCGTCGAGTCGACGTAACCGCGGGCCGCCGACACCTTGCTGAGGCAGGTGGCCTGCGAGTACAGGACGCAGCTGGTCATGACGTCCGAGAACCCGGCGTCGTTGCCTCCGATGGTGATCGAGACGAGGTCGGTGGTGGAGCTGAGCGGGCCGAGCTGGTTCGCCGTCACATCGCCCGTGCGGGCGCCGGAGCAGGCGGTGAAGTCGAACGAGGCGGGCGAGTGCGCCGCCGCCCACAGGGCCGGGTACGCCCTCGTGGAGCGTTTGCAGCTGCCGCTCGCACTGTCGTAACTGCCGGCGCCGACGCCGGAAGAGTACGAGTCGCCGAGGGCCACGTAGTGGGATCCGGCCGCCTGGGTTGCCGCTGCGGCCACGCCGGCCCCGGTGAGGGAAAGCGCGACAGCCAGCACGAGCGCCCATGCATATGCCGCGATTCGGGACAGTTTCATGGAACCTCCTTGAGCGGGTTTTCCGCCACGGCAGTGGTACCAGCCCCCACAGGCCGCGGGAAGTGTCCATGCCAAGAACAGCGCGCGGACATCTGCGCCTATCTGGTGATCCGTCAGCAACTCGCGGGTAATCCTTCACCGGAGCGCCACACTCCGCTGACGGAGCGTCAATTCCTGTACGTCGTAGGCACATCGACGTCTTGACGGCACAGTCCGGACTGCGCCACATTGAAGCCTCGCATCCGGCGCATCGGGGGGAACCGTCGCCAATGCAGACCATCAGTGACAGATCGACAGGTGGCATGTCGGCCACCGATCTGCTGTCCGTTCTGGCGGGAGCGGCCCTCGCCGCCTCGGCCGCGGGCGCCGTCCTGGCGTTCGCCGGCCTCGACTCCCCGCTGCGCGCTCCGCTCGCGCTCCTTTATCTGGTGGCCGCGCCCGCGGAAGCGGCCCTTTTCGCCCTGCGCCGACTGGAACCGCTCACCCGCATGGTGGCGTCGTTATCAGGAGCGGTACTCATCGATCTGCTGACCGCCGAAAGCATGGCAGGTCTGCACCTTTGGTCGACCCGGAACGGCATCACAGCCGTGGGCGTGATCAGCCTTCTCCTCTTCCTGGTGGGAACGGGGGTGAATCGCTCCGAATGTGACCGTGAAAGTCCGGTCGAAAACACAGAAACGTGAGGCCTCGACTGAGGTCTTGCCATACAGTCCCCATCATCAATACCGTCTTACATCCACCCGCAACGGTCCATCATGCACAGCGGCACTGGGGGAGGGCTCAAGCGTCGCGATGGATACCGGAACGGGGCGCGGTAAGGGGGGTGCCGTGCTCGGCCTTCGCCATGCGTCGGCCGGAACACGGGCCGCGCGGCCAGCAAAGCCAGCTCACCCAATGCGTACGGTGCGCCATGCCGTCATGACCGGGTGAGAACCCCCCTTTCGTAACCGGAAAAACATCCGGACCGCCCGGGGGCGGGCGGTCCACCGGACGAGAGGGACAGAGACTCATCATGACTCCTTCCGTGCGCCCGGCCGTCCCGGGCCAAGATCAATTAATTGCGGAATCACCCGCCGACCCCACGACAGCGGGTGCCGCCAGCCGAATATCCGCTGCCTATCGACCGGTTTCGGCGAATCTCGCCATTGCGCCGCCGGTGAGCGTCGTGATCCCGGCGATGAATGAGGCCGAGAACCTTCCGCATGTGTTCAAGACGCTTCCGGACTGGATCCACGAAGTCGTCCTGGTCGACGGGAATTCCACCGACGACACCGTGCGGGTCGCCCGCGAACTGTGGCCCGACGTCAAGGTCGTCAAGCAGGTGGGAAAGGGCAAAGGTGACGCCCTGATCAGCGGCTTCGCCGCCTGCACCGGCGACATCATCGTCATGGTCGACGCGGACGGCTCGGCGGACGGCGAGGAGATCGTCAGCTACGTGTCGGCCCTGGTCGGCGGCGCCGACTTCGCCAAGGGCTCCCGCTTCGCCAACGGCGGCGGCACCGACGACATGACCCCGATCCGCAAGCTCGGCAACGCGGTGCTGTGCGCCATCGTCAACCGCAAGTTCGGCGCCCGCTACACCGACCTCTGCTACGGCTACAACGCCTTCTGGAAGCACTGCCTGGACAAGATCGTGCTCGACTGCTCCGGGTTCGAGATCGAGACCCTGATCAACATCCGGATCGTCAAGGCGGGCCTGCGCGTCCAGGAGGTCCCCAGCTACGAGTACAACCGGATCCACGGCGTCTCCAACCTCAGCGCGGTGCGCGACGGCATCCGGGTCCTGAAGGTGATCCTCAGGGAGAAGGCGGTGCCCCGGTCCCGCCGGCGCACCCAGGCGGTCTTCCTGAACACACGGCGGGGAGAGGTGTCTTGACGGAGCGTCGGTTCTCCGTGGTGATCTGCGTGTACACCGAGGAGCGCTGGGAGGACATCCTGGCGGCGGTCTCCTCGGTGCGCACGCAGTCCCTGCCCGCCCTGGAGACGCTGCTCGTGGTGGACCACAACGAGCGGCTCCTGGAACGGCTCACCAAGGAGTTCGAGCAGGCAAGGGCGTCCGGGGAGGTGCGGGTGCTCGCCAACGCGGGCCCCCGCGGCCTCTCGGCCGGGCGCAACACGGCCATCGCCCTCGCCCGGGGCGAGTTCGTGGCCTTCCTCGACGACGACGCCGTGGCCGAGCGCGACTGGCTGCGGCACTTCGCCGAGGGGTACGACGACCCGCGGGTGATGGCGGTCGGCGGGAGGACGGTGCCCGCCTGGGCGTCGGGGCGCAGGCCCGCCTGGTTCCCCGAGGAGTTCGACTGGATCGTCGGCTGCACCTACCGCGGGCTGCCGCCGGGCCGGGTCGAGGTGCGCAACGTCCTCGGCGGCAACGCCTCCTTCCGCGTCCGTGCTTTCGACGCCGCGGGCGGCTTCGCCACCGGCATCGGCCGCGACGGCGACAAGCGGCCGCTGGGGTGCGAGGAGACCGAGCTGTGCATCCGGCTCAGCGAGGCGCTGCCCGGCGCCGTCCTGCTCATCGACGACCGCTCGGTGATCCACCACCGGGTGCCCGCGGCCCGCGAACGCTTCGGCTACTTCCGGACGAGGGCGTACGCGGAGGGCCTCTCCAAGGCGCTGGTGGCCCGAAGCGTGGGCTCCGGCAGGGGACTTGAGTCGGAGCGGCGCTACACGACCCGGGTCCTTCCGGCCGGTGTGGCGCGCGGCCTGCGGGACGCGGTGCTGGGGCGGCCCGGCGGCGCGGGCCGCGCGGGCGCCATCGTGACCGGCGTCGCGGTGGCGGCCGGCGGCTATCTGCTCGGCACCGTACGGGCGCTGCGGAACGGGGCCGGTTTCACCGTGGCACCCATCGAGCGGGTGCGGCACACGGAGGCGAACGAGGAGGGTGAAGCGGCATGACGACTGCGCGGACGGGGCCCGTGCCCATCCTCATGTACCACTCGGTGGCGCACTGCCCCGCGAAGGCGGCGTACCGGCTCTCGGTCTCGCCGGACGCGTTCGCGGACCAGATGGAGCTGCTCGCGGAGCTGGGCTGCACCCCGGTGACGACGGCCCAGCTGGCGCACGCCTGGCGCACGGCGGGAGCGCTTCCACGCCGTCCCGTCCTGATCACCTTCGACGACGGCTACGAGGGCGTGCACCGCCACGCTCTGCCCGTCCTCGCCAAGCACGGCTTCGCCTCGACGCTCTTCGTCTCCACGGGCTGGCTGCGCGGCGCGTACGACGAGGGCGGCGCCCTGGACACCATGCTGGACTGGGACCAGGTGCGCGAACTCGCCGCGGCCGGCGCCGAGATCGGCGGGCACAGCCACTCCCATCCCCAGCTGGACCAACTGCCCGACGAGCGGCTCTGGTTCGAGACGCTGCGCTGCAAGGAGATCCTCGCCGACGAGCTCGGCCGCCGCCCCGTCTCGTTCGCCTACCCCTACGGCTACTCCAGCCGACGGGTGCGGCGCACCGTACGGTCGGCGGGCTTCTCCCAGGCACTCGCGGTGGGCAACGCCCTGGCCGAGCGGCGCCAGGGCCCGTACGCCCTGGAGCGGGTGACGGTCCGGCGCGGCACGAATCTCGACACCTTCGAGCGGCTCGTGGCGGGCAGCGGCCGCGACATCGCGCGCACCTTCGCCGCCGACCGCGTCCTGACGAAGGGATACGCCCTGGTCCGCAGGGCCCGGCAGGCCGGGCGGAAGCTCGGCGGCAACTGACGACCGACCGGAAGGCGAGCGGTAGCCGTGGCTGATGTGAGCACCGCCCAGGACCGGAGTACACCGACCCAGGACAAGCGCCGGACCAGCCCCCTCCTCCGCAACGCCTACGCGCTCATGCTGAACACGGGCATCAGCGCGGTGCTCGGCCTCGGCTTCTGGCTGGTGGCCGCCCGGTACTACACCGACGATGCGGTCGGCCAGGGTTCGGCGGCGATCGCCGCCATGAAGTTCCTGGCCGGGCTCACCGCGCTCACCCTGACCGGGGCGATGGCCCGCTTCATTCCGGTGGCGGGCGCCGCCACCGGCCGTCTCGTCCTGCGCACCTACGCGCTGAGCGCGTGCGTGGTGGGCGTGGCCGCGCTCGTCTTCATGGAGACGCTCGACTTCTGGGGCCCCTCGTACCGGTTCCTGCACGGCCCGTTCAAGGGGCTCGGCTTCATCGCGGCCGTCATCGCCTGGTCCGTCCTCACGCTCCAGGACGGGGTGCTCACCGGGCTGCGCAGCGCGTTCTGGGTGCCGGTCGGCAACACGGCGTTCTCCGCGGTCAAGCTGCTGCTCCTGGTGGTGATCGCGGCCTCGCTGCCGACCAGCGGCGTCTTCGTGTCGTGGGTGGCCGCGATCGCGGTGTCCGTCCTGCCGCTGGGCTGGCTGGTGTTCCGGCGCCTGGTCCCCCGCCATGTGGAGCTCACCGCGCGGACCGTCCGTCCGCCGAGCTGCCGGGAGCTGGTCCGCTTCCTGGCCGGCGACTCCACGGGTTCGCTGTTCGCGCTGGCGGTGGTCTACCTGGTGCCGGTGATCGTGGCCTCGCAGATCAGCTCGGCGGACAACGCGTACTTCTACATCGCCGCGACCATGGGCGGCACCGTCGAGCTGCTCGCCATCAACATGGGCGCCTCGCTGACCGTCGAGGGCGCGCACGATCCCAAGCGGCTCGGCCGCAACGCACGGGCCGCGCTGCTCCGCATGATCAGGATCGTGCTGCCGATCTGCGCGTTCCTCTTCGCCTTCGCGCCGCACATCCTGCACGTGTTCGGGGAGGGATACGCCCGGCATGCCACGCCGCTGCTGCGCTGGCTGGTGGTCGGGGCGCTGCTGCGCGTGGTGATCGAGCTGTACTTCGCGGTGCTCCGCGCGCAGAGCCGCACCGGCGGACTCGCCCTGCTCCAGGGCGCGTTGTGCGTCCTGGTGCTGGGATCCACCCTCGCGCTGCTGGGGCCGCTGGGCCTGACCGGCGTCGGCATCGCGGAGGTCGCGAGCCTGTCGGTGATCGCGGTGGTCGCGGCGGTGAGGCTGCTGCGGGTGCTGCGCTCGGCGGAGCCTCAGCGGGTCAGCCAGCGCACCTCGTAGGCGGCCATCGGGAACGACCTGCCGTCGACCTTCGCGTCGATGGACCGGCCCAGGGTGTTCACGACGAGCACGTCCTTGCCGCTCGCCAGCACCCGCACGTTCGGCACGTCGTCGGCGGCGACGCTGACGGTGGCGAAGCGGGTGCCCGGCGGGAATGCCTTGGCGAACCTGGCGATCAGCGCGTACATGGGCAACTCCTTGCCCCCGTCGCCCTGTTGGGTCGGTGTCCACAGGCAGCCGGGGCACGGGCCGCCCTGCGCCTCGGGGCTCCAGTAGAACGCGGTGCTCACACCGCCGCGCGCCAGGGCCATCATGCCGACGGCCTGGGTGGCGACGCGCCGCTGTTCGCTCCAGCCGGACTTGTCGGGCTCGACGTAGTACTCGGCCCACCACACCGGCAGTCCGCTCTGCTGGCGCACCCAGTCGCTCACGGCCGTCAGCTTGTCGCTGGCGCCGAAGGCGTCGGGGAGCATCTGGTTGGTGCGGGTGAATCCGGCGCCGTCGACCACCGCGAAGTCGGCGCCGTTCTTGTGCTTGTTCCAGTACGTGAAGGCGTCGAGCACCCGCTGGTCGACCGAGCCCCAGGGGCCCTTCAACGTGGACGCGTACGACTGGTCCTGCGGCCCGAAGCTGTCCATGACCAGATAGGGGCCGCCCACCAGGTTCCGCCGGTCGGCCTTCTTCAGCGCGTCGTAGACCTGGTTGTAGAGCTGGGTGTAGCCCTCGTAGTTCCAGCGCTGGGCGGTGTCGTCGTAGAAGCCCTTGAGCTCGTTCCACACGATGAAGTGCCGCACGTCCGGATAGCGCTGGGCCACCTTCGCGGCGAGCGCGGCGAAGTCCTTGTAGTGGGTGGGCAGCGGCGCCGACTCCAGCGCCTGCACGCTCCAGTCCGTCTTGCTCGCCCCGGACCGGCCGCCCTTCATCCAGTCGGGCGCGCAGCACAGGGTGATGACGGGCGTGGCGCCGGTGGAGCGGATGTAGCGCACGCGCCGGTCGAGGTCCGAGAAGTCGTACGTGCCGGGCGACGGCTCGGGGTTGCCCGCGCCCCAGCCCATGATCGCCTGGTTCTGGGGCAGGCCCTGCGCCGAGAGCAGGTCCCGGGCGCGCGCCACGGCGTCGTCGTCGCCGGTGTCGGCGCTGTACTGCGTGTGCGTGAAGCCCCAGCCGAGCGCGGGGTCGGTGTTGCTCGCGCCCGTCCGGCCGGGACCTCCCTCGCCCCCGCCCCGGTGCGTACACCCGACGGCCGCCAGGACGAGGCAGAGCACGGCGAGGAGGGCGGCGGCCAGCGGCGGCCGGCTCCCGCGCCGGGGCGACGCCACGGACCCGCGACGGCGAACGGTGGTGCCACGATGACGTTCCATCACGAGGGAGCGTATCGGCGGTGCTCGTCATTCCGGCCAGTTTTGCCGGAACGGGGACAGAACCACCCCCGACCATCAACGGGACAAAACACGTGCGCCCACGGGCGTGTTGGCGGATCATGGGCGGCATGTCTACCCCCGAGGCCGCGCTGCCGATCCGGCTCACCATGGACGACAGCGATTCTCCGTCCGATGTCGTCGACGCGCTCTTCCTCGGCCGCTTCGCCACGGGCGAGCAGCCGTTCTCGCACAGCTCCTCCATCGACCGGGTCAAGAAGGGCGCCAGTCTGCTGCCGCCCTCGGCGCAGGTGCTGCGCGCCGCCCGCGACGACGACCGCAGCGCGACGCTCGCCGAGGGCGCGGGCTGGACGCTGCTCGTCTCGCGCTGGAACCGGGGCGCGGACGTGACGGTGACCGCGACCACCGAGGAGCTGGCCGAGCAGGTGCTGAAACAGGCCACCGAGGGCGCCGAGGACGAACCGGAGCCGCAGCCCGAGAACGTCACGATGGGCTTCTGGTACGTGTCCCCGCGGCGCGGCCCGCACCGCACGACGCGGCAGATCGCGGCCGGCACCTGGGACGAGGTGCGGCCCAACTACACCGCGCCGGTGGCCGATGCGATGGACCGCCTGATGAAGGTGACCCCGGACGACATCGCGGGCCGCCTGCTGCTGCTCCACGGTCCGCCGGGCACCGGCAAGACCTCGGCGCTGCGCACCCTGGCACGGTCCTGGCGCGACTGGTGCCAGGTGGACTGCGTGCTCGACCCGGAGCGCCTGTTCAACGACGTCGGCTATCTCATGGACATCGCGATCGGCGAGGACGACGGCAGCGCGAAGGGCCGCTGGCGGCTGCTCCTCCTGGAGGACTGCGACGAGCTGATCCGCGGCGAGGCCAAGCACACGGCGGGCCAGGCCCTCTCCCGGCTGCTGAACCTGACCGACGGCCTGCTGGGCCAGGGCCGCAACGTCCTGGTGGGCGTCACCACCAACGAGGACCTGGAGCGGCTGCACCCCGCGGTGGTGCGCCCCGGCCGCTGCCTCGCCCGCATCGAGGTCGGCCCGCTGACCCGGGCGGAGGCCGTCGGCTGGCTGGGCACGGAGGAGGGCATCACCCGAGACGGCACCACCCTGGCCGAGCTGTACGCCCTGCGCCGCGGCACGACCCCGACCTCCCTCCCGGACCAACGCCCAACCCCGGACGCGGGCCTGTACCTCTGACAACCGCCGGGGGACGGGGCAGCCCCCAGGGGCGCGGGGAACTGCGCGACCAGCCACGCACGCCCCGCACCCGACCGAACTCACCCCCACCGGGCATTCCCCGCACCCCCAACATCCGCCACCCGAAGGCACCTTGCAACCAGCACCCCCAGGGGCGCGGGGAACTGCGCGACCAGCCACGGACGGCCCGCACCCGACCGAACTACCGCCGGAGGCTTTCGGGAAGGGGCGGGGAGGGGCGAGCCCGCCGCAGGCGCCTACTTCCCGTACGCCGCCCGCAGCGCGTCCTCGACCACCGCACGCGCCGCGTCCCGCCCGAGACCGAGCCGCAGAACCTCACCCGCGTACGCGGCGGCCGCGGCCGCGGCGAGCCGCTCCGAAGCCTCCCCCGCCGCCGCCACGAACGTCCCGTTGCGCCCCCGGGTCTCGATGACCCCGTCCGCCTCAAGGGCCCGGTACGCCTTGGCCACGGTGTTCGCGGCGAGCCCGAGCTCCTCGGCGAGGCCCCGCACCGTGGGCAGTTTGTAGCCGACCGGCAGCCTCCCGGACCGGGCGCGGTCGGCGATCTGGGCGCGCAGTTGCTCGTACGGCGCGGTCGCGGCGCCCTGGTCAATCACGATCTTGAGGGTCACGGACCGATTCTCCCCCGCGTCCGCGCCCGGCGGGAACGCGGGCGCCACCGTGGGGTCCGGCGACACCTGAAAGGAGGCCTCAGGCCGACGCCCCCGGCTCCGGTCCGCCCACGCGGAAGACGGCGCCCCCGCCCGGGCACCGAAGACGCGGGCGCAGAAGACGCGGGCTCCGAAAAGGGGAGGCGCCGGTCGCACGGCTCCGCATACGTTGCGAGCGGGCCCGCCCGGAGAACGCCCCGCTTCCGGCGATCGCCCCTGGTCCGATACCCGATATGTGCCCCGGAGGTACGTCATGTCCCCCAGCTCGGCTGAGGCCGGCACCCTTGTCGATGTCGTCCTGGTCAAGGCCGGACGTACGAAGCTGCGTTACCCGGCGTCGGTGGTGTCCGACGACGGAACCCGGCTGACCGTACGCGCCCCCTGGGCGGCCGAGGGGACCCGCGACTTCGGCTTCGTCCGGTTCGAACCGGGCGACGTGTTCACCGAGCACTACTGGCGCGACCGCTGGTACGCCGTGAAGGAGGTGCGCGACGCCGACTCGGTGCTCAAGGGCTGGTACTGCGACATCGCCCGGCCCGCTGTGCTGCGGAACGCCGAGCTGATCTCCGAGGATCTCGACCTCGACCTCTGGGTCTCGGCCGACGGGGCGAGCGTACTGCGCCTGGACGAGGACGAGTTCGCCGAGAGCGGCCTGTCCGAGAGCGACCCCGATGCGGCGGCCCGCGCCGTGGCCGCGCTGGACGAGCTCGAACTCCTGGCGAAGCTCGGCAAGTTCACGTCGTTGATCGACTGACGGTCGTCGGGCGCGCGGATCCACAACCACACGCCGGGGGAAAGCCGTTCACAGCACGGCTCGGCGTTCGACGGGGTGAGGCGGGCAAGCCCGCCTCACCCCCTCAACACGGCGGGTATGCCCCCATCGCGCCGCATCGCCCTCAGCCCCGACCGGCCTCGCCCTCCGTACGAGGACCGAGCGTCTTGCGGTAGTGGAGGCGGTCGTAGGGCCCTTCCACCCGCCGCTCGACCAGGTCGTACCCGTAGCGCGGATAGATCTTCTGGTTCTCCCACATCATCGCGTTGGTGTAGAGCCGGACCTCGGGCAGGCCGAGCGCCCGCGCGTGCTCGTCCACGAAGTGCAGCAACCGGCGTCCAAGGCCCGTGCCCCTGACGTCCGGGTGGACGGAGATCGAATCGAGGAAGAGGTGGTCCGGCTCCGCGACGAGGACCAGGACGCCCACTACCGGATCTCCGGTCACGAACACCCGCCCCGCGGCGACGTCGGCGGCGTGGTCGGCCTCCATGGGGGCGGGCACGACCCCGATCCGTTCGATGTAGGGGCGGTAGGCGGCATCGGTGACCTCCTTCACGCGGGGCACGTCATCGGGGGTCGCAAGCCGGATCTCATCGCTCATGGAGCCACGGTACGGGGCGGACGTGCCCGTTCTTAATCACTTCTGAGTGGGTCCTTAACCGCACCATAAGGATCGCCATCCCCCGCTCCCAGCAGGGGATTTCGCGGTGGGGCGGGGCTAGCGTGCTGATCGCCGGACGGGATGTCCAGCACCCCCACACCCCACGCCCGCGCACCATCGAAGGAGTACGTCACGATGACCTTCCCCCAGCTCTCCACCGCGTTCGAGCAGCGGGGACCCCGTCGGCGCAGGGCCGCCGTCGTCGCCGCGCTCGGCTTCGCGCCGCTCGCCCTCACCGGGCTCGCGGCCGGGCCCGCCGCCGCGCACGGCTCGATGACGGACCCGGTCAGCCGGGTCTCGGCCTGTTACGCGGAGGGCCCGGAGAGCCCCAGGTCGGCCGCGTGCAAGGCCGCGGTCGCCGCGAGTGGTGCGCAGGCCTTCTACGACTGGAACGCGGTGAACATGGCCAACGCCGCGGGCAGGTCGAAGGAGATCATCCCGGACGGCCATCTGTGCAGCGGCGGCAACGACAAGTACAAGGGCCTGGACCTGGCCCGCGCCGACTGGCCCGCCACCAAGCTCTCGGCGGGCAGCCACACCTTCCACTACAAGGGAACGGCGCCGCACAAGGGCTCGTTCGCGCTGTACATCACCAAGGCGGGCTACGACCCGTCGAAGCCGCTGAAGTGGTCGGACCTGGAGGCGACGCCCTTCGCCGAGGTCACCGACCCGCCGATGCAGGGCGGCGACTACGTCTTCGAGGGCAGGATTCCGGCCCGCTCCGGCCGCCACCTGATCTATTCGATCTGGCAGCGTTCGGACAGCCCCGAGGCCTTCTACACCTGCTCCGACGTGGTGTTCGGCAAGGACGGCGGCGCGGCGGGCGCCCCGGCTCCGACGGCCTCCGCGCCCACCGAGCAGGAGATCGCCGACGGCGCGGCCAAGTCGACCGTCCAGCACCACCACGGCGACGCCACCATGAGCACCTCGCCGAGCGGGGCCCCGGCGAAGGGAGGCGACGCCCCGGGCAACGAGCCGCGGGCGGACGGCGCCGCGGCCACGCAGGTCGGCACCACCGGCACGCAGAACCTGGCCGAGACCGGGGGCGACAGCAGCACGCGGTACCTCGCCATGGGGGGCGCGGGCGCGATCGCGATCGGTGCCGCGGCGCTCTTCGCGACACTGCGGCGCAAGGCCGTGGCAACCGGTCGGCACGGCCGCTGACCCGCACGCACACGCCGCCCCTCCCGGATGCCGGGAGGGGCGGCCGCGTAGCGGCGCGGGCTCCGACGGTGGGTCAGCCGATGGCGGAGGCGCAGGTGGTGGGGGTGGCGTGCGCCGGGTCGAGCGCGTTGCTCACCTCGTGGTACGCCACGCGGTCGGTGAGGCCGATCGCCACGTGTTCGGAGAGGTCGGCGGCGCACTTGTCCTGGATGAGGACGTTGTGGACGTCGGGGCCGTTCAGGAACTGCGAGCGGTAGGGGGTGACCACCTCGTCGTACTTCGTGGCGATGACCGTGTAGTGGACTCCGGGGACGGTGTCGCCGCCCTGGTTGAGCTGCGTGACGAAGGGCGATCCCGCCATCTGGTCGGCGAGGCCCGGTGTGGCGAGCGTCAGCAGGTCCTGGGCGCCGGGGAAGTACGGCAGGAGCTGGGTGAGACCGTCGAGGGTGGTGCCGTGGTTGTCGGGGGCGATGCCGACGAGGGCGTTGACCTTGGACGCGCCGCCGAGGAACTTCAGGTACCAGCGCGGCATCATGCCGCCCTGGGAGTGGCCGACCAGGTCGGCCTTGGGGGCGCCGGTCGCGGCGAGCACCTTGTCGACGTAACCGGCGAGCTGGGCCGCCGACTTGTCGATGGGACCGAGGCCGTCGAACAGCGGCACCCCGGGAAGCTGGCCGTAGTCGAGGGAGAAGACGCAGTACCCGCGGGCGACCAGGTACGGAGCGAGGGCGAGCCAGTTGTCGGTGCCGTTGCCGAAGGTGCCGTGCACGAGGACGACGGGCCGGGGGTGGGCGGCGGACGGTTTGCAGGAGTAGTCGTTCCAGCCGCTGCTCGGCGCGGACTGGGCGTGGGCGGCGGTGGCGGGGGCGAGCGAGGCCGCGGCGGCCAGCAAGAGCGCCGAGAGCGGTCTGAGCACACGTTTCCAGGGCAGCATCGGGTGATCTCCTTGCGGCTCAAGGGAGTTGCGACGGAGGGGGTGCCCTGCGGCCCGGACCACAAGTGAGGTGCCGTACTGGGTGCGTACGGGCGTGCTCACGCCAAATTACGTACGGGTAGCCCAGGAGTGAAGTTACGCGTCAGTAAAAACTGTCGTGTCGTGGGTTCACCCTTCTCGCGGCGACCGCGGCCACCCGGTCGCCGCTCTGCCCGTACGGCCCCACGCCCCGCACCGGCGCGGCGCGCGGTGCGGGCCCCGTCGCCCTCTGCCGACGGGGCCCGCACCGCCACCGGCTCAGCCCCGGCCCGCGGTCTCGCTGCCGAGCAGGGGGCCGAGGGCGGTGGCGATCTCAGCGGCGAGGGACTCGTTCACCGGCGCGTGGCCGCTGAGCAGGCGGTACCACATCACGCCGAAGGCGAAGTCGACGGCCAGGTCGAGCGAGGCGGCGCCGCCCGGCCGCAACTGCCCGCTCGCCACGCCCCGTTCGAGGATGTCCCGCAGGGCCGCCCGGCGGGGCGCGATGACCTCTTCCTGGAGGCGACGGGCGAGCGAGGCGTCCGCCTGCGCGTCGGCCATCAGCCCGACCACCGCCCGGCCGACGGCGCCGCGCGTGAGCCGGAAGGTGTGGCCGAGCATCTCCTCGACGTCGCGGTACACGTCGCCGGTGTCCGGGAAGAGCTGGGCCGGGCTGCGGTGCGGCAGTTCGGTCAGCACTTCGAGCAGGACGTCCTGCTTGGTGGGCCACCAGCGGTAGACGGTCTGTCGGCCGACCTGGGCCTCGTCCGCGATCCCCTTGATCGTCAACTCCTGGTAGCCGTCCCGGCGGCAGAGCTCCAGTGCGGCGTCGAGGACGGAGCGCCTGGCCGCCTCGCTGCGGGGACGCCCACGAGGCGGGGCGCCGTCCGCGAGTCCGTCCGCCGGTCCGTTCTCGATTTCCTTCATGCGAGCAGTTTACAAGACACGATGCCTCGGAATACTCTTTACGAGACAGTGAGCCTCGAAAAGCACAACGGCCCGTACGACAGGGCCTGGAAGGACTGCGCCATGAACGAGCGAGTTGTGATCGTCGGCGGCACCTCCGGCATCGGCCTGGCGGCCGCGCGCCGCCTCCTGGGCGAGGGCAGGGACGTCGTCATCACCGGCCGCGACCCCGAACGGCTGCGGGCCGCCGTGGACGAACTGACCGCGCTCGACGACGCCTCGGGAACGGCGAGCGGTTCGGTCGTGGACGCGCGGGACGAGGCGGCCACCACCGAGTTCTTCGCGGGGCTGGGCCGGGTGGACCATGTGGTCGTCGCCGCGACCGGCTCCACGGCCGCCGGGCCGTTCCGCTCGGTGTCGACGGACGCGCTGCGCGCCGCGGCCGAAGGCAAGCTGATCGCGCACAGCCTCACCGCGCGGGCCGCCCTCGACGTCCTGTCCCCAGCCGGGTCGATCACCTTCGTGACGGCGGCCTCGGCGGGCGCGGCGATGCCCGGCACGGCCGGTCTGGCCGCGGTCAACGCCTCGGTGGCGGCCATGGTCCCGGTGCTGGCGGTGGAGCTGGCCCCGGTCCGCTTCAACGCGGTGTCCCCGGGGGTCGTGGACACCCCGTGGTGGGACTGGATGGACGCGGACGCCAAGGCGGAGACGTTCGCGGCGTACGCCAAGTCCACCCCGGCCGGCCGCACCGGTCGCCCGGAGGACATCGCGGACGCGATCTCCTTCCTGGTGGGCAACAGCTTCACGACAGGCGTCGTCCTGACGGTGGACGGAGGCGCCCGCCTGGCCTCGGGGGCGTGAACCAGGGAGCGCCGGGCGGAGACCGTCCGCCGCGCCCGTTCCTCTCAACTCCGGTTCATTTGTCGGCAGTTCGCAACGACGCGCCCCCGGGCGTCCCGGTCCGGTGACTTCACGACGGGTATCACCCCCCTCGCGGTACGTTCACGGCGAGTGCCCATGCCTTGGGGGGAACCATGCGCAAGATCCTGCTCGCGACCGCTGCCACCGCCTGTCTCGTCCTGACCGCGTGCGGTCCCGGAGGGGGCGGCTCGACCGGCAAACCGTCCGCCTCCCCGACCGCGAGCGGGCCGCCGTCCGCGTCGACGCCCGCGCCCGGTGGCACCCCCGCCGACGGCTCGGCCACACCGAGTGCGGACCCGGGCTCCGACCGGGCCGCTCTGCCGCTCGGCGTGCCGTCCCGCACCGTGGGGACCAAGCTCGTCGGCATCCTGGAGATCACACCCACGACCGTCGTCTACACCAAGGAGGGGAACGGAACCACCTCACGATTCGGCACCTTCGCCGTCATCACGACCAAGGACGCCTCGCTGACCGCGAACGCCGCGGACGAGGAGCCCGCGAGCGCCAACGGGACCAAGGGAGGCTGGCGTTGGACGGCCGCCGACGGGCAGAGCGTGGCCGAGGGCAACGGCACCGCGTACAAGGTCCTCGTGCCCGGATACCACGGGGTCGGCGAGATCGAGCCGGGCACCTCCCAGCTGCGCTCCGAGGTGTTCGACCTGACGCCGGAGCAGGCCAGGGCGGGCGGCACGCTCGTCTACACGGACGCCACCCGGTCCGAGAACCGCTGGAAGATCCCGCCGGTCGACTCGGGGCCGCAGGTGGCCGACGTCAAGAAGCGGCTGGCTTCCTGAATGTGCGCCCACCGGAGCGTCCTTCGCGGACCGAGGGTGTGACCAGCACCCGGGGCCGCCCGACCGTCGAGGTTCAGGCGGCGTCCGAGAGCGTTCCGGGGACGATGGCCCGGGGGCCGAACTTGGCGCGGGCCCGGTCGGCCACCGCCTCGATGCGGCGCGACCGCTCGTCCTCGGGGTCGAACGTGAGCTGGTGCGCGGCGAGTTCGGCCGCCACCAGCCCCTCGGCCCGTAGCGAGATGCCGCGCACCCTGGCGCGTTGCAGGCCGAGGGCCGCGTGGAGGGCGTACGCCGACTCGGCCAGCACGGGCGAGTGGGCGCAGGCCTCGCGCAGGTTGCGGGTCCGGGTGGTGCGGGACCGGTCGGCGTAGCGCACGGTGAGGCTGAGGGAGCGGCACACCTGACCGGCGCCGCGCAGCCGGACGCCGAGTTCCTCCGCGAGACTGAGCAGCGCGCGGCGGTGGCGTACGGGGTCCACCTCGTCGCGGGGGAAGGAGCGTTCGGCGGCCAGCGAGGGCGCGGAGGCGTTCGGCGTCACGGGGGTGCGGTCGATACCGCGGGCACGCTCCTGGAGTTCGCGCCCGGCCCTGGCGCCGAGGATCCGCTGGACGGTGGCCGGCGGCGCCTGGGCGAGGCGGCCCGCGGTGTCGAGTCCGTACGCGCAGAGGGTGCCCGCGGTGGCGCGTCCGACGCCGTCCAGGGCGCGGACCGGCTGGGCGGCGAGGTAGCGGTCCACCTCGTGGGGGCGCACGGTCCGGGTGGTACCGGGTCTCGCGTCCCGGGCCGCCATCCTGGCCAGCATCGGGTTGGGCGCGAGCCCGATGGCGCAGTCCAGGCCGAAGTGGGCGAGCGCGCGGACCCGCAGGACCGCGGCCAGTTGCCCGGAATCCCGGCCGAAGTACTTCTCGGCGCCGCCCAGGTCGGCGAGCAGTCCGTCGGGCGGGAGCGCCTGGACCACCGGGGTGAGGCCCTCGGCCAGGGCGATCAGAGGGGGAAGCGCCGCTTCGCCCGTCGCAAGGAGGTGGAACCGTGCACAGAGGATCATCCCGCGCTCCCGGGGCTGGAGTGCCACAACTTCCGCCCCGTGGCGGCCTGTTCACCGGCCGGTCGCAGGTCGGCCCAGGGGTGCAGTTCGTAGCCGGTGGACAGGTGGATGCGGCGGTCGTGGTCGGCGGGTGCGGCGGCATCGCTCGCGGCGCCGGGCTCGGTGTCCGTGGTGGGGTCGGGCGGGGTCGCGAGGCGGTCCGAGACCGCGTCCAGACCGCCCGCGCGGCGCAGTTCGACGAGGTCGGCGAGGTTCCAGGCGCGGGCGCCCACCACGCTGACGCTGTGCGGGCCGCGTCGCTGCACCACGCCTCGCACCAGGAGCAGCCAGGAGTGGAAGACGGTGTAGGCGCAGGCGTCGTGGCTGTCGTCGAAGAAGGCGAGGTCGACCAGGCCCGTGCCGTCGTCCAGGGTGCTGAAGACGACCCGCCTGCCGGAGCGGATCGGCGGGGTCTGGGTGGCGGCCTTGGCGCCCGCGACCAGGACGGTCCGGCCGTGCTCGACCTCGCGCAGCTGCTTGGCGGACAGGACGCCGAGTTCGTTCAGGAACGCCCTGTGGTCGTCCATGAGGTGGCGCGAGGCGTCCATGCCGAGGACGCCGAGTTCGGCGCTGAGCCGTTCCGCGCCGTCCAGGTCGGGCAGCCCGGCCCCGGCCGTCAACAGGCCGCCGTCCAGCGGGAGTTGACCCCCTGCGGCGCGGCGGGAGCCGTGGAGTTCGGACAGGTGGAGCAGGAGGTCGCGCCGGTTGGCGCCGAACGCGTCGAGCGCGCCGATCCGGGCGAGCCGTTCGGCGACCGGCCGGCCGGGCCTGGCCCGCTGCCAGAAGTCGCGCAGCGAGGCGTAGGGCCGGCCCGCCTCGATCCGTTCGCTCTCGGCCCCGCTGATCCCGTGGACGTCGCGGAGGGCGAGCCGCACCCCCCACTTACCGGACACCAGTTCGATTCGATGGGTGACGGAGGACCGGTTCACGTCCACCGGCAGGATCGGCACCCCGCGCCTGCGCGCGTCCGCGAGCAGCAGGCGCTTCGGGTACATCCCGGGGTCGTGGGCGAGCAGTCCGGCGTAGAAGGCGGCCGGATGGTGGGCCTTGAGCCAGGCCGACTGGTAGGTGGGCACGGCGAAGGCCACGGCGTGCGCCTTGCAGAAGCCGTACGAGCCGAACGCCTCGACGATCTCCCAGGTGTGGGCGATCACCTCGGGCGAGTAGCCGCGTTCCTGGGCGCGTTGGGCGAACCAGACCTTGATGCGCGCCTGGGAATCGGGGTCGGAGAGCCCGCGCCGCACCCGGTCGGCCTCGCCCCGGCCGCAGCCGGTCATGACGTCCACGATCTCGATGATCTGCTCGTGGAAGACGACCACGCCGTAGGTGTCGCGCAGCGCGTCCGCGAGGTCGGGGTGCGGGAAGCGGACCGGCGCCCGTCCGTGCCGGGCCTCGATGAAGGGCCGCACCATGTCGGCCGCGACCGGCCCGGGGCGGAACAGCGAGATGTCGACCACGAGGTCGTGGAAGGTGGACGGCTGGAGCCGCCCGACCAGGTCGCGCTGGCCCGGCGACTCGATCTGGAAGCAGCCCAGCGTCTCGGCGGACCGGATGAGCCGGTACGTCTCCGCATCGCCCGGCGGCACCTGCGCCGGGTCGTCGAGGTCCAGCCGCTCGCCCGTCGCCCGGCCGATCTCGGCGACCGCGTGGGCCATCGCGGACTGCATCCGCACGCCCAGGACGTCCAGCTTGAGCAGCCCGAGCTCCTCCACGTCCTCCTTGTCGAACTGGGACATCGGGAACCCGTCGCCGCTGGTGGGCACCACGGGGGTGCGGCGCAGCAGCGAGGCGTCCGAGAGGAGCACGCCGCACGGGTGCATGGCGACGCCGCGTGGCAGGGCGTCCAGGGCCTCGACGAGCTCCCAGAGCCTGCCGTAGCGGTCCATCTCCCCGGCCAGGGCCCGGAGTTCGGGAAGTTCGCGCAGCGCGGTGCGGGCGTCGCGGGCCCGGATGTGCGGGAAGGACTTGGCGATCTTGTCGATCAGGGCCGGGTCCATGGACAGCGCGGCGCCCACGTCGCGGACGGCGTGCCGCACCCGGTAGGTCTCGGGCATGGCGACGGTGGCGACCCGCTCGGCGCCGAAGCGGTCGATGATCGCGCGATAGACGTCGAGGCGGCGGGCCGACTCCACGTCGATGTCGATGTCGGGCAGCACCGGCCGCCGCGTGGACAGGAAGCGCTCCATCAGGAGCCCGTTCTCGACGGGGTCGGCGTGCGCGATGCCGAGGAGGTGGTTGACGAGGGAGCCCGCGCCGGAGCCGCGCGCGGCCACCCGGATGCCCATCTCCCGTACGTCGTCGACGACTTGGGCCACGGTGAGGAAGTACGAGGCGTATCCCCAGTGCGCGATGATGTCCAGCTCGTGATGCATCCGCTCCCAGTACGCGCGCCGGCCCGCGAGGCCGCGCAGCACCATCCCGGCGGCGGCCCGGGAGGCGAGGACGCGCTGGGGGGTGCGGTGGGCGGCGCCGACGAGGTGGGGCTCGGGGTAGCTGACGGTGCCCATGCCGAGGTCGCCCTCGGGATCGACGAGGCACTCGGCGGCGGTCTGTTCGGTCATGGCGAGCAACCGGTGGGCCACGTCGCGCCGCCACCCGGCCGCCTCGGCGACCCGCTCGGCGATCTTGAACATGTCACCCGGGTCCTTGAGCCAGCGCTCGCCGCTGTCGAACGGCGCTCGCACCGGGACCAGGCGCCGCGCCGCGTCGAGCACGTCGGCGACCGGGCCCTGCCCGGGGTCGGCGTACCGCACGGCGTTGGTCAGCACGGCGCGCACGCCCTGTTCGGCGGCGAAGCCGACGGTGCGCGCGGCGAGCCGCAGCGAGCCGGGGCCCGTGCCGCGGAGCCCGTGGTGGACGGCTTCGAGGCGGAGCGCGTCGCCGTAGAGCTCCCGCCAGGGCGCGAGCAGGGTGGCGGCGCGGTCGGGGCGGCCCGCGCCGAGCGCGCGGCCGATCTCGGAGGCCGGGCCGAGCAGCACGGTGAGCCCTGGGGCGGGCAGTGCGGAGCGGGGCAGGAGCGGACGCCCCTCGGCGGTGTGCGCGGCGCTGACCAGGCGGCAGAGTTCGGCCCAGCCGGCCGCGCCGTCCCGGGCGAGGAAGGTGACCCGGGGGGCGGACTCGTCGACGAACGCCCCGCCCCGTACGGGCGTGCGCCGCCGGGTCCGCCCTTGGGCGGGCCCCGTGTCCCCGAGGAGTTCCGGCACGGCCAGGTCGGCCCCGAACAGCGGCCTGATCCCCGCCTCGGCGCAGGCCTTGGCGAAGCGGACCGTGCCCGCGAGGGTGTCCCGGTCGGTCAGGGCGAGGGCGTCCATGCCGCGTTCGGCGGCACGTTCGGCCAGCCGCTCCGGATGGGAGGCCCCGTACCGCAGGGAGAAGCCCGAAACGGTGTGCAGATGCGTGAAGCCGGGCATCCGCACCTCCTGACCAGTCCGTTCTCACCTCCCCTTCCTTCCACCATAGACCAATATCGAACGCACGTGCGAGTCCGTGCGAACAAACAACCGCCTGCCGGAAGGTCCGGCAGGCGGTCGCGGGGTCAGGCCGTGGCGCTCGTGATCACGGCGAACGGGGCGCCGAACGGGTCGAGCAGCATCGCGATCCGCCCCACCCGCTCGACGTCGACGGCCGGGATGATGACGGTCGCGCCGAGCCCGGCGGCGCTGGCCACCGTGGCGTCGCAGTCCTCGACCTCGAAGTACGGGTGCCATTCGGAGGTCGACCCGGCGTCCAGGTTCTGCTGGGGCAGCTCCATGAGGCCGCCGTGCATGGTCTGCTCGCCGCCGCCGGCCGGGCCGGTGATGGTGTAGACGACGCCCTCGCCCATGGGCACGTCCCGGCTCTCCCACGACAGGACGCTGCCGTAGAACGCCTTCGCCGCCGCGGCGTCGGTGGTGTACAGCTCGATCCAGCTGACGCTGCCGGGCTCGTTGACGAGTTCGAGGCCGTCGGTGTCCCCCGGCTCCCACACGGCGAACTCGGCGCCCGTCGGGTCGGTGAAGCCCGCCATCCGCCCGGCCGTGAAGACCTGCGACGGCGGGACGCGGACCGTGCCGCCCGCCTGCTCGACCGCCTTGGCGGTGGCGTCGGCGTCCACCGTGCGGAAGTACACCGTCCAGGCCGACCTCGCTCCCTCGTCGGTCAGCGGGCCGACGGCGGCCAACGTCTTGCCGTCCTGCTGCAGGAAGCCGTAGCCCCCGGCCTCCGGCCCCGCGGACTGGAACCGCCAGCCGAACAGGCTGGTGTAGAAGGCGACGGCGGCGTCGATGTCGGGGGTCCCCAGGTCGAGCCAGTTCAGCCCGCCCGGTACCTGCGTGGAGGTCAGCATGAGGTGCTCCTGTCGCGTGGGTCGGCCGCTCCGGGACGAGGGCCCCGAAAGCCTTGCACCCAGCGTGGCAGCGGGCACCCGCCCCCGACAGCCGGACGCCCCGGCTCAGCCATTCGGCCCCGCACCGACTGCGTGAACGCACCGTGCGGCAGAGCGTAGGGGCATGACTTTCGTCGACGAGGTGAAGAACGCCGTCACCGTGCGGGCCGCCCTTCTGGTCATCGGCGTACTGGGGCTGATGGTCGCCTTCATCGCGTCCTACGCGGGCGCCTTCCACAGCCCGAAACCCCAGGACATCCCGTTCGCCGTGGTCGCACCCCCGCAGGTCAGCGGGCAGCTCACGCAGAAGCTGGGCGCGCTGCCCGGCGACCCGCTGGACGTACGGACGGCCAAGGACGAGGCCGACGCCGCCCGGCAGGTGCGCGACCGCCGGATCGACGGGGCCCTGATCGTCGACCCCCGGGGCACCACCGACAAGGTGCTGGTGGCCAGCGGCGGCGGGGCCTCGCTCGCGCAGGCGGTGGAGGCGATCGTGACGGGGGCCGAGAAGGCGCAGCAGCGCACCGTGAAGGTGGAGGACATCGCCCCCGCCTCGGCGGGCGACTCCCGCACCCTGTCCTCGTTCTACCTCGTCGTCGGCTGGTGCGTGGGCGGCTATCTGTGCGCCGCGATCCTCGCCATCAGCGCGGGCGCCCGGCCCGCCAACACCCATCGCGCGCTGATCCGGCTCGCGGTGCTCGCGGTGTACTCGATCGCCGCCGGGCTGCTCGGCTCGCTCATCATCGGGCCGGTGCTCGGCGCGCTGCCCGGCAGCTATCTCGGGCTCGCCGGGCTCGGCGCGCTCGTCGTGTTCGCGGTGGGCGCCACCACCCTCGCCTTCCAGGGGCTCGCCGGGGTGGTCGGCATCGGTCTGGCGATCCTGGTCATCGTGGTGCTCGGCAACCCGAGTGCGGGCGGCGCCTATCCGTATCCGCTGCTCCCGCCGTTCTGGCGGACGATCGGACCGGGGCTGCCGCCGGGCGCGGGCACCTGGGCGGCCCGCTCCATCGCGTACTTCAGGGGCGAGTCGATCAGCGGCCCGCTCCAGGTGCTCTCGATCTGGGCCGTACTCGGCGCCGTCGTCACCGTGGTCCTGGCCGGGCTGCGGCGGGACCGCGCCGAGAAACCGGTGGGCGTGTGAGGTCCCCCCACCGCTCGGGCCCGCCGAACAGGCAGTCTCCGCACGGCGGATGGAGCGCGCGCACGGACCCGGCTCCCTCCACCTGACCACCTCAAAGGGCCGCCCCGCGCGAGAACGGCGCGGGGCGGCCCTTGGCGTGCGGGAGACCTACTTGCCGTAGTACGCCCGGGTCATGAGCTCCATCATGTCGTCGATCATCGGCATCCGGGGGTTGGCCGGGGCGCACTGGTCGGCATAGGCGTTCATCGCCTGGACCGGCAGGGCCTCGATGAAGGCGGTCTCGTCGACGCCCTCCTCCTGGAACGAGGCGGGGATGCCGCACTTGGCGCGCAGCTCCTCGACGGCTCGGGCGTAGGACTCGACGCCCTCCTCGGGGGTCGCGGCCGGCAGGCCGAGCATCTTCGCGATCTCCTGGAAGCGCTCGGGGGCCCGGTAGACCTCCGCCTTCGGCCACGGGGTCGCCTTGCCGCAGGCCTGGCCGTTGTGCCGGATGACGTGCGGCAGGAGCAGCGCGTTGGTGCGGCCGTGGGCGACGTGGAAGGTGTTGCCGAGGGTGTGCGCCATGGCGTGCACCAGGCCCAGGAAGGCGTTGGCGAAGGCCATGCCCGCCACGGTCGAGGCGTTGTGCATCTTCTCCCGCGCCTCGGGGTCCCCGGCGCCGTTCACCACGCAGCTCTCCAGGTTCTCGAAGATCAGCTTGATGGCCTGGAGGCAGAGGCCGTCGGTGTAGTCGTTGGAGTAGACCGAGACGTACGCCTCGGTGGCGTGGGTCAGCGCGTCGAAACCGGAGTCGGCGGTGACGGTGGGCGGCAGGCCCATCGGGAGCACCGGGTCGACGATGGCGACGTTCGGGGTCAGCGCGTAGTCGGCCAGCGGGTACTTCTGGGCGGCCGCCGGATCGGAGATGACCGCGAACGGGGTGACCTCGCTGCCCGTGCCCGAGGTGGTCGGGACGGCCACCAGCTGGGCCTTCTCGCCGAGCGCGGGGAACTTGTAGGCGCGCTTGCGGATGTCGAAGAACTTCTCCTTCGTGTCCGCGAACTCGATCTCCGGGTGCTCGTACATCAGCCACATGATCTTGGCGGCGTCCATGGCCGAGCCGCCGCCGAGCGCGACGATGGTGTCCGGCCGGAAGTCGCGCATCAGTTGCGCGCCGGTCCGGACGGTGGCCAGCTCCGGGTTGGGCTCGACGTTGTCGATGACCTGGAGCACGACCGAGTCGGCGCGGGCCTGGAGGATGTCGGTGACCTTCTGGACGAAGCCGAGTTCGCCCATCGTCCTGTCGGTCACGAGGGTGACCCGCTTCAGGCTCTCCATCTCGCCCAGGTAGCGCAGGGAGTTGCGCTCGAAGTAGATCTTCGGCGGGACCTTGAACCACTGCATGTTGTTGTTGCGCCGTCCGATCCGCTTGATGTTGACCAGGTTGACCGCCGTGACGTTGTTGGACACCGAGTTGTGTCCGTACGAGCCGCAGCCGAGGGTGAGGGAGGGCAGGAACGCGTTGTAGACGTCGCCGATGCCGCCGAAGGTGGACGGGGCGTTGACGATCACACGGACCGCCTTGACCCGCCGGCCGAACTCCTCGGCGAGCCCGTCGTCCTCGGTGTGGATGGCGGCGCTGTGCCCCAGGCCGTTGAACTCGACCATCCGCGCGGCGAGTTGGAGGCCGTGCTCGGTGGAGTCGGCCTTCAGGGCGGCCAGGATCGGGGACAGCTTCTCGCGGGTGAGCGGCTCGCCCTCCCCGACCTCCGCGCACTCGGCGATCAGGACCGAGGTCGTCTCGGGTACCTCGAAGCCCGCCTGCTCGGCGATCCACCGCGGGGAGCGGCCGACGACCGCGGCGTTGAGCCTGGCGCCGCCGCAGGTGGTGGCGAAGGCCGTGGTGCCGAAGACGAACTCCTCCAGCTTGGTCTTCTCGGCCGCGTTCAGGACGTACGCGCCGAGCCGCTGGAACTCGGCAAGGCCCCGCTCGTAGACCTCCTGGTCGAGGATGACGGCCTGCTCGGAGGCGCAGATCATGCCGTGGTCGAAGGACTTCGACAGCACGATGTCGTGCACGGCCCGGGCGAGCTTGGCGCTGCGGGTGACGTAGGCGGGGACGTTGCCCGCGCCGACGCCGAGGGCGGGCTTGCCGCACGAGTAGGCGGCCTTGACCATGGCGTTGCCGCCGGTCGCGAGGATGGTGGAGACGCCCGGGTGGTTCATCAGGAGGCCGGTGGCCTCCATCGAGGGTGCCTCGATCCACTGCACGCAGTTCTCGGGCGCCCCGGCCGCGACCGCGGCGTCCCGCACCACGCGGGCCGCGGCCGCCGAGCAGTTCTGCGCGGAGGGGTGGAAGGCGAAGACGATCGGGTTGCGCGTCTTCAGGGCGATCAGCGCCTTGAAGACGGTGGTCGAGGTGGGGTTGGTGACCGGGGTCATCGCGCAGACGACGCCGACCGGCTCGGCGATCTCGGTGATGCCGTTCAGTTCGTCGCGGCTGATCACCCCGGCGGTCCGGAGGCCGCGCATCGAGTTGACGACGTGCTCGCAGGCGAAGAGGTTCTTGACGGCCTTGTCCTCGAAGAGGCCGCGGCCGGTCTCCTCGACGGCCAGCCGGGCCAGCTCGCCGTGCTCGCTCAGCGCGGCCAGGGACGCCTTCTGGACGATGTGGTCGACCTGCTCCTGAGTGAGCGTCTCGAACCGGTCGAGCGCCTCCAGGGCTCCCCGCACCAGCGTGTCGACCATGGTCTCGGCGGTGTCGTTCCCGGCGTTCTTGGCCTCCATGGCAGGGACTCCTTCTGGTCGGGCGCTACGGCTTCGCGAGCGGTTCCGCGATGCCTTTCCGATGTCTCCATTCGACACCTGCACGCGTCGCCCGCGGGCCCGACAAAGCCCTCTACCCGGAGGCCGAAAGCCCCTTCACGTGACCGGGCGTCACCCAGAAATCCTGCGCTGACCTGCCCGAACGGCAAGGGACTTTGGCCCCATGCGCGCTTGTGAAAACTTTCACAAGTTTTCCCGTGTGCTCTCGCCCTCGCCGAAGAGCTCCGAATGCGCCTGCGCCGCGGGCACCTGAGGCCCGGCGGCGGCCGCGTCGGACGGCGCGGCCGGGGCGGCCTGCTGGGCCCGCTCCAGGAACCTGAGCAGTTCCACCGGGAACGGCAGGACCAGCGTCGAGTTCTTCTCCGCGGCCACCGCCACCACGGTCTGCAACAGCCTCAGCTGGAGAGCGGCCGGCTGCTCCGACATCACGCCCGCCGCCTCGGCCAGCTTCTTGGAGGCCTGAAGCTCGGCGTCCGCGTTGATGACCCGCGCCCGGCGCTCCCGGTCGGCCTCCGCCTGGCGGGCCATCGAGCGCTTCATCGTCTCGGGCAGCGACACGT
The DNA here is from genome assembly GCF_056431605.1 of Streptomyces sp. NPDC045846. Lineage (NCBI taxonomy): Bacteria > Bacillati > Actinomycetota > Actinomycetes > Kitasatosporales > Streptomycetaceae > Streptomyces > Streptomyces sp. NPDC045846. The sequence continues at coordinate 72,198 of NZ_JBWKKJ010000008.1, read as the reverse complement.
CCTTGATCTCGACCCGGTCGATCTGCACGCCCCACCCCATGGCCGGGCTGTCGATCATCAACTCCAGGCCCTGGTTGAGCTTCTCCCGGTTCGACAGGAGATCGTCGAGGTCGCTCTTGCCGATGATCGAACGCAGCGAGGTCTGCGCCATCTGGGAGACCGCGAACTGGTAGTCCTCGACCTGGACCACCGCGTCCGTCGGGTCCACCACCTTGAAGTAGATCACCGCGTCCACCCGGACCGTGACGTTGTCGCGCGTGATGCCGTCCTGCGCGGGCACCGGCATCGTGACGATCTGCATGTTCACTTTCCGCAGCCGGTCGGCGAAGGGGACGATCATCGTGAAGCCGGGGCCGCGCACCGAGTCCTTCAGCCTGCCGAGCCGGAAGACCACCCCGCGCTCGTACTGCTTGACCACCCGCGCCGCCGCCAGCACATAGACGGCGCCGGCGGATCCGACGGCGATGCCGGCAGCCACCAGTGCTTCGACCATCACGGCCCCCAAGGGTCCGAATCGGACGTGTACTTCGACGGTAACTCCGCACCTCCCCCGAAGGGGAGCCCGCGGCGGAAGCGGACCGTCACGGCCCCGAACGCTGCGCGCTCGCCCGTGCCCCGGCCACATGGTCAGCGGGCCCGGCCGCGCGCCGCCTCCTCCCATTGCGCGCGCACGGTGCGGACCAGGTGCTTCCCGGCGACGGTCAGCTCGGGTGCCCCCTCCAGCACGTTCAGCGCGGACCCGACCGCGACCAGGCCCCGCTCGTCACCGTCGTACGCGGCGACCGCGACCCCTTCGAACGCCTCGGCGAGCAGCCGGGAGACCGGGAGCCTCCCCCAGGGCGTCGGGTGCCGCCACATCCCGTCCATGTCGTACAGGTCCTCGACGTCGAGGAGGGCGCGCAGGGCCGCCCCGCGGGCGCCTCGCAGCAGCGCGCGAGCGAGGGGTTCGCCCCGCAGGCCGACCGGCAGGCCGAGCGCACCGCAGCCGTGCCGCCCCACCACCGGGCCCGTTCCCCGGGCGAGCGGGGTGAGGGTGGTGAGCACATCGGCGCCCGCGTGGGGCCCGGCGCTCTCGGCGAGGCGGGCGCGCGCCCACGCCACCCGGCGCCCCCACGCGGCGGCCTCGCACGCGCCGAGCGGGGGCAGGACGGGGGTGCCGAAGCAGTCGCGGTACGGGTCGAGATCGTCCAGGACCAGTCCCCCGGCCCGGCCCAACACCCGCCATCCCGGGGCCGGTTCGGCGGGGCGGGCGATGTGCCGCTCGCCGTCCGCGGACCGCACCCGGAACCCGTGGCGCGCGACGGCGACCTCGGCCACGCCCTCGGTTCCGGGGCCGGACAGGCTCAGTTCGCCGAGCGTGGGCAGATGCAGCCGGCCGTCGGACCAGCGGACGGGGACGGTCAGTTCGCCGCCGTCGTGCACCGCGGCGGCCGCCGTGTACGCGGCCAGGCGGCACGCCCTCGCCACGGCTGACGGATGGCCGTCCCGGAGCGCCTCCAGGGCGGCCAGGAGCCAGCCGCGGGCGTAGGGGTGGGCCAGGACGGTGTCCAGGCCCGGCCCGTCGACGGCCGTGGTGAGCTCCCAGATCCGGGCCCACTCGGCGCCGCCCCGGCCGCCGAGCCCGGCGTGCAGGCGCGCGAGCAGCAGGCGGTTCACCTCCAGTGAGGACAGCGCGAGTTGAAGGACGCCGGGGAGCCGCGGAGGCGGGGTGCGGGCCTCGATGCCGCGCACCAGGGCCAGCAGGTCCGGGCAGTACACCGACGGGTTGTCGAAGCCCCGGTCCGCTCGGTAGCGGTGCGTGTAGTGGCCGCCTCCGCAGGAGCGCACGACCGGGCAGCGGCGGCACTCGGCGCTCACGCCGGCGAGTCCGCGTCTGCGGGCGCGCACCCCGGGGTGGGCGGCGACCGCGTCGAAGTCGTCCCGGAACACGGAGAACCCGGTGGCGGCCGCGCCCTCGTAGGCGGACTTCAGCGAGTCGACCTGTTCCAGCGAGCCGTCGGTCTCCACCACGACGATGTCGGTGGGGGCCAGGCCCAGGGACTCGGTGAGGCTGGGGCCGCCGTGCAGGGTGGAGAGCACCGAGTCGAAGAGCCGCACCGGGACGGTCCTGCCCTGCGCGTCCCAGCGGTCGAAGACGGCGAGCAGCCAGTCGGCGTACGGGGCCGCCGGGGCGCGGGGCCGGGCGGGCGGGGTCTCCCAGGTGGCGTGCGGCAGCAGGTAGTCGATGCGGGGCGGGTCGAGGGCGGTGAGCGCGTCGTGCACCGCGACCGGGTCGTTGGCGAGGTCGATGGTGCACAGCAGCCCGGCGAACAGCCTTCGGTAGCGCGGCTGTTGGAGCAGTTCGACGGCGGCGAGGACCTGCGGGTGGCTGCTGCGGCCGTCGGCGAAGCGCCGGTGGCGGTCGTTGGCGGCGCGGTCGCCGTCGAGCGAGAGGCCGACCTTCACGCCGAACTCGGCGAACAGGTCGAGGTGGCGCGGGCTCAGCAGCACGCCGTTGGTGTGGATGCGCAGATCGAGCCCCGCGACCGGCGTGACGGCGGCGGTCAGTTCCGCGCAGACGCGGCGCAGCCGCTCCGGACCGGCGAGCAGGGGCTCGCCGCCGTGCAGAATCACCGAAACGGAAGTCAGCCGGTGCTTTTCGGCGTGCTCGGCCAGTCGTTCCGCGGTGCGGCGAATGACGTCGTCGGAAACCGCCCGGGGCCGGCCGCGCCAGCTCTGGTCTGCGGCTTCGTACACATAGCAATGGTCGCAGGCCAGGTCGCACCTGCTGTGAACTTTCAGGACGATCTCGCGGAATGGGGCCGACGGTCCTGTCATTCCGCCAGTTTAGCGAGGACCGGAATTCGACCACCCGGAAGCGGAGTTCACCGGGAATTCCCCGGGGCCCCGCCCGGCCCGTCCGTTCCATCGGTCCCCGCCGGGCGCACCCGGCGGGGACCTGATGCCAACTCCCGTGTCAGAGCGAGGAGTTGAAGGAGGACACGGAAGTGGAGCGATGGTCGTCCGAGGCGTCCAGGATCCTGCTGAGCATCTTGTCGGCGGCCCGGTCCGTGCCCTTCTCGGCCAGTTCGGCCAGGGGCACCCGGTCCTTCTTCGCTGCGGCGAACGAGGCTGAATCTACTGAATCTACGAAGGGTTTCACGTTCGTCCCTGAGGTGAGTGATAACCGCACGTGGACAGTGGCACCGGCACATGCACCGTTGCAGTGTCGGCGGGACGACTTTACTCTCATCCCCACCAGCGGATGGAGTACGCAAACGGGGCGCACAGGGGTCGCCCTTGCGAAAGAACGCAGGAAAAACCGCAGACGGGGGTGCATGTGACGGCGATTCCCGGCCCACTGCAGAGCATGGTCTTCCGGAACGCGGATCTGCCGGGCCTCTTCCACCACGCGGACGCGCTGGCGATCGGCCGGCAGCAGTCGGCGGTCAAGCTGACCCGCACCCAGCTCTCGCTCCTCGTCGTCGGCGCGCTCGCCACGGCGCTCCCGCGGGTACGGGTCGGCGGGGACTTCCAGCTGCTCAGCGCGCTGAGTGCGCTGGCCTATGCCGGGGTGCTGCTCGCGAGTTTCGGGGCGGCCCGCAGGCACGCGGCGTCGCACTGGCAACTCAACCGCTCCGCCGCCGAGTTCATCAAGTCGATGTGCTGGCGCTACGCCGTGCACGGCGCGCCCTTCGACCTCAACGCCCCCGATCCCGAGGGCCTGTTCGTCGCCCGCGTCGAGGAGGGCCTGCGGGAGCTGCGGAAGGTCGGCTGGCGCGACCCGCGCGAGGACGGCGAGCTCGCCGACGGGGACCTCGTCACGCCGAGCATGCGGGAGTTACGGGGCAAGTCGTTCAACGTGCGCAAGGAGACCTACGTACGGGACCGGCTCATCGAGCAGCGCAACTGGTACCGCCGCCGCCAGGAGACCTCGCGGCGCGCCACCCGGCTGTGGTCGACCGCGATCACGCTGCTGACCCTCCTCGCCCTCCTCTTCGCCGCGCTCCAGACCTTCTCGGTGGCCCGGGAGGTGAACGCGGCGGGGGTGCTGTCGTCGTCGGCCGCGGCCTGTCTCGCCTGGAGCGAGGTCCGCCGCCACCAGCCGCTGATATCGGCCCACGCGCTGGTGGAGCAGGACCTGATGGAGATGCACGTGGCGATGGAGAACATGGTCACCGAACGGCAGTGGCCGCAGGCCGTGTACGAGACCGAGCGCGTGGTCTCGCCCCAGCACACGGACTGGCTGGCGCGGCTGCGGAGTTGACCCGCCCGCTCAGATCCTGCTGACGCCGTCGCACCAGACGACCGTGACCGGCCGGCCGAGGCTGCGGGCGTACTGCACGATGTCGCCGGTGCCGCCGAGGCCGCGGGCCGGCAGGCCGTCCCACACGGCCACGAGGCGGTCGCAGTTGTCCGCGATGTAGGCACCGGCCGCGTAGTAGGCCTCGTCCGTGGAGTGCGGGTAGCCGAGCGCGACCTCCTGGCTGGCGCGCCGCTTGAGGCCCCGGTAGCGGGCCAGTTCGGCGGCGTCCGCGAAGCCCGTCTCGTAGTCGCCGCTCGGGATCACCACGGTCAGGGCGGCGCCGCAGTCCAGGGCGATGTCGGCGAAGAGCTGGTCGGCGCCGGTGGCCAGGCTGGAGAGCGCCTCCAGAGAGCCGTCGTGGCCGCAGAGCAGGGCGCGCAGCCGGTCGCGGATCTCCTCGAAGGCGTCGGACGGGATGTCCCGGTGGCCGGTCACTCCGATGCGCTTCAATTGCGTCTCACCCCGTGTGTCCGGCGCCGGTCACTCTCGGACCCGTTCTGCTGCCCTTGCACATCCTCTCAAAACAGCGCATCGCGTCCAGCCGGAAGCCCCCGTCCGGTTCTCCCGGGCGGGGGCTCGACCGCCGGCCTGGCCGACGTCTGGTGACGTGCTGTCAGAAAAGGCTCACGCCATAGGCGTTCATGGCTTGGACCACCGGCTGGAAGAACGTCGTACCGCCGGAGGTGCAGTTGCCGCTGCCGCCCGAGGTGAGTCCGAGTGCGGTGGAGCCGGCGTAGAGCGGGCCGCCGGAGTCACCCGGCTCGGCGCACACGGTGGTCCTGATGAGACCGGACACGATGTCGCCGTTGCCGTAGTTGACCGTCTGGTTGAGCGCGGTGACCCGCCCGCTGTGGATGCCGGTGGTCGAGCCGCGCCGGGTGACCGTCTGGCCGACCGTCGGGTTGGCCGCACTGGTGATGCGCTGGCTGCCGACGGCGCTCGGGTGCGCGAGCGAGGTGTTCGTGTACTGCACGAGACCGTAGTCGTGGCCCGGGAAAGTGGTGCCCACGGTCGGGCCGATGCTCGTGGCGTGCGACGTGCTGGTGTAGTAGTTCGGGTAGCCCTGGGTGCAGTGACCGGCCGTCAGGAAGTAGTACGTGGAGCCCCGCCTGACGTTGAAGCCCAGCGAGCAGCGCCAGCTGCTGGTGTAGATCGCGTCGCCGCCGGAGAGCAGCTTGGTGAACTTCCCCGGCGTCCGCTCGATGCGCAGGGCGCCCGCGTTGGCGCCGGCCTCGCGCTCGATCTTCGCCAGGTCGGCCGCCGAGACGGTCGAGTCGGCGGTGACGACGACCTTGCCGGTGGCGCTGTCCACGCTCCATGCGGTGCCGGCCACGTCCGCGCCGCGCACGGCGTCGCTCGCGGCGGTCAGGGCCGCGGCCCCGAAGGTGTGGGTGGGGGCGGCACTGGCGTGCGGGACGGCTATCGCCACAGCGGCGAGCAGTCCGGTGGCGACGGCCGCGAACTTGGTGCGTCTCGCGAGACCGGAGGGGGGTGTGGGGGTGGTGCGCTTGATCCTCACTTCTGTTCCTCCCGAGGGGAATCGAGGGGCCCGTGGCTGGGGGGACCCCGTGAGGCGCAGCCAAGGATGACGGCAGCACAACAAGGCGCAAGCCGTGCTCCTGACAAGCGCTGCGGAGGAGTATTCGGGGGCCCGGCCGGGGCGCGCAAGGGCGCCTTTTGGCCGGGCCCCGCGAGGAGGCGCGCGCCGGGGGGTCAGCGGGTGCGGATGTTCCGCTCCCCCGCCGGGATGTCGAGGGGCAGGGTGTTGCCCGGGGGCGGGAAGGGGCAGATGAAGTGGTCGGCGAAGGCGCAGGGCGGCAGCACCGCGCGGTTGAAGTCGACGGTCACCGAGCCGTCGGCGGCGGGGGCCTCGGGCCGCAGGAAGCGGAACCGGAAGGTGGATTTGCCGCTGGTCCCGTCGGCGAACACCGCCCACAGCGAACCGTCCGCCTCGACCGAGACCTGGAGGGTGTGCTCCCGGCCGCCGAGCGTGAAGGCGATCTCCCCGGCGAGTTCGAGCCCCCGCTCGACCCCGTCGGCGTTCGCCACCCGCACCCGCGTCCGCCCGTACGGGCGGAAGGTGCCGGGCAGCCGGAACCGCTCCTCGTACGGGGTGGCGTCGATGCCCGCGAAGGCCTGGCGCGCCGGGGAGGCCGGGTCCCACACCCGGAGCCCCCAGAGGCCCTCGCGGCGCAGCACCACGAGCCTGCGGTCCCCCTGGGCGAGCCGGGCCTTCGCGGCCGGTCCCTCATCCGCGCCGAGGCGCACCTCGCCGGTCAACGGGGCGCCGTCCAGGGTGAGTTGGTGCTCAGGCGCCGCGGTGAGCACCAGCTCGTCGCCGTCCTCGCGCCACCGGCCGAGCTCCTCGGGCACGCCGTCCGCGAGCCAGTGGGTGCCGGTCAGGGCGAGCGGTCCGTACGGCGCGGAGACCGACGCGACGCGGTCCTCGTGCCACTTCTTCCAGTCGAGCGCGGGATCGGACCGGGGGTCCTGCTGTGCTTGCGTGCTCATGCGGTCAACCTTTCCACACCGGGGGTGCGCAGCCCGAGGTGTGAGCGCAGCGTGGAGCCGGTGTATTCCGTGCGGAACGCGCCGCGCTCCTGGAGCCGTGGCACCACCTGGTCGACGAAGTCGTCCAGGCCGCCGGGGGTGAGGTGGGGGACGAGGATGAAGCCGTCGGCGGCGTCGCCCTGCACGAAGGCGTCGAGTTCGGCGGCCACCGTGTCCGGGGTGCCGATGAAGGACTGGCGGCCGGTGGTCTCGATCACCGTCTGCCGGATGGAGAGCCCCTTGGCCTCGGACAGGGCGCGCCACTTGGCGGCGATCTCGAAGGCGTTGGTGATCTTCACCCGGCCCTGTACGAGCCCGGAGTCCGGGTCGGGATCGATCTCGGGCAGCGGGCCGTCGGGGTCGTAGCCGGACAGGTCGCGGCCCCAGATCTGTTCGAGGGCCAGGATCGCGTTCTGCGGCGAGACCTGCTGGTGGCGGATCTCGGCGGCCTTCTCCTGGGCCTCGGCCGCGGTGTCGCCGAGCACGAAGGTGACCCCGGGCATGATCAAGAGGTCGTCGGGCTCGCGGCCGTACTGGGCGAGCCGGCCCTTCACGTCGGCGTAGAAGGCGCGGCCCGCCTCCAGGGTGCCGTGCCGGGTGAAGATGACGTCGGCGGCCGACGCGGCGAACTCGCGGCCCTCGCCGGAGTCGCCGGCCTGGATGACGACGGGGTGGCCCTGCGGGGAGCGCGGCACCCCGAACTTCCCCTCGATGCGGAAGTGCCGCCCGTGGTGGGCGAACGCACCGGACGCGCCCCGCGGCTCCCAGGAGTCCCACAACTCCCGTGCGGTGGCGACGAATTCGGCGGCCCGGGTGTAGCGGTCGGCGCGGTCGAGGAAGCCGCCGCGGCGGAAGTTCTCGCCGGTGAAGGCGTCGGGCGAGGTGACCACGTTCCAGGCGGCCCGGCCGCCGCTGAGGTGGTCGAGCGAGGCGAACCGGCGGGCGATCTCGTACGGCTCGTTGAAGGTCGCGTTCACCGTGGCGGCGAGGCCCAGCCGGTCGGTGACGGCCGCGAGCGCGTTGAGCAGGGTGATCGACTCGGGACGCCCCACCACGTCGAGGTCGTGGACGCGGCCCTTGTGCTCGCGCAGTCGCAGGCCTTCGGCGAGGAAGAAGAAGTCGAACCGGCCGCGTTCGGCGGTCCTCGCGAGGTGCTCGAAGGAGGAGAAGTCGATCTGCGACTTCGAGCGCGGGTCGGCCCAGACGGTGGTGTTGTTCACGCCGGGGAAGTGGGCGGCGAGGTGGATCTGCTTCTTACCCGTGGTCATGGCGGCCTCCGCCGGCGGTGGCGTACTGGTTGACGGGCCGTGCCAGGCCCAGGTGTTCGCGCAGGGTGGCGCCCGGATAGAAGTGGCGCAGCAGACCGCGGTGCTGGAGGACCGGCACCGTGGCCCGCACGATGAGCGCGAGGTCGCGCACGGGGTCGGCGAGGCGCAGATGGAAGCCGTCGACGGCGCCCTCCTCGTACCAGTCCCCCAGCAGTCCGGCCAGTTCCACGGCGTCCGCCGTGGTGTGCGGCGCCACCGGGATCGAGCCGAGCACCCGCAGCCGTTCGGGGTCGCGGCCGTGCGCGCGGGCCCGGTCGCGCAGTTCCTCCCGGGCCGTGCGCGCGGCGAGCGGATCCTGGGTGCGTACGAGGGCGACGTCGGCGTGGCGCACGGCGGCGGCCCTCGGCTCGGCGGCGGTCGCGTCGATGACGGTGACCGGATGGCCCTGCGGCGGCCGGGGCACGATGGCGGGTCCGCGCACGGAGAAGGCGCGGCCCTCGAAGTCGACGTAGTGCAGCTTGTCCCGGTCGATGAAGCGGCCGGTCGACTCGTCGCGTATCTCGGCGTCGTCCTCCCAGGAGTCCCACAACCTGGCCGCCACGTCGGCGACTTCGCGAGCCTCGTGCCACGCCTCGGCGGTGCGGAGCGCGGGCCGTCGCCCGAAGAGCCGGGCCTCGGCCTCGGTGGTGGACACCTCCGGGCTCCACCCGGCCCGGCCCCGGCTCACCCAGTCCAGGGTGGCCACGGCCGAGGACACGTGGAAGGGCTCGGTGTGGGTGGTGTTCACGACCGGGACCAGGCCGACGCGTTCGGTGGCGGGCGCGACCCGGGAGAGCACGGCGAGCGCGTCGAGCCCCGGCCGCGCGAAGGAGTCCCCGAGCGTCACGAAGTCGAGGGTGCCCTGCTCGGCGAGGCGCGCGAGCGAGACGAAGTGCGCTGCGTCGTAGTGCCCGGCCCCGTCGAGGGAGGCGGCGAGATGCAGGGGGCCGCGCACGGGTGGTGCGGACATGGTGGGCCTTTCTGTCATGGTCTGTTGCCGTATGTCGTCATCGGACGGCCGGGCGGGCCCGGGCGGCCCGGCCCGGTCACGGCCTGGGCCTGGGCAGTCCCGGCGGGTTGATCTCGGAGTGCGTCACCGCTTCACCGGACAGCCCCCAGCGCGCGAGCACCTTGGCGTAGGACCCGTCCTGGATCACGTGGTCGAGGGCCGCCGCATAGGCCGCGACCAGCCCGCTCCCCTTCTTCGTCGTGGCGGCGATCTCCCCCTGGAGACCGGCGCCGCCACCGGAGTACGTGCCGGCGATCTCGGTCTGTCCCGCCGTGGCCACGTGGTAGGCGGCGGACGGGTTGGGTCCGAGGTAGGCGTCGATGCGGCCGGACTGGAGGGCCAGGTAGTAGTCGGTCGCCTTCTGGAAGTACTTGACGGACACGGGCTTCAGCCCGGCCTTCACGTCCTGCTCGCTCCAGTCGAGCAGGATCTTCTCCTGGTTGGTCCCGGAGGACACCGCGATGGTCCGGCCCGCCACGTCGCGCGGCCCCCGCACCTTCCAGCCGGCGCCCTTCTTCGCCTCGAAGGCGAGCTGGTCCTTGCGGTAGGTCGCGAAGTCGTACTTCTCCTTGCGCTCCTCGGTGACGGTGACGTTGGAGAACACCGCGTCGAACTTGCCGCTGTCGAGCCCGACGAAGAGGTTCTCCCAGGAGACGGGCTGGAAGGTCGGCCGCACACCGAGGGTGTTCGCGACGAGCGTGGCGATGTCGAGCTCCACGCCGATGGGGGTCTTGTCGTCGGTGGCGTAGAAGCTGAGCGGCGGTACCGAGCCGGTGGCGACGCCCACGCCGAGGGTGCCCCGGGCGCGCACCGCCGCCGGGAGCTGCGCGGCGATCGCGTCGACCTTCCGCTCCCTGATCCGGTGCTGGTCCGGGCCGAGGTTGATGCCGGTGGACCTGGCGCCGGGCGCGACCGCTTCGGTGGCGGCGTCGCCGGCGCCGCAGGCGGTGAGGAGGCCGGTGGCGGCGAGGGTGGCGAGGACGGCGGCGAGGGTGCGGTGCGCGGACACGGACGTACTCCGGGGGGATCGGGGCATCACAGGACCTTGGAGAGGAAGGCGCGGGTGCGCTCGTGCCGGGGCGCGTCGAGCACGGCGGCGGGCGGGCCCTGCTCGACGATCACTCCGGCGTCCATGAAGACGACGGTGTCGGCGACCTCGCGGGCGAAGCCGATCTCGTGCGTGACGACGATCATCGTGGTGCCGGCCGCCGCCAGGTCCTTGATGACGTCGAGGACCTCGCCCACCAGCTCCGGGTCGAGCGCCGAGGTCGGCTCGTCGAAGAGCAGCAGCTTGGGTTCGAGGGCGAGCGCGCGGGCGATGGCGACGCGCTGCTGCTGTCCGCCGGAAAGCTGCCTCGGGTAGGCGTCCGCCTTGTCGGCGAGACCGACCCGGGCGAGCAGCTTGCGGGCGGCGGCCACCGCGTCCTTGCGCGGCCGCTTCAACGCCGCGACGGGCGCCTCGACGATGTTGTCCAGGACGGTGAGGTGGGGGAAGAGGTTGAAGTTCTGGAAGACGAAGCCGATCCGGGTGCGCTGTTTGAGGACGTCGCGTTCGCGCAGTTCGTACAGCTTGTCGCCGGAGCGCCGGTAGCCGACGAGCGTGCCGTCGACGGTGATCCAGCCGCGGTCCACCTTCTCCAGGTGGTTGATGGTGCGCAGCAGCGTCGACTTACCGGAGCCGGACGGCCCGAGGACGACGGTGACCTCACCCGCCCGGACGTCGAGGTCGATGCCTCGCAGGACGTCCAGGGAGCCGAAGCTCTTGTGCACGGACCGGACTTCGACCATGGCGGTGCTCATCGCACGGCCCCCTTCGCGTAGTGGCGTTCGACGTAGTGCTGGAGGACGGAGAGCACGGTGGTGAGCAGCACGTACCAGACGGTGGCGACCATGAGCAGCGGCACGACCCTGCCGTTGCGGCCGTAGACGACCTGCACCTGGTAGAAGAGCTCGCCGATCGCCATGACGGAGACGATCGAGGTGCCCTTGAAGAGCGAGATGATCTCGTTGGCGGCGTTGGGCAGGATGGAGCGCATCGCCTGGGGCAGCACGATCCGCCGGATCTGCCGGAGCCGGGGGATGCCGAGGGCGGCCGCCGCCTCCGACTGGCCGGCGTCGACGGCCAGCACGCCGCCGCGGACGATCTCGGCCGCGTACGCCGCCTGGTGCAGGGCGAGCCCGAGGACGGCCGCGCTCATCGCGCCGACGAGCCCCACCGTGTCGAAGGCGAGGAAGCCGGGCCCGAAGGGGATGCCGAACGTCAGCCGCTTGTACAGGTAGGCCAGGTTGAACCAGAAGAGCAGCTGCACGATGAGCGGGATCGAGCGGAAGGCCCAGATGTAGCCGAAGGCCACGGCCTTCAGGAACGGGCTGCCCGACAGGCGCATGAAGGCGAGGACGATGCCGAGCGCGAAGCCGAGTGCCGTTCCGTAGAGGGTGAGTTGGAGGGTGACCCCGACGGCCTTGAGGATGGTCTCGGTGGTGAAGAAGCGGGCGAAGACGTCCCACTCCCAGGCCGGGTTGGTGAGGAGCCCGTGGCCGAACTGGGCGACGAGCACCGCGGTGACGGCGACCGCGGCCCAGCGCCAGGGCCTGCGCACGGGCACCACGGTGAGCGAGGCGGGGTCCGGCCGCAGGGCGGGTGCGGCCGTGTCGAGGGGTGGATCGCTGGTGAGCGACATGGGTGTTCCTTCGGGAAGGGGGCGGGGGCGGCGGTCAGGCGCTGAGGCGGCGACACGCGAGGTCGCGCAGGAAGGTCAGCGCGGCGCGGGCCGTGGCGTCGTTCTGCCGGAAGGCGGCGCCTCCGGTGCGCGGCCTGGTGAACGCCCCCGCCGCACGCGCGACGGTGAAGGGACCGAGCGCGAACCGGCGCGGGTGCGCCCGGCCGTCCCGTCCGAGGATCCGGCCGTCGGCGGGGTCGACCTGGAGCAGGCCGGTGTCGGCCGCGCCCGCCCCCTCCTCGTACAGCGAGCGGAGCAGCGGGCTGCCGGGGCGCTCCGCGCTGGGCTCGGGCAGCCGGGCCTCCACCAGGGCCGTCGCCTCGATCCACCGGCCGGGCACGCTGGCGCTGCCCGCCCGGAAGACGCCGCGGGACTCGTCGGCCTCGACGGTGAGGCCCGCGCCGAGGAAGCGCACGACGCCCGCGTCGGACAGCGCGAGCAGCTGACGCAGCCGGGGCCCGGGCGGTCCGGAGGCGAGGAAGCTGAAGAACCCGTGCCACCAGCCGCCCACATCGCCCACCCGCAGCAGCTGCCCGTAGACCGAGAGCAGCCCGAGGAACACCGCTAAGTCCTGGGTGCTCTCCGCATCGTGACGGCGTGTCAGATCCGACTGGATGTGTGCGCGCAGGCCGTCCTGGAGGCTTTCGTACGAGGTGAAGCGCAGGCCGTCGAGCGGGTGGTCGAGGGCTTCGAGGTCGAGGCGGTCGGCGGGGTCGGGGACGGCGGAGGCGATCAGGGCCCCGAGTGCGGGGCTGCCGGGGTCGGCGGCGGCGTACTTCTCCTCGAAGTCGGCCCAGGCGCCCAGGGTGCGTTCGGGGTGGGCGGTGAACAGGCGGTGGTAGTGGGCGAAGCTCAGCTCCTTGTCGATCAGGGGCCACAGGTCGCGCCGGAAGTCGGGCCGGGCCGGGCGGCTCAGGAGGGCGTCCACCTCGGCCGGGCCGAAGAACCGCGGCAGGGGCGGCCGTTCGCCGGTCCAGGTGTAGCCGATCTTGGAGTGGTAGGGCACGCCGCGCCGGGACCCGACGTACAGCACGGGTTCCCGGCCGGAGGGGAGGTAGGTGCCGTCCGCGTCGTAGCGTCCGCCTCGGCCCTCGGTGAGCAGGGCCATGAGGTCGACGAAGGCGAGTCCGAAGCCCCGGACGATGACGGGTTCGCCCGGACGCAGCGGGGTCAGGTCGCTGTCGGCGGTGAAGGCGGGCGGCAGGTGCACCAGGCCGTGCCGGTGGGCGAAGTCCGCCAACTCACGTTGTTCCGGGTCGGGTTCGGCGTCCAGGTGGCCGAGGGTGAGGACGACCAGGTCGGCGACGAGCGGTGCGGTGCGGCCTTCCAGCCACACCCGCTGGCGGCCCTCGCGCGGCCCGCCGAGGCGGGTGGCTCGGGCGCGGTGCTCGTGCACGGTGACGGTGGGCGGCAGCGCGGCCACCGCGTCCTCGTACACCCAGCGCAGGTACGCGCCCTGCGCCCGCCGGCTGGGGAAGGTGCGGCCGTCGAGGCCGGACCACTCGGCGAGGGTGGGCCCGGGGCGCACCGGGCCGTCCTGCGGGACGGTGTCGTCGGTGAACATGGTGACGTCCTCGGCCATGGAGTTCATCCACAGCAGCGGCGACTGGTCGGCCCGCCAGATCCGGCCGCCGCCCGCGGGGTGCGGGTCCACCAGATGGATGTCCAGGGGCTGGTCCCCGTACAGGAGGGGGAGGTTGGCGGCGAGCCGTTCCAGGAGGCCGGTCCCCCGCGGACCGGCCCCCACCACGACGAGGGACGCGCTCACCGGGCACCCGCCGAGCCGCGCGCGTAGTACCGCTCGACGTAGTGCTGGCCCACCGACAGGAGCGAGGTCACCACGACGTACCAGAGCGTGGCGACGAGGAGCAGCGGGACCACCTGGTAGGTGCGGTGGTAGATCAACTGGGCCGAGTACAGCAGGTCGTTGACGGCGATGACCGAGACGATGGAGGTGCCTTTGAGGGTGCCGATCAGCATGTTCCCGGCGGGCGGCACGATGGAGCGCATGGCCTGCGGCAGGACGATCCGGTGGAGCCTGCGCCACCGGCCGAGGCCCAGCGACTGGGCGGCCTCCACCTGGCCCCGCTCCACGGAGAGGATGCCGCCGCGCACGACCTCGGCGGCGTAGGCGGCCTCGTGCAGGGTGAGCCCGACGACGGCCACGGTGACCGGGCCCATCAGGTCGACCGTGCGCACCCCGAGGATCTTCGGGTACAGCGCCCCGATGTTGAACCAGAACAGCAGCTGCACCAGGATCGGCGTGGATCTGAACAGCCACACGTAGCCCCAACTCACCGCTTTCAGCACGGGGTTGGCGGACAGCCGCATGACGGCGAGCAGGGTGCCCAGCGCGAAGCCGAGCGCCATCACGACGGCGGTGAGCCAGACGGTGAGCCAGAGTCCGCGCAGTACGGCGGTGGTGGCGAAGTAGTCGGCGACCACGTCCCACTGGAAGGCCTCGTTGCGCACCACGGAGGTGAGCGCGAGGCCGAGCAGCAGAAGGACGACAACTGCCGTGGCCCGCTGGCCCGTTCGGCGCAGGGGTACGACTCGCAGGGTTCCCGGAGAGCCGTCCTCGGGGGCTACGGACGGGCGTTTGGACAGGGTGAGGGACATGCGAAGGCTCCGTGGATGCAGAGATCGAACACGGGAAATGCCTTCACGAACACACAGCGCGGCGGTGCGGAACCGAGCCCCTCAGCACGGGTTCCGTCGCCGAGGCTATGCGCTGTGTACTGGAGGTTGTCAAGCTTGTCCGCACTGTGGGCGTTACGTCTCAGCGCGGTTGACGCGGAAACGGATGCCTGTTCCACTTGGGCCATGCATCCGCAGCAGTGGCTGGTCACGCGCTCCCACATCGACTTCGGTCGAGTGTGGTCCTCTTCCTGTTGAGCTGACCCCCTGCACGGTTTCCTCGTGACTCCCGTGCGCCTTCGCGCCGTGCCCCCGCGGCATTTCCGCGTGCCTTCACCTCACTGAACACTCGCGCACCCCTCCCCTCGGCATCCCCGCACCACCCGGTCACACGTCACCCGTCACCCCCGGGCACATCCGCCTGCCCGAAATCCCTGGAGCGCACCCCGTCATGAGCAGGTCCCGAAGCCTGAGCAGATCGCGCAACTTCGCCGCGTTCGCCCTGATCACCGCCGCGGCACTCGGCCTCACCGCCTGCGGGTCGGGGGACCCGGGCGACGTGGGAGCGGCGGGCAACGCGGCGCCCGCGGCCGGGCACGGGGCGAAGATCCCCACCGCGGACGTGGTGTCGGGTGTCCGCAAGGACGAGGCGGCCGCCGCGCTGCTGCCGGAGAGCGTCCGGACGGCGGGCAGCCTCACCCTCGCCGCCGCCGTCGGGACACCGCCGGGGGCCACCTACCTGGAGGACGGCAGGACGGTGGTCGGACAGGACGTCGACTTCGCGGACGCCGTGGCCAGGGTGCTCGGCCTGAAGCTGAGGCGCGAGGTCGCCTCCTTCGAGGCGATCCTGCCCGCGCTCGACAGCGGCAAGTACGACGTGGGCACCGGCAACTTCGGCGTCACCGACGAGCGCCGCAGAACCATCGACTTCGTCACCTACATCAACGACGGCCAGGGCTTCGCCGTCCGCAAGGACAGCAAGCTGGCCCACGTCACCGACCTGTCCCAGCTCTGCGGCCTGAACGTGGCGACCGGCGCGGGCACCACCTTCGAGGCGACCCTGGAGAAGAACAGGCCGAGGTGCGCGCAGGCGGGCAGGAAGCCGTACGAGGTGCAGACCTACAGCGACCAGGGGGCGCTGTGGATCTCGCTCCAGCAGGGCCGCAGCGATGTCGTCATGTCGACGATCAACGGGCTGCGGTACGCGGTCGACCGGCAGCCGGGGCTGACGTTCCTCAACGAGTTCCACCGCCTCGACGTGGGCTTCGCCTTCAAGAAGAACACCCCGCTGGCCCCGGCCTTCCGGGCCGCCGTCGACCGGCTGAAGAAGGACGGGACGTACGACAGGATCCTGGCGAAGTGGGGCACCACGGGATCGGGCATCGAGCAGTCCCAGATCTCACCGCCCGAGCACAAGTAGCCCTTTGCGTAAGGGAGTTGATCTGCCGCGGCTCAGCAGCCGGCGCCGAGACAGGCGCAGCACTCACAGCACTGGCACACCTCGCAGCAACTGCAGTCGCAGTCGCAGTCGGTGCAGCAGCCCTCGCGCTTCTTGCGCGACCACGGTCCCTCGTACTCGTCGGCGCAGCACAGCTTGCAGGTGCAGCACAGGCCGATGAACGCGGCACAGCCCGCGAAGAAGCCGCGCGGCTGGGGTCTTGGCGGCTCCGGGCTGAAGCCGGGCCCCTGGCCGCCGGGCCCGAACCCGCCCGGCCCGCCACCGTGGTGGCCCCCGCCGTAGGGGTTGCCGCCGCCATAGGGGGCGCCGCCCCCGTACGGCTGGCCGCCGTAGGGTCCCTGGCCCTGGTACGGGTTGCCGCCCTGCTGGTGCGGCTGCCCGTAGGGGCCGTACGACGCCTGGTGCCCGGCGTCGTGGGGGTGGCCGCAGGCCGTGGTGCGGAACGAGCGGTTCACCGACTGGGTCAGTTCGTGGGCGAGCAGGACGTGGGCGAGCCTGCCGTCCACGAAGTCGGCGTCGCGCAGGGCGAGCCGGATGCCGTGCACCGCGTCGTCGGCGAGCCTGCGGGCCTCGACGAGGTCGGTGCCGGTGGCGGCGAGCGGGTTCCAGGCACCTGACGCGGCGTCGGCCTCCCGGTCCTCCACGGCGTCCAAGAGGTGTGCGAGCCGCCCGAAGAGGCGGCCCGCCTCGGCGAGCGGCGCGATGTTGTGCGGCTTTCCGGCGAGCACGGCGGTGTGCGCGAACGCGGCCGCCGTGGCCGTCTCGGTGGGCTCGGTGACGGTCAGCAGGGAGGTGCCGGGGCCCGCGAGCTCCTCGATGGCGCCCTGCCGGTCGACGGCGTCCACGAGGACGGCCGTGTCGAAGCCGAGCGAAGCGCCGGTGCGCGCGCCCGCCCGGTCCCAGCTCCTGGCTATGCGCCGGGCCGCGAGCGCGACCGGCTTCCGCTTCAGCAGGCCGTCGCGGTCGGCCACGTGGTCGCGGACCTTCGCGGAGGCGAGCACGAGGGAGACGGCCGCGGCCAGCCGGGCGCCCTCGCCCCGGGCGACGGGAGCGGTCCGCATCGCGCGCAGCGGGCAGGGCCCCGCTGTGCGCCGCCAACCGGTGCTCCGCTCGGCCTGAGCCTCCGTCAGAACCGAGACGATCAGGCCGTCGTAGTTGGTCACGACCCGGGCGAGCTGGCCGTGGTCGGACCGAAGTGCCAGGCAGAGCCCGCAGAGATGGGCCATCCACTCCGTCTTCAGGCCCTCGGTGAGCCGATGCGAACAGGGCCTGACGATTCCGAACACAGCTCTCCCCCGAGTGACGTTGGGCACCCCGCCCGACGCGTCGTTCTTCAGTGCGGCACGCATCGTATCGAGTGATCCGTTCACCCGTACGACGGCTGTGTCACTCATGTGGAGGGACATACATAATTTTGTTACGCCGGGCTTCACGTACCGGGCGTATCCCAGAGGATTCCTGACGAATCGCCACATGATCTGTGCCAGTACCGTCACGAATCACCTGCGCGGCGACTATCCACTTGGCGCGGTATCCGCATCATGGACGACCATAGGGATACGGAACTGAAGAAGTAGCAAGAAGAAGACCGCAGCGAGAGGAGGCGTCCATGGGATCGGTGCGCAAGGCGAGTGCATGGCTGGGACTTGTCGAGGACAACGACGACCGCTACTACGACGACGAGTTCACCGAAGGTGCCGCCGAGTCCGGCGAGGCCTGGGTGACCGACCCCCGGGTGCAAGTGGCCTCCGAGACGGCCGAGGAGCAGGGCCGCCGCATCGCCACCGTCACGCCGGACGGCTTCCGGGACGCGCGGGGCATCGGCGAGCTGTTCCGCGAAGGCGTGCCGGTCATCGTGAACCTGACGTCCATGGACGCCGGTGACGCCAAGCGCGTCGTCGACTTCGCGGCCGGACTCACCTTCGGCCTGCGCGGCTCCATCGAGCGCGTGGCGACCCGGGTCTTCCTGCTGACCCCCGCCGACACCCAGATCGTCAGCGGCGAGGCCGCGGGCCGCCAGACCGGCGGCTTCTTCAACCAGAGCTGAGCCCTCAGATGTCCCACGGCCGGGGACCCGGGGGCCGGCCCCCGGGAGAGACGGCGACCCGCACCGAGCACGGCGCTCGCCGGCCCGGCCGTTCCTAGCGGAACGCGTCGAGTCCGGTGAGCGCCTTGCCCAGCACCAACTGGTGCATCTCGACGGTGCCCTCGTAGGTGAGCACCGATTCGAGGTTGGTGGCGTGCCGCATCACCGGGTACTCCAGCGAGATCCCGTTGGCGCCGAGGATCGTGCGCGAGGTGCGGCAGATCTCGATCGCCTCCCGCACGTTGTTGAGCTTGCCGAAGCTGACCTGCTCCGGGCGGAGCCGTCCCGCGTCCATCCGGCGGCCCAGGTGGTGGGCGAGCAGGATCCCCTTGTGCAGTTCGAGGGCCATGTCGGCGAGCTTGGCCTGGGTGAGCTGGAAGCCGCCGATGGGCCTGCCGAACTGCTCGCGGGTCTTCGCGTAGTCGACGGCCGCCTCGAACGAGGCCCGGGCCGCGCCCATCGCGCCCCACACGATGCCGTAGCGCGCGTGCGAGAGGCAGCTGAGCGGGCCCTTGAGGCCGGTGACGCCGGGCAGCACCGCGTCGGCCGGCAGCCGCACCTCGTCCAGGACCAGCTCGCTGGTGACGCTGGCCCGAAGCGACCACTTGTGCTTGATCTCGGGGGCCGTGAAGCCGGGGGCGTCCGTCGGGACGGCGAAGCCGCGGATGCCCTCGTCGGTCTGGGCCCAGACCACCGCGACGCCCGCCACCGAGCCGTTGGTGATCCACATCTTGCGGCCGGTGAGCACCCAGTCGGTGCCGTCCCTCTTCGCGTACGTCCGCATGCCGGCCGGGTCGGAGCCGTGGTCGGGTTCGGTGAGGCCGAAGCAGCCGATGATCTCGCCCGCCGCCATGCCGGGCAGCCAGCGCCGCTTCTGCTCCTCGGAGCCGAACCGCCAGATCGCGTACATGGCGAGCGAGCCCTGGACGGAGACGAGCGAGCGGATGCCTGAGTCGGCCGCCTCCAGCTCCAGGCAGGCCAGGCCGTACTGGACGGCGGTGGCGCCCGCGCAGCCGTAGCCGGTCAGGGACATGCCGAGCGCGCCGATCGAGCCGAGTTCGCGGGCCAGTTCGCGGATGCCGGGCAGTTCGCCGTTCTCGTACCACTCGGCGATGTGCGGCAGGACCCGGTCGGCGGCCCAGGAGCGCACGGTGTCGCGGATCGCGAGGTCCTCGGGGCCGAGCAGGTCGTCGATGCCGATCGGGTCGGCCGGGTCGAAGGGGGGCAGCTTGGAGGAAGGAGCGGACATGAGGGCGCCTCCGCGGCTCTCGCTCAGCTAAAACTAGCGGTGTTAGTTATGACGTGAGCGCTGACGTTACGGGTCAGTGTCCCGTGCGTCCAGACTCCACCGTGGCCACGTCGCCGGGCCGCGCCGGGGACGGCAGCTTCACGCTCAGCTGCTGCGACTGCCTCGGTTCGGACCCGAACGCGGGCTCCGGCTCCTCGTCCCGCTCCGGCCCACTGACCGAGCAGTCCATGATCCGCGGAAGCCGCAGCCCGGCCACCGCGCCCAGGAGCAGCAGCCCGGCGCTGACGAACAGGGTGACGTGCACGCCGTGCACGAAGGAGTTCCGGGCCGCGGTGCGCAGCGCCTCGCCCGCGGAGCCGCCGAGGCGGGCGGCGACGTCGTAGGCCTCGCCAAGGGAGTTGGACGCGGCGGCCGAGGCCTGGGCGGGGACGCCGCCGACGGAGGCGAGGCCGGGCGCGTAGGCGGCGTTCATGACGCTGCCGAGCAGCGCGATGCCCATGCCCGCGCCGAGCTGGTAGGAGGTCTCCCCGATGGCGGCCGCACCGCCGGCCCGCTCGGGCGGGGCCTCGCTCAGCATCGATTCGTACGCCGCGAAGAGGGTGGTCTGGAGCCCGAAGCCGAGCAGCACGAACGAGACGATCATCAGCGCCGGCCAGTCGGTCTGGCCCATCAGGACGAGCAGCAGCACGGCGGCCGCGGTCAGCACGAAGCCCGTGCAGACCATCCGGCGCGGGCCGAGCCTGCGCAGGGTGTACGACCCGGTCGCGCCCGCCGCCATCGCGGCGAAGGTGAGCGGCAGCATGCGCAGACCGGTCTGGAGCGGGGAGAGGCCGAGCACGAGCTGGAGGTACTGGACGGCTATGAGCTCCAGGCCGACCAGCGCCAGCATGGCGACGATGATGCAGCCGACCGAGGTGGCGAAGGCGGGCCGGGAGAACATCCGGATGTCGATGAGCGGATGCGCGCGGCGGCGCTGCCTGCGGACGAAGAGGGTGAGCAGGGCGGTGCCGAGACAGAGGGCGGCGAGCGTACGGCCGTCGAAGAGACCCTCTCCGGCGCCGAGCCGCTTCACGCCGAGCACCAGCGCGAGTATGCCCCCGGCCGCCATCAGCGCGCCGAGCACGTCCCAGGGCCCGTCCGAGCTGCCCTTGGACTCGGGCAGGAGCCAGCGGCCCAGCGGCAGGATGAGCGCCATCAGCGGGATGTTGACGAGGAAGACCGAGCCCCACCAGAAGTGCTGCACCAGGAAGCCGCCGAGCACCGGCCCGGTGGCGGCGCCGATCGCGGCGACCGCCGTCCAGATGCCGATGGCGGTGGCCCGCTCGCGGCGGTCGGGGAAGACGACGCGGAGGATGGAGAGCGTGGCGGGCATGATCATCGCGCCGCCGATGCCGAGCAGCGCGCGGGCCGCGATCAGGACCGGCGCCGACTCGGCGAGCGCGGCCACCGCGGAGGCGGCGCCGAAGATCCCGTAGCCGAGCAGCAGGACCCGGCGCCGGCCCACCCGGTCGCCCAGGGTGCCGAAGAGGATGAGGAGCGCGGCGCAGACCAGGGGGTAGGCGTCCACGATCCAGAGCAGTTCCACGGAGCCCGGCCGCAGGTCCTCGGTGACCGAGGGGATCGCGACGTGCAGGACGGTGGCGTCCAGCGCCACGAACAGCAGGCTCACACAGAGGACGACGAGGATGACCCAGCGGTTGGCGCCGCCCGCGCGGACGCGCGCTCGCGCACCGGTCATGGTCGTCCCTGTCATGTACGTACCTCCCAGTACTGCGGGCTCTCGGAGCCCGGGACGGTGCGGCCGCAGCGGACCGTGCCATCACCACTCTCGCGGTCGGTGGGCCCGGTGGACCAGTGACCAGCCCTGATCGTGATCCCCGGGGCCCGGCATCGACGGGCGAGTGATTCGTCAGCGTACGCGAGTTCCCCACCGGGGCGCGTGGTCCACCTCTCACCGCGCGGCCCGCCGAGGTGTGGCGTACGCCACGGTGATACCACCCATAGGGTGATCTTTACGCTCCGTACCGGACCGGTGACAGAAGGGTGAATTCCGCTCCCCCGTCGGGCAAACGGAATTCCGCCGCATACAAACGGGCCTTCCGGAGGTGAGACGAATGAATAGGGACCGGTGTCCCGGGGTATTTCGCGACCGGCTGGGAATAACGGTGGGCGTGAGACATACTCCACATCACATCGTCATCACAAAGACCCCGGATCGGCCTGGGCCGTCACTCACTCGCTGTAACGTCGATTGAGTGCGTACTGACCGAATCTTCGCCCGCCTGGACCGGGAGCCCGAGCCACCGAAGATAGAGATCCCGCGGATGAGCCGTCACCGCGTGGTCCTCTTCGGCGCGACGATGGCGTTCTACCTCGCCATCGTCGTCGCCGTGCTGGGCTCGTCCTGGCTCGTGGAGCTGGACTGGAAGGTCATGCTGTACCGGCCGTACGAACACTGGCCGCAACTGCACGCCTTCCTGGACTACTTCGTGGTCCTCGGCCAGCGCGGACCCACCGCGGTGATGGTCATGGCCTGGCTGGGCTGGCGCTCCTGGCGCCAGCACACCCTCCGGCCGCTCCTGACTCTCGGGGCGGCCCTTCTGCTGCTCAACATGACGGTCGGCGCGGTCAAGCTCGGCCTGGGACGGCTCGGGCCCCACTACGCGACGCAGATAGGGTCCGCCGAGCTCTTCGCCGGCGGCGACATATTTCCCTCGGGGCACACCGCCAACGCGGTCGTGACCTGGGGCATCCTCGCCTACCTCGCCACCACGCCGCGCGCCCGGCGCTGGCTCTCGGTCGGCTCCGCGATGGTGGCCCTTGGCGTCGGCGCGACCACGGTCTACCTCGGTACGCACTGGGTGAGCGATGTGCTCCTGGGCTGGGCGGCCGGGCTGCTCATCCTGCTGGCGCTGCCCTGGTTCGAGCCGCTGATCGCCCGCGCGGAGGCCTTCGTCTTCGCCGTGCGCGAGAAGGTGCGCGAGCGCAGGCGGACCCGCGGTACGGCGGCCCCGGCGCCCGTACCGGCCCCGACCGTGCCCGCGATGGTGCCCCAGCGCGGCCACGACGAGGACGACGCCCCCGTGCGCGAGCCGGTCGGCGCCGCGAGCGGGCGCGGGCCCGGCCGGCCGCTCCCGGCCAGGCCCTACCAGCCGACCCGCTCGGAGCGACCCCCGGTCGTCCCGTCCGGCACCCGGCGCCCCCCGCACACCGAGCGGGCGCCGCGCACCGCCCCGGCCCGCCCCCTGGGCGGCTGACGGCGGCGCGGTCGACGCGCGGTACGCACCCATGACGAAGGCCCCCGGTGAGTCACCGGGGGCCTTCGTCATGGGTGCGTACGGGGACGGCTCAGCCGTGCCAGCAGCGGGTCACGGTGCCGTGCTCGACCTCGAAGTTCAGCCGCCCCGCCAGATACTCCATGGTGATGATCGAGCCCGGCGGGAGCGACCTGACGGTGGACCAGCCGCGCGACCTGGCGAGCCGCTCGGCGCCCTCGGCGTCGAGGCCGACATAGGACTCGGGGGCGTCGTCGGGATGGGCGGAGTGGGACGGTATCGGTGCCATGCCACCCACCGTAGGCGCGCCGCCCCGACGACGGAAGCGGGGGCTCCCGTGACCCGCGAGCCGGGTGTGATCCCGCCGCGAACCCGCTGGTTGTCCGCCTCCGGTACCCCACCAGTCACACTTCTGTCACAGGATCGGCGCTCGGGTTCCCTTCGAACTCCGTCACTCGTACGGGCAGTTCCTGACCCCTTGCCCAGTTATCGCACACCCCGCTTCCAGCCGCCCGAACGCATTCCTGGAATTGATGCAATTCTTACGCCGGACACTTCGGCAATTCCCACTCGACGGCACGCCGAAGGAAATTGACGATGCATAGGTAATTCACCGCACCCTTACACAATCGCTACCCGGATCCCCGCCTCCCGGGGCCCCCGGAGCTCGGCCGGATGGAGCACGCCCCCTGTTGCGACGGCCCCGGGCGCGAGCATCATGGCCCCTGGCCTGATGCCGGACACCTCAGGGGGTGCGATGGGTACGGAGACGGTGACCCGGGCGGCGGAGCCCGCGAAGGCAGGCCGGCCGGGCGCGGTGATCGTCGCCTGGCTGACCACCACGGACCACAAGAGGATCGGGCACCTCTACCTGATCACGTCGTTCGTCTTCTTCCTGATCGCCGGTGTGATGGCCCTCCTGATGCGGGCCGAACTCGCCCGCCCCGGCCTCCAGATCATGACCAACGAGCAGTACAACCAGCTCTTCACGCTGCACGGCACGATCATGCTGCTGCTCTTCGCCACCCCGACCTTCGCCGGGTTCGCCAACGCGATCATGCCGCTGCAGATCGGCTCCCCCGACGTCGCCTTCCCGCGGCTGAACATGCTGGCCTACTGGCTGTTCCTGTTCGGCGGCCTGATCGTGCTGGGCTCGGTGCTGCTGCCGACCGGGCCCGCGAGCTTCGGCTGGTTCGCCTACGCGCCGCTCAACTCGCTGACCCGCTCCCCCGGTGCCGGCGCCGACCTCTGGATCATGGGGCTCGCGCTCTCCGGCTTCGGCACCATCCTCGGCGCGGTCAACTTCGTGACCACCATCATCGGGATGCGCGCCCCCGGCATGACGATGTTCCGGATGCCGGTCTTCACCTGGAACGTGCTTTTCACCTCGATCCTGGTGCTCATCGCGTTCCCGGTGCTGGCGGCGGCGCTGCTCGTCCTGGAGGCGGACCGCAGGTTCGGCTCGGTGGTCTTCGAGGCGCAGAACGGAGGAGCGCTGCTGTGGCAGCACCTCTTCTGGTTCTTCGGCCATCCCGAGGTCTACATCATCGCGCTGCCGTTCTTCGGCATCATCACGGAGATCATCCCGGTCTTCTCCCGCAAGCCCATCTTCGGCTACATGACCCTCATCGGGGCGACGGCGGCCATCACGGGGCTCTCCATCGTGGTGTGGGCCCACCACATGTTCGCCACCGGGGCGGTGTTGCTGCCGTTCTTCTCGTTCATGTCCTTCCTGATCGCGGTGCCGACCGGGGTGAAGTTCTTCAACTGGACCGGCACGATGCTCAAGGGCTCACTGAGCTTCGAGACACCCATGCTGTGGGCCGTCGGCTTCCTGGTGAGCTTCCTGTTCGGCGGCCTCACCGGCGTCATCCTGGCCTCGCCCCCGCTGGACTTCCACGTCACGGACTCGTACTTCGTGGTCGCCCACTTCCACTACGTGGTGTTCGGGACGGTGGTCTTCGCGACCTTCGGCGGCTTCTACTTCTGGTGGCCGAAGCTGACCGGCAGGATGCTCGACGAGCGGCTCGGCAAGATCCACTTCTGGACGCTCTTCGTCGGCTTCCACACCACGTTCCTGGTCCAGCACTGGCTGGGCGCGGAAGGCATGCCCCGGCGGTACGCGGACTACCTGGCGGCCGACGGCTTCACCGCGCTCAACACGGTCTCCTCGATCGGCGCGTTCCTGCTGGGCCTGTCCACGCTGCCGTTCTTCTACAACGTCTGGAGAACCGCGAAGTACGGCGAGAAGGTCGAGGTCGACGACCCCTGGGGGTTCGGCCGCTCGCTGGAGTGGGCCACCTCGTGCCCGCCGCCCCGGCACAACTTCGTGACCATCCCCCGCATCCGCACCGAGTCCCCGGCCTTCGACCTGCACCACCCGGAGTTCGCCCCGTTCCGCGACGACCTGCCTTCCCTGGAAGAGCCGCCCGAGCCGGCGGCGGTGCCGGCCGCACAGGAGCCCGGGCCGAGGGAGCCGCGCTCCTAGCCGCGCACCGCGTCGACCCGCACGCTCAGGTCGTTCGCGCCCGTGTAGTACGGGCGCACCACGCCCTCGCCCACCCGCGAGCCCGGGTACACGAAGATCACCTGCTTCAGGGGGACGTCGTCCAGGATGCGGGCCAGCCGGACGGCCGCCGCGCCGGGGCCGTTGGCCAGCCACAGGTCCCAGAGCCACTCCTTGGCGTCGAGTCCCTCCGCGAGGGGCGCGTACGGCAGCGTGAAGGCGAAGCCGTCGCCCTCGGGGGTGGCGGGCACCCGGTGGACCCGGCCGGCCGCGCCGCGCAGCCGCGCCTCGACGGTGGCGCCGGGGGCGAGCCCCGCGCCGTACAGCCGCCCGTGCACCGTGACCGCGTCCTCGCCGACGCGGATCGTGCCGGTCTCGGCGTGCGGTCTGCGCAGCCAGCTGCGGACGATCAGCTCGCCCGAGCGGCCCGGGTAGGGGATGCGGACCGCGACCCGGTCGGCGTCCGGCCCCGGCTCCCGGTCGACCAGCGCGCGCAGGTCCCGGGTGCCCGGCTCCAGGCGCTGCTCGGCGCCCTCGCCGAAGCGCAGGTACGCGTCCCACACGCCCTCGGCCATGTCGACCGTGCTGGGCAGCACCGCGCGCAGCACGCCCTCCGCGGCCGGGGTGAGCGGGAGCAGCACGTCCGGGCCGGGGTCGGCCCCGCGCCGGCGCAGGACGAGCGCGGCGCCCGGCCGGCCGGCCCCCGTGACGTCGAAGGTCACTCCGCCCGCGGAGTCGGCTATGCAGTGGGCGCGCGGCGCGGCGGAGGCGCTGCCCGTGTCCGGGGACTCGGCGGTGGTGGTCATGCGGTCTGCCCTTTCCGGAGCACGGAGGCGGCCTTGTGGCGCAGGGCGTACGCCCCGTCGAGGGCGGAGCTGCGGGCCCGGTGCAGCGACTCGCGCAGCGCCCCGGCGGAGCGGCTTCCCGCGCCCTGGGCGTGCAGCTCCCGGAAGATCTCCTCGTGGCGCTCGGCGATCCTGGACGGGTCGAAGCGCGCGGAGTTCTCCAGGGCCGCCTTGGCCATGCGGTGGCGCAGGCCGTCGTCCTGGATCAGTTCGAGCAGGGCCTCGGCCACCGCGTCGGCGTTGCCCGTCTCGACGAGGCGGCCGTCCACCCCGTCGTCGATGATCTCGCGCGGCCCCTGCGGGCAGTCCGTGGAGACGACGGGGAGCCCGCAGCGCATCGCCTCGACGATGGTCATGCCGAAGGACTCGTGGCTGGAGGTGACGGCCGCGAGGGAACCCTTGACCCACTCGCTGTCGAGGTCGCCGGACAGGCCCATGAGGAACACATGGTTGTAGAGGCCAAGATCGTCGATCAGGTTCCGCAGCGCCTCGCGTTCGTTTCCGAAGGCGTCGCCGGAGCCGTAGATCCGCAGCTTCCAGTCCGGTCGTACGGCGACGATCCGCGCGAACGCCTTGACCAGCAGGTCGTACCGCTTGACCGGGGTGAGCCGCCCGGCCGCCACGACCAGTTTGGCGTCGCCGTCGGCCGGTTCCAGGGCGGGGGCGGGTACCGCGTTGGGCACCGCCTCGACGCGTACGTCGGGCAGTCGCAGGGCCCGGTAGGCGGCCGCGTCGGCGCCGGTGACCGTGGTGATCGCGTCGAGCAGCGGATAGGAGTGGGCTATCTCGCCGCGCAGCCGGTAGCTGTGGCCCGGCAGGGTCAGGTGCTCCTGGCCGACCCGGACCACGCCGGGGCGGGTCTCGCGCGCGATGTGCACGTTGAGCCCGGGACGGGTGCCGATGACGACGTCGGCCTCGACGGACCGCAGGTGCGCGCCGATCCGGGCGTCGGTGAGGCGGCTGTACTGGCTGTGGCGGCCGTCGCCGCGCGGGAAGACCTTGGCCGGCTGCCGGTGCTGGGGGTGCTCGCCCTCGTACTCCGGGCTGCTCTTGCGCAGGTCGACCAGGTGCCTCAGCCGGACGCCCTCGGGGGCGGGGAGGGTGGGCTCGTCGTGGTGGCGGAAGACGGAGACGATCTCGACGTCGTGCCGCTGCGCGAGCTCACCGGCGAGGTTGAAGGTGGACCGGATGGTGCCGCCCAGGCTGTACGCGTTGTGCAGCAGAAAGGAGAGGTGCATGCGCCACGCGTCCCTTGGTCATTCGATCGATCGGTCGGTCTTGCGCTTGATCATCCGGCCGGCCGGATCGGCCGGGCCCGAAACCCTTCGGTCAGCATCGGACTGTACTTGGGTTGAGCGTCACCCGTACTCCAGGGGCCGATCGCCGCTGGTCCACCCGGGGGCCGGAACGGGCAGGGCGGCACCGGCGATTTTCGGGCAGCGGCGAGCCCCGTCCGGGCGGCCGGACGGGGCTCTGTCCGTCAGATCTTCAGGTGCTGTCCCGGCAGAATGAGATCGGGGTCACCGCCGATGACGGCCCGGTTGGCCGCGTACAGCGTCTCCCAGCGGACGCCGTGGGCCGCCGCGACGGTGGACAGCGTGTCACCGCTTCTGACCGTGTACGTGCCGGCCGGAGCGGCGGGCGCGCTCTCGGTGCGGAGCGGGACGGTGTGCTGCTGCGGCGCGGGCGCCTTGTGCGGCTTGGGCGCCGCCTGCTGCGGGCGCGCGGCCTGCTGCGGCCGGGCGGGCTCGCCCGCCGCGGGCGCGCTGCCGTACGCCCCCGCCTGACGCGAGCACGACGGCCACGCACCCCAGCCCTGCGAGCGCTGCACCTTGGAGGCGATGGCGATCTGCTGCGCCCTGCTGGCCCTGTCGGCGGTGGACGCGTACGCCCCGCCGCCGTGCGCCCGCCAGGTGCCGGCGTCGAACTGGAGCCCGCCGTAGTAGCCGTTGCCGGTGTTGATGTGCCAGTTTCCACCGCTCTCGCACTGGGCGATGCGGTCCCACACACCGGAGTCCGCCGCGGCGGCCGGGCCGGTGGCGACGCTGAGCAGGGCGAGCGGCGCCGCCACCGCGGCCCCGATCAGCGCTGCCGTGCCACGCCTGCGCGGGGAGCTGGAACCACTGGTACCAACAGACATGAAATCCCTTTCGAAGGACCCGGGGTCCCCCTGGGCGGCGCGGCCCTCGGCGCGTCCGGCGCCTCGTTCCGCACCGTCCCCGCCCGCCGGAAGGTCGTAGCTGGCTGTGCGGCCGGCGGGCGTTCCCGGGCGGTGCTCGATGCACACGGCGGTGGAATCTAGGGACCTCCGGCGCCCGGCATCAACCAAAGCCCCGTCATTCCAGGCCAGTTGCCTGTTACCGGGAGTATCGGCGATTTCAGGCCACCCACTTCATGCGCAGATATCGATATTTGTCGACCTGTCACCGAAGCGATCTGTGACCCAGCTCACCAGGACAACTTCCGTGCTCTCCCCATCTGTTGACGGGGAGTGAAGGGTTCCGCCGGTGAATTCACCCTCCGCTGGCGGCGGTTCGATTCCGTTCGCCTTCGCGCGTGACCCCGGCCACAGATCGCCCGTTGTCGTTTGTACGAGAGAAGCCGGGAACCGCCCGGCGCATCCACTCAGTTCCTAGGAGCCACCCGTGCCGCGCATGCTCGACGTCAGTGAGGACGTCCGCGCCGAGATCGGCGACGAAGAAGCCGAGCGGCTGCTCGCCGGCGAGAACGCCCCGGGCAGCTACGACTGCACCTCCTGCCGCACGCCGGGCGACTCCGAGCAGGAGCGCACCAGCACCGTCCTGTTCGTCGGCGAGGAGACCGCCGTCCTCGCCTTCGCCCACGCCAGCTGCATCCCCTCCCAGGTCGTCCAGGTCGCCGAGGAGCAGCTCCAGGGCGCCGTCCGCTCGATCACGGGCGAGGAGCCCGTCGGGGGCGCGCCCGAGCAGGCGGTGCTCGGCATCACCAGCGGCCTGGTCCTGATCGAGGGCGACCTGCATCCGGCGCTCGTCGTCGAGCCGACCGGCCCCATCGCCCGGCCGGGTTCGGGCGGCACCACCGACGAGTTCCTCCCGCTCCTCATCGAGCAGGGCTTCGTGCCGGTGACCGACATGGGGCGGCTGCCCTCGGTGCTGCCGGGCTGGTCCGTGCTGCTCGCGATGGGCCAGCTGCACGCGGTGCTGCAGCCCGGCACCGGCGGGGGCACCGGCTCCGTCTCCTGGTGGCAGGCGCACCAGCCGCTCCAGGTGACGGACGGCTGGCGGGCCGCCGCCAACAAGTCCCAGCGCGTGCTGGTTTTCGCGGCCCCGGTCGGCATGATCGGCCAGCAGCCCCGCGAGGACCTGCTCAGGGACGCCCTGGAGAAGGCCGCGGCCGACGGCCGGCTGGTGGCCGCCGCCATGCCGCTGGCCGGCACCTGAGGTTCCCTCCCGCGCGCCCGTCCCGGCCGGTCCGCGGCGGGCGCGGAAGGGGCGTGGGGAACCGGGCCGCGCGCTACCGATAAGCCGAAACACCCCGCATCCCCGGCCCTACCGGGTCGTTGGCACATACGTGCACACATACGACCCCTCCCGCCAGCCGTACCAGTCCCAGATCCCCGCCATGCGCCCGTCGGGCGACGCCTCGGGAGCCCACTCCCCCACGCCGATCTACGACGCGCTGTACTCGGAGTACCGCCGGTCCTTCCGGGCCCTGCCCGGCGACCGGTCCGGCGAGGAGGACCTCGGCTTCACCGCCTTCGCGGCCCTCGGTGGCGGGTTCACCGCGATCCACGGCGCCCGCGTCGGCCAGCAGTCCGGCCACCACACCCAGCACTTCCCCGCCACGTACGCGGGGAACTGGCAGCTGCACCCGGCGATGAACGCGAACGGGCGGCAGTACACCGGGCACCAGCTCCCGGCGGCACTGCCGCCCGGCCCCCGCAGGGGGCTCTGACCTCCTGCCGCGAGGGACTCGCTCCCTCACGGCCCTCGGTGTGGGGGTTACTTCTTGCGGCCGCGCTTCTCGCGCACCCGCACCGAGATGTGGATCGGAGTGCCCTCGAAGCCGAACTCCTCGCGCAGCCGGCGCTCGATGAAGCGCCGGTAGCCGGCCTCGATGAAGCCGGAGGCGAACAGGACGAAGCGGGGCGGCTTGGTGCCCGCCTGCGTACCGAACAGGATGCGCGGCTGCTTTCCGCCGCGGATCGGGTGCGGGTGACCGGCGACGAGCTCGCCGAGGAACGCGTTGAGGCGCCCGGTCGGAACGCGCGTCTCCCAGCCCGCCAGGGCCGTCTCGATCGCCGGGACCAGCTTCTCCATGTGGCGGCCGGTCAGCGCGGACACGTTGACCCGGGGCGCCCAGGCGACCTGCTGCATCTCGGTCTCGATCTCGCGCTCCAGGTAGTAACGCCGCTCCTCGTCGAGGGTGTCCCACTTGTTGTACGCGATGACGAGCGCGCGGCCCGCGTCGACGGCCATCGTGATGATCCGCTGGTCCTGCACGGAGATCGGCTCGCTGGTGTCGATGAGGACGACCGCGACCTCCGCCTTCTCGACGGCGGCGGCGGTACGCAGCGAGGCGTAGTAGTCGGCGCCCTCCTGGAGGTGGACGCGGCGGCGGATGCCGGCCGTGTCGACGAACTTCCAGGTGACCCCGCCCAGCTCGATGAGCTCGTCGACCGGGTCGCGGGTGGTGCCGGACAGCTCGTTGACGACGACGCGCTCCTCCTTGGCCACCTGGTTCAGGAGCGAGGACTTGCCGACGTTCGGGCGGCCGATGAGGGCGATGCGGCGCGGGCCGCCCACCGCGGTGCCGAAGCGCTGCGGCGGGGCCTCGGGCAGGGCCTTCAGGATCTCGTCGAGCAGGTCGCCGGTGCCGCGGCCGTGCAGCGCCGAGATGGGGAAGGGCTCGCCGAGGCCGAGCGACCACAGGGCGGCGGCGTCGGACTCGCCGGACATGCCGTCGACCTTGTTCGCGGCGAGCACGACGGGCTTGCCGGCCCGGCGCAGCAGCTTGACGACGGCCTCGTCGGTGTCGGTGGCGCCCACGGTGGCGTCGACGACGAAGACCACGGCGTCGGCGGCCTCGATGGCGTACTCGGCCTGGGCGGCGACGGAGGCGTCGAGGCCCAGGACGTCCTGCTCCCAGCCGCCGGTGTCGACGACCTTGAAGCGGCGCCCGGCCCACTCGGCCTCGTAGGTGACGCGGTCGCGGGTGACGCCGGGCTTGTCCTGGACGACGGCCTCGCGGCGGCCGATGATGCGGTTCACCAGGGTCGACTTGCCGACATTGGGGCGGCCGACGACGGCGAGGGCGGGGAGCGGGCCGTGGCCGGCCTCGCCGAGCGCCTCCTCGACGTCCTCGACGTCGAAGCCCTCTTCGGCGGCGAGCTCCATGAACTCCGCGAACTCGGCGTCGCCGAGAGCTCCGTGTTCGTGCTGGTCGTTCATGAAGTCCGTACCTCGTTCATCGTGGTGATCGGTGGATCGCGATCGGGCGGTCCACTACTGAAAGTCTGGCCTAGCGCCCGGTCAGGCGCCTGGCGGTGTCCAGGTGGCCGGTGAGCCGGTCCTGGATGCGGACGGTGGCCTCGTCCAGGGCTCTGCGGGTCCGCCGTCCGCTGCCGTCACCGGCTTCGAAGGCGTCCCCGAAGACGACGTCGACGCGGCTGCGCAGCGGCGGCAGCCCCTTTATCAACCGTCCCCGGCGCTCGGTGCTTCCCAGCACCGCCACCGGGACGATGGGCGCCCCCGACCGTACGGCGAAGTAGGCGAGGCCCGCCCGCAGCGAGGCGAAGTCGCCGTCGCCCCGGGTGCCCTCGGGGAAGATCCCGAGGACGCCGCCCCGGTCGAGCACGCCCAGCGCCTCGGTGATCGCGGCGCGGTCGGTGACCGACCGGTCCACCTTGAGCTGGCCGATGCCCTCCAGGAAGGGGCCGAGCGGCCCCACGAAGGCTTCCTTCTTGATCAGGAAATGGGTGCCGCGCGGTGCGGTGCCCATGACCATCGGGCCGTCGATGTTGTGGGAGTGGTTGACGGCGAGGATCACCGGGCCGCTCGCCGGAACCCGCCAGGCGCCGAGCACCCGGGGCTTCCACAGCCCGTACATCAGGCCGACACCGATCCGGCGTCCGATCTCGGCGCCTCGCTCGGCCGCGGGAACCACTGTCACTTGGCGGCCTGCTTCTCCTCGATGAGGGTGACCACGCACTCGATGACCTGGTCGAGCGTGAGCTCGGTGGTGTCCACCTCGACCGCGTCGTCGGCCTTGGCCAGCGGGGAGGTCTTGCGGCCGGAGTCCGCCGCGTCCCGCTTGATCAGGGCTTCCCTGGTGGCCGCCACGTCGGAGCCCTTGATCTCGCCGCTGCGGCGGGCCGCGCGGGCCTCGGGGGACGCGGTGAGGAACACCTTCAGGTCGGCGTCGGGCAGCACGGTCGTGCCGATGTCGCGGCCCTCGACCACGATGCCCTGTTCGGCCCCGGCCGCGATGTCGCGCTGGAGCTGGGTGATCAGGGCCCGCACCTCGGGCACCGCGCTGACGGCGCTCACCTTGGAGGTGACGTCCTGGGTGCGGATCGGCCCGGAGGCGTCCTCCCCGTCGACGGTGATGGTCGGCGCCGACGGGTCGGTGCCGGAGACGATCACGGGCTTGGCGGCGGCGACCGCGATCTCCGCCGGGTCGTCGATGTCGATGCCGTTGGTGATCATCCACCAGGTGATCGCCCGGTACTGGGCGCCGGTGTCCAGGTAGCTCAGCCCGAGCTTGGCGGCGACCGCCTTGGACGTGCTGGACTTGCCGGTGCCGGAGGGGCCGTCGATGGCGACAATCACAGCTGCCGGAGCGGTCCGGGCGGCGCTTTCCACGGTGACGGACACCTTCCTGGTACGGGGCGGGGATGCTCGGGGCGCAAATCCGCCCCGTACAAGGTTACTGGCTCGTGCGAGCCCGCCGTCCCGCCCCGTCCTCCCAGCCGCTCACTGCCTGATCGACCAGCCCCGTTCGCGCAGCGCGGCGGTCAGGCCGGGGGCCGCGGCCGGCTCGACCATGAGCTGGACCAGGCCCGCCTGCTGGCCGGTGGCGTGCTCGATGCGGACGTCCTCGATGTTGACACCGGCCCGGCCCGCGTCGGCGAACAGCCGCGCGAGGCCGCCCGGCTCGTCGCTGAGCAGCACGGCGACGATCTCGTACGTGGCGGGAGCCGCCCCGTGCTTGCCGGGCACCCTGACCCGGCCCGCGTTGCCGCGCCGGAGCACGTCCTCGATGCCGGCCGCGCCGCCCCGGCGCTTGTCCTCGTCGGCGGACTCCAGGGAGCGCAGGGCGCGCACCGTCTCGTCGAGGTCGGCGGCGATCCCGGACAGCACGTCGGCGACCGGGCCCGGGTTCGCCGAAAGGATCTCCACCCACATCCCGGGGTCGGAGGCCGCGATGCGGGTGACGTCGCGAATGCCCTGGCCGCACAGCCGGACCGCCGTCTCGTCGGCCTCTTCGAGGCGGGCGGCGACCATGGAGGAGACCAGCTGCGGGGTGTGCGAGACCAGGGCGACGGCCCGGTCGTGGGCGTCGGCGTCCATCACGACCGGCACGGCGCGGCACAGCGCGACCAGTTCGAGCGCGAGGTTGAGCACCTCGGTGTCGGTGTCGCGGGTCGGCGTGAGCACCCAGGGACGGCCCTCGAAGAGGTCGGCGGTGGCGGCGAGCGGGCCCGAGCGCTCCTTGCCCGCCATGGGGTGGGTGCCGATGTAGGAGCTCAGGTCGCAGCCGAGGGCGAGGAGCTCGCGGCGCGGGCCGCCCTTGACGCTGGCCACGTCGATGTAGGCGCGGGCCACCCCGTCCCGGATCGCCCCGGCCAGCGTGGCGGCCACGTGCGCGGGCGGCACGGCCACGACCGCGAGGTCGACCCGGCCCTCGGGCGGCTCGTCCGTGCCTGCGCCGAGCGCGGCGGCGGTGCGGGCCTGGCCGGGGTCGTGGTCGGCGAGGTGCACGGCGATCCCGCGGCTCGCGAGGGCCAGGGCGGCGGAGGTGCCGATCAGGCCGGTACCGATGACGAGGGCGGTTCTCACTGGGCGATGTCCTTGCGCAGGGCGGCGGCGGAGCCGAGGTAGACGTGGGCGATCTCGGCCTTGTCGAGGTAGGTCTCGACGTGCGCCAGGACCCGGACGACCCGGGGCATGGCGCCGGCTATGTCGAGCTCCTGCGCACAGAGCAGCGGTACGTCGGTGAGGCCGAGGCGGCGCGCGGCCACGGCCGGGAAGTCGCTGTGCAGATCGGGGGTGGCGGTGAACCAGATGCTGATGAGGTCGTTCGGGGTCAGCTCGTTGCGCTGCAGGATCTCGGTGAGCAGCGAGCCGACCTGCTCGTCCATGTGCGCGGACTCGTCCCGCTCCAGCTGGACGGCCCCACGGACCGCTCGTACCGCCACGACGTGCTCCTCGGCTCGGCCTTCGTTCCCGTTCAGCGTAGTCAGCGCCGCCGACGGGCGGACACGGTGACCGCCCCGAAGGCCGCCCCGGGCCGTTTTCCGCCGCGGTCGTGCCCGCCGGACGGGGGCGCACGGCGCAACGGCCCGGCTCCCGGGAACCCCGCCGCCACCTGGGCAGACCGCGCTCCCTGGGCCCGGGCGGCGCGGGGTGCGGTAGAACCGACGCATGATCCTGCATGTCGTTCCCCTGGTCGAGTGGTCGGCCGACCCCGGTCTGCCCTACCGCCCGCCCTCGCTGGCCACCGAGGGCTTCGTGCACTGCTCGGCCGACGAGGCGTCGGCGCTGGCCGTCGCCGACGCCCACTACCGCGACGTGCCGGGCCCGCTCCTGGCCGTGTGCGTCGACGAGTCGGCGCTGGCCGCCGAGGTCCGCTGGGAGGGCGGCGGGGACGTGCTGTTCCCGCATGTGTACGGGCCCGTCGAGCGGGCGGCCGTGACGGCGGTGCTCGAAGTACGGCGGGACGCCGAGGGGCGCGCGCTGGGCCTCGCGCCCCGGACGTGACCCTGGTGCGCCTGTCACCGGCCCCGGGCAAGGGAGTTGGGTGGGTACGCGCGGGAACATCCCCTCGTCGGTGCTTCGCGTCGGGGGCGTTCGGCGCGAGGATGCTCCCGCAGCGCGTACGTCCGAAGGGCCAGCACGGCGCCCGGACGTTCGGCGTGAGGACCGCACGTCCGGCGTGAGGGACAGCGCACGGGCACGGTGGCGCCTCGCGTCCGCCCCGACGACTTGAGGAGCACACGATGGACGCAGTCAACAGCCGCAGGACGGTACTCGTGGCCGCGGCGGGCGCGGTGGCGCTCGCGGGTTGCTCGACCTCCGGGAACGGCGGCGGTTCGTCGCCCTCCCCCGGCGGCACCGCCGCCTCCGCGCCGGGCGGGTCCAACCCGCCCGCCCGGTCCGGGCAGGTCCTCGGCACAACGGCGGACATCCCGGTCGGCGGCGGCAAGGTCTTCGCGGAGCAGAAGGTCGTCGTCACCCAGCCGGAGGCGGGCACCTTCAAGGCCTTCTCGGCGGTCTGCACCCACCAGGGCTGCACCGTCACCAGCGTGTCGGGCGGCACCATCAACTGCCCCTGCCACGGCAGCAAGTACCGCATCGCGGACGCCTCGGTGGCAGGCGGCCCGGCCCCGCGTCCGCTGCCCGCGCGGCAGATCACCGTCGACAAGGATTCGATTCTGCTGCCCTGACCGGCGAGCATGGGCGGCATGACACCCGAGGAGCTCGTCGCAGGCCACACCATCTACGCGTGTGTCATGGGCTCGCGCGCCTTCGGCCTCGCGACCGCGGACAGCGACACCGACGTGCGCGGGATCTACCTCGCGCCGACACCGTTGTTCTGGCGTTTCGAGAAGCCCCCGGCGCATGTCGAGGGCCCGGCGGACGAGCAGTTCAGCTGGGAGCTGGAGCGGTTCTGCGAGCTGGCCCTGCGGGCCAACCCGAACGTCCTGGAGTGCCTGCACTCCCCGCTGGTCGAGTACGCCGACGACACCGGGCGAGAACTCCTGGCGCTGCGCGAGGCGTTCCTGTCCCGGCAGGCCCACGAGACGTTCGCCCGGTACGCGCTCGGCCAGCGCAAGAAGCTCGACGCCGATGTGCGCCAGTACGGCGCGCCGCGGTGGAAGCACGCCATGCACCTGCTGCGGCTGCTGAGGAGCTGCCGCGATCTGCTGCGCACCGGCGTGCTCACCATCGACGTCGGCGCCGAGCGCGACCGGCTGCTCGCGGTGAAGCGCGGCGAGGTGGCCTGGTCCGAGGTGGAGTCCTGGATGGCGCGCCTGGCCGCCGAGTCGGACGAGGCGGCCGCGACCACACCACTGCCTCCCGAACCCGACCGGGCCCGGGTGGCGGACTTCCTGTTCCGCGCGCGCCGCGCGTCAGCGTTCGAGGCGGACGCGTACGACGAAGTCGTGCAGCGCGTCGTGTCCGGTGGGGGCGCCCGGCAGTAGCGAGACGGCCTGCGCCTCGTCCAGGGCGGCGTGCAGCGCCTCGATGTCGGCGGCCACGCGCTCCGGCTCCGGCCCGGTCGCGGGGCCGTGCTCGGCCTCCGCCTTGGCGGCGATCAGCTCGGGCAGGTAGCCGGGGGCCGCCACCTCGCCGATGAGAGCGGTCAGATCCGCCTCCACCCGGCCACTGCGCATGAGGTGGATGCCGGTGAGCAGCACCCTGAACGCGTAGAGCAGCGGCTTGAGTTCACCGGTCTTCTGGAACAGCCGCCACTGCGTGCCCGCGAACCCGCGGTAGTGGTGGGCGTGGTGCGAGGTCAGCACCGTGGGCGCGAGCGAGACGAGTTCGGCGTGCGCGTCGGTCGTGTGCACGACCAGCGGCGAGAGCAGCTGCTCCAGTACGTAGCCGTTGCGGCGCAGCATCAGGCGGACGAACTTGCGCAGGTCGTGCGTGACGAGATCCATCTCCACGCCGTCCCGGTCCCACATCCGCTCCCGCGTCTCCGCCGGTTCGCGCAGGCCCACCAGCGCCTCGGTCGGCAGGACGTGGACGCCGCGCAGGTCGACGTCCGAGTCGCGGGAGGGGAAGCCGTACAGGTGGGCGCCCGAGACCGTGGCGAACAGCAGCGGGTCGGGCTGTCCGGCGATCACGGGCGCGAGGTCGGCGGTATGGAGTTCGATCATGGCTCAAGCATCCCAGAGGGCCCCCAGGGTCAGGAGTTCACTGCGGTACTCGATGCGCTCGGCCCACTCCTTGGGCCAGGCCGCCGCTCCCAGGTGGGCGCCCGCGAACGCCCCGGCCAGGCAGGCGATGGAGTCCGAGTCGCCCTGGGTGCAGGCCGCGCGGCGCAGGGCCGTGAGGGGCTCGTCGGGGAAGAGCAGGAAGCAGAGCAGGCCCGTGGCGAAGGCCTCCTCGGCGATCCACCCGTCGCCGGTCTCCAGGCACGGGTCGGTCTCGGGCGAGGGGTTGCGGAGCGCCTTGAGCACCCGGTCGAGCGCGTCCAGGCACTCGTCCCAGCCGCGTGCGATGAAGTGGCCGGGGGTCGGATCCTGCGCCCGCGTCCACAGGTCGCCGAGCCAGCGCTCGTGGTAGCGGACGCGGTTCTCGTACGCGTACGAGCGCAGCTGGCCGACCAGGCCCATCGGGTCGGCGCCCTGGGCGAGCAGGTACACGGCGCGCGCGGTGAGGTCGGAGGCGGCGAGCGCGGTGGGGTGCCCGTGGGTGAGCGCGGACTGCAACTGGGCGGCGCCCGCCCGCTGTTCCTCGCTCAGCCCCGGCACGAGGCCGACCGGCGCGACCCGCATGTTGGCGCCACAGCCCTTGGAGCCGAGCTGACTGGCCTCCTGCCACGGAAGCCCGCCGTCCAGCTTGGCGCACGCCACCAGGCAGGTGCGGCCGGGGGCGCGGTTGTTCTCGGGCGAGTGGTACCAGTCGACGAACTCCTTGCGGACGGGCCCTTCGAGCCGGGCCGGGCCGAGCAGGCCGCTGTCCATGGCGGTGCGGATGCCGCGGCCGAGGGCGAGCGTCATCTGGGTGTCGTCGGTGACGAACGCGGGGCTCGGCAGCGCCATCTCGCGCCACGGCCCGCACTTGGTGAGGATCGCGGGCACGTCGTTGAACTCGGTCGGGAAGCCGAGGGCGTCCCCCAGCGCGAGCCCGATCAAGGCACCGGTCGCCGTCTGTTTCGCAGCACGGTTCATGTCTGTCGTCCCTCCGGGCGCATCAGGGGCGGGTGCAGCGCGGTGGCCGGTCCCGCCCGGTAGAGCGCGGCCGGTTTGCCCCGGCCGCCGGTCAGCCGCGAGGCGCCGGTCACCTGCTCGACGAAGCCGGGCGTGGCCAGGACCTTGCGGCGGAAGTTGGGGCGGTCCAGGGCGGTGCCCCAGACCGTCTCGTACACCTGCCGCAGCTCGCCGAGGGTGAACTCGGGCGGACAGAACGACGTCGCGAGGCAGGAGTACTCGAGCTTGGCGCCGACGCGTTCGTGGGCGTCGGCGAGGATGTCGGCGTGGTCGAAGGCGAGCCGGCCGTACGAGCCGAAGGCGACCCACTCGGCGTGCGCCGCGTCGCCGCCGCCGCGCGGTTCGGGCAGGTCGGGCACGAGCGCGGTGTAGGCGACCGACACCACCCGCATGCGGGGGTCGCGGTCCGGCTCGCTGTAGGTGCGCAGCTGTTCCAGGTGCAGCCGGGCCACGACGTCGTCGGCGAGCCCGGTCTCCTCGGCCAGTTCGCGCCGGGCCGCGAGCTCGGCGGACTCGCGCGGCAGCACGAAACCGCCCGGCAGCGCCCAGTCCCCCGCGTACGGCTCCTGGCCGCGCCGGATGAGCAGCGCGTGCAGGGCGCCCTCGCGGACCGTGAAGACGGCCAGGTCGACGGTGACGGCGAACGGCTCGAAGGCGTACGGGTCGTACCCCTCGGGCGCCTTGTCCCGCGGCCCCCGGGCACCCCCCTCCAGGGCCCGGGGGCCGACGGTGGTCATCGTCGCTCCGGCAGCGGGTCGGCGAGGTCCCAGCCCCGGTCGAGCAGCGCGTCCACAGCGGCGACGGCGGCATCGAGCCGTTCCTCGTGTGCCCCGTGAAGCTCGATGAACTCCCTTTTGGTACGGATCAGTTCGGCCCGGAACCGGTCGGTCATCCAGGGCCGCAGCTCCTCCCCGTCGCGCAGCCCGTCGTCCTCGAAGGGCACCCCCTCGTGGTCGGTGAGCAGCCACAGGTGGTGGGCCGCGGCCCGGTCGGCGACGGCTTCGACGCGCGGGCCGCGGCGGCCCAGGTAGCGCTCGTGCCACACGGTGGTGGCGAAGGAGTCGGTGTCGCAGAACAGCACGGGCGAGCCGAGGCCCGCGGCCCGGTTCTCGCGCTCGTTCTGCCGCTCGGCGATCACCGGGAACTCGTCCGAGCCGAACTCGACGTCCTCCCACTGGGCCTGCGGGTAGCGCGAGCGCAGCGCGGCCAGCTTGCCCTCGCTGTACTCCCGCCCGTACTCCGCCACCCACCGGGTGCGCGCCCACACGCCGCCGCGCGCGCGGTAGTGCTCGGCCAGCGCGCGGGCCATCGTGGTGGTGCCGGTCGACTCGGCGCCGAGCACGACCACGCGCCGGGCCAGCCAGGCCCTGACCGGCTCTTCGAGGAAGTCCCAGCTGCCCACCGGGTCCTTGCGCACGGCCGTGCCGGAGACCGGGAACAGGGTGCGGTCGAGGTCGACGAGGACGTGCTCGGCGCCGAAGCGGCGGGCGAGTTCGTCGCCGTACGACTCGGAGGTGAAGACCGCGTCGACGCGCTCGGGGACCGCGCCCTTGAAGACGGCCAGGTGGGCGTCCCAGACAGCGGGGTCGTTCAGGTCCATCTCGATGTCGTCGACGGCGCCCACGACCCGCGCGCCCGGGTGCACCGCGCGCATCCACTGGACCCGCTCGGCCAGCGGCACCGTCTCGACGGAGGCCGCGCAGACCAGCACCGTGAGCCGCTCGCAGCGGTCGGCGGCGGTGCGCACCAGGTGGTGGTGGCCGGCGTGCGGCGGGTAGAACTTGCCGAGGACCAGGCCGTGTTCGTACGTCTTCATGCCGCCACCTCCGCGAGGCGGGCCGGGCGGGCGGCGAGCTCGCGCCGCCAGCCCCGCAGTCCGATCAGGCACAGGGTCAGGAACCCGGCGTACAGGAGCGAGGTCAGGTAGAGCTCCTTGTAGGCGTAGAGCGGGATGTAGACCACGTCCGCCGCGATCCACAGCCACCAGGACTCGACGAGCTTCCGGCACTGCCCGTACGTCGCCGCGAGCGAGAGCGCGGTGGTCAGCGCGTCCCAGAACGGGACCGTCGAATCGGTGGCCGCGCCGAGCAGGAAGGTGAGCGCGACGGTCCCCACCGCCCCCGCCGCGAGCAGCCACAGCCACTCGGTGCGGGTCGTCCGCCGGACCGGAAGCGTGCCGGGACCTGATCCACCCCCGTGGGCCCAGGTCCACCAGCCGTACCCGGCGAGGGCGATGAAGACGACTTGGAGTCCGGCGTCCGCGTAGAGGCCGGAGCGGAGGAACAGCACGATGAAGAACACGTTGTTGGCGAGTCCCACCGGCCAGTTGGCGATGTGCTGCCGGGCCACCAGCCAGACGCACAGCGCGCCGGTCGCGAAGCCGAGGATCTCGGTCCAGGTGAGGCTCACGCCCGTACCCCCTTAATAGTCACTGTGACTATAAAGGTGTTCGGGCGGTCGCACAAGGTTGCGGAGGGAGCGGACGCGAAAGAGCCCGGCTCCCGTGCGACACGGGAACCGGGCTCCTCTCAGCGGGAGTTGGCCGGGGCCTTTAGAGGTCGACCTCGCGCATCAGCATGCCGACCTCGGTGTTGGTGAGGCGGCGCAGCCAGCCGGACTTCTGGTCGCCGAGCCCGATCGGGCCGAAGGCGACGCGCACCAGCTTCTCGACCGGGAAGCCGGCCTCGGCCATCATGCGGCGCACGATGTGCTTGCGGCCCTCGTGCAGCTCGATCTCGACGAGGTAGTTCTTGCCGGTCTGCTGGACGACCCGGAAGGCGTCGGCCCGCGCGTAGCCGTCCTCCAGCTGGATGCCCTCCTTGAGCCGCTTGCCGATCTCGCGCGGCAGCGGGCCCGTGATGGCGGCCAGGTAGGTCTTCTTCACGCCGTACTTGGGGTGGGTCAGCCGGTGGGCCAGCTCGCCGTGGTTGGTGAGCAGGATGATGCCCTCGGTCTCGGTGTCGAGCCGGCCGACGTGGAAGAGCCGGGTCTCGCGGTTGGTGACGTAGTCACCGAGGCACTGGCGGCCGTCCGGGTCCTCCATGGTGGAGACGACGCCGGCCGGCTTGTTCAGCGCGAAGAACAGGTACGACTGGGTGGCGACGGTCAGGCCGTCCACCTTGATCTCGTCCTTCTCCGGGTCGACGCGCTTGCCCTGTTCGAGCACGATCTCGCCGTTGACCTCGACGCGGGCCTGCTCGATCAGCTCCTCGCAGGCGCGGCGCGAACCCATGCCGGCCCGGGCGAGCACCTTCTGCAACCGCTCGCCCTCCTGCTCGGCGCCGGGGAAGGTCTTGGGCGTCTTCACGTCCGGCTTGTCCGCGTACCGGTCGCGGTTGCGCTGCTCGATCTTGGCGTCGAGCTCGCGCGGGCGGGCCGCGCCGAGGCGCTGGCCGTGCGGGCCGCGACGGACCGGGGTGCCGCCCTGGGGAGCCTTGGGGCCGCCCTTGGCGCCGCCGCGGGCCGAGGCGCCCCGGCCGCTGCGGGGAGCGTCGGACGAACCGCCGCCCACGTCGTAGGTGCGCTCCTCGGGACGCGGGGGCCGCTGCTTGCCGCTGCCGCTCTGGCGCGGGCCGCCGCCCTGGCGCTGTCCGTCGCGCCCGCCGCCGGCGCCGCGGTTGCCGCCCCGGCCGCCGGCGCCACCACTGCTGCTGCCGCGGCCGCCGCTGTTGCCACCACGGCTCCCGCCGTTGTTTCCGCTGCTGTTCCTGCCGCTGCTGCTTCGCATCACATTTCCGTCTTGTCGTCTGCGGGGGTTTCCGGCGCGTCGGGCGCGTCCGGATCGAACGACGGCACACCCTCCAGCGTCTCGGCTTCGATCGCGTCCGCCTCGGGGAGGAAGGGCGCGAGCTCCGGGAGCTCGTCCAGGCCGCGCAGGCCCATCCGCTCCAGAAAGTAGTTCGTCGTCCTGTACAGGATCGCACCTGTTTCGGGTTCCGTGCCCGCCTCGTCGACCAGACCCCGCTGGAGCAGGGTCCGCATGACCCCGTCACAGTTCACCCCGCGCACCGCCGAGACCCGCGAGCGGCTCACCGGCTGGCGGTAGGCGACGACCGCGAGGGTCTCCAGGGCCGCCTGGGTGAGCCGGGCGTGCTGGCCGTCCAGGACGAAGCCCTCGACGGCGTCCGCGTACGCGGCCCGGCTGTAGAACCGCCAGCCGCCCGCCACGAGCCTCAGCTCGAATCCGCGGCCCTGGACGGTGTACTCGTCGGCCAGCTCCCGCAGGGCGTCCGCCACGACCCGCCGCGGCCGCTCAAGGACCTTCGCGAGGTGGTCCTCGGTGGCGGGCTCGTCGACGACCATGAGGACGGCTTCCAGGGCCGGCTTCAGCTCCAGTTCCTCCGTCACGCCTTCTCCTCCGTCACCTCTCGGTCGAACTCGTCGGTCACCGTCGGCGTCCCGTCGCCCTCCCCGCCGCTCCAGCGCACCACCAGCTCCCCCAGCGCCTCGTCCTGGTCCAGGGCGACGGCCTTCTCGCGGTACAGCTCCAGGAGGGCCAGGAAGCGGGCGACGACCGTGAGGGTGTCCGGGGCGTCCTCGGCCAGCACCCGGAAGCTGACCTCCCCGGCCTCCCGCAGCCGCGCCACCACGATCTCGGCCTGCTCCCGCACCGACACCAGCGGGGCGTGGATGTGGTCGACGTACACCTGCGGCTTGGGCTTGGGCTGCATGGCCTTGACGGCCAGCTTCGCGAAGCCCTCGGCGCCGATGCTGATGACGACCTCGGGCAGCAGCTCGGCGAGGTGCGACTCCAGGCCGACGGTGCGCGGATACCGGCGCGCCTCCGTGTCGAGCCGCTCGCTGAAGATGTCCGCGATGCGTTTGTAGGCGCGGTACTGGAGCAGCCGCGCGAACAGCAGGTCGCGGGCCTCCAGGAGGGCGAGGTCGGCCTCGTCCTCCACCTCGGCGGCGGGCAGCAGCCGGGCGGCCTTGAGGTCGAGCAGGGTGGCCGCGACGACGAGGAACTCGGTCGTCTGGTCCAGGTCCCAGTCCGCGCCCATGGCCCTGATGTGCGCCATGAACTCGTCGGTCACCTTGGAGAGCGCGACCTCGGTGACGTCCATCTTGTGCTTGGAGATCAGCTGGAGGAGCAGATCGAAGGGCCCCTCGAAGTTGGCCAGCCGGACGGTGAACCGCCCGTCCCCGACTTCACTCCCCGCGGCCGCCGCGGCGTCGGCCTCGGGCCGCGCCCCCAGGGGGGCGGGAAACCGCGCGCCCGGCTCAGGGCGGCCC
Source organism: Streptomyces sp. NPDC045846 (assembly GCF_056431605.1). Lineage (NCBI taxonomy): Bacteria > Bacillati > Actinomycetota > Actinomycetes > Kitasatosporales > Streptomycetaceae > Streptomyces > Streptomyces sp. NPDC045846. The sequence goes on along the minus strand of NZ_JBWKKJ010000008.1, from coordinate 28,896 downwards.
GCACCCGCCGACGCGAGCTCGGGCACCTCTTCGGGGGCGGGCTCGGGCTCGGCCGCGGAAGGCCGTGCGTCCGGGCCGGGCGCGGCGGAGGCGTCAGCAGCACCTCGGAGGGGCTCGGGAGGGGGCGAGGTGGGGGGCAGGGCACCCGGGCCCCGCCCCAGCGCACGCCGAGCCCCCCGCGTCGCGGGAACGTTCGGGTCGTCGGCGGTGGGCAAGAGACGGTCCAGGGAGTACGGAGCGGGCGGTACGGGGGCGCGGCGGCAGCGGCCGCACGCCGCAGGCTAGCGGCTACCGCCCCCGAAGACGCCGTACGAGGATGCTCGCGTCGCCCCGGGACTCCAGGTCCGCGAGCACCACGGCGACCGCCTCGCGGACGATCCGGCCGCGGTCGACCGCGAGACCGTGCTCCCCGCGCAGGACCAGGCGCGCGTGCTCCAGGTCCATCAGCTCCTCGGCGGAGACGTACACGGTGATCTTCTCGTCGTGCCGTTCGCGCCCGCTGGGCCGCCGGTTGGCCGCGCGCTGCCGGCGCCGCTGCTGGGCGGTGCCCGAGCCGGAGCCGCCCTGGGCGGGCGTGCGCCGGGTCTTGGCGGTCTCCGCGTCGGCGGCGGCCCGGCTGCGCGGTTCGGCCGAGCCGGAGTCCTCCTCGGCGGCGGTGTGCTCCGTCTCGGGCGCGGGCTCGGCGGCGACGGGCTCGCTCTCGCCCGCCGGGGACGGCACCCTGGCCTCGCCGTTGGCCCCTCGCCTCGGGGTGGACGGCGAGAGCGCCATCCCCCCGGTCGTACGGAACAGCTCGTCGGCCCCGGGCAGACTCACTCGGCGTGACACCGGGCGAGCACCTCCCTGGCGAGCTGACGGTAGGCGGCCGCGCCGACGGAGTTGGAGGCGTACGTCGTGATCGGCTCACCGGCGACGGTGGTCTCCGGGAAGCGCACGGTCCGGCCGATGACCGTGTGGTAGACGTGGTCGTCGAAGGCCTCGACCACGCGGGCCAGGACCTCGCGGCTGTGCACCGTGCGGGAGTCGTACATCGTGGCGAGGATGCCGTCCAACTCCAGGTCGGGGTTGAGGCGTTCCTGCACCTTCTCGATCGTCTCGGTGAGCAGCGCGACACCGCGCAGCGCGAAGAACTCGCACTCCAGCGGCACGATCACCTTGTGAGCCGCCGTCAGGGCGTTCACGGTGAGCAGGCCGAGCGAGGGCTGACAGTCGATCACGATGTAGTCGTAGTCCTGCATCAGCGGCTTCAGGGCCCGCTGGAGCGTGGACTCGCGCGCGACCTCGCTCACCAGCTGCACCTCGGCGGCGGACAGGTCGATGTTGCTCGGCAGCAGGTCCATGTTCGGGACCGCGGTCTTGAGCAGCACCTCGTCGGCCGACATGCCCCGCTCCATGAGCAGGTTGTAGACGGTGAGGTCGAGTTCCATCGGGTTGACGCCGAGGCCGACCGACAGGGCACCCTGCGGGTCGAAGTCGACGAGCAGGACGCGCCGTCCGTACTCGGCGAGCGCGGCACCCAGGTTGATGGTCGACGTCGTCTTGCCCACGCCGCCCTTCTGGTTGCACATCGCGATGATCTTCGCGGGACCGTGGTCGGTCAGGGGACCCGGGATCGGGAAGTACGGCAGCGGCCGTCCGGTCGGGCCGATCCGCTCGCGGCGCTGACGGGCAGCGTCGGGGGCGAGGGTGGCCGCGTACTCGGGGTCGGGCTCGTACTCGGCGTCGGGGTCGTAGAAGTGCCCCTGGGGCACCTCGTCAAAGTCGGCGAGGGCGGCGGTCTCCCGGCCGCTCTCGTTGCCGGCCGTGGCGTTCACGTGTAGGCCGTCCATCATCCGTGGGGCTGTCGTCATGTGCTGGGTGGGGACCGTCCCCGCGTGCGTGGGAAGCAGAGTGGTTTCGGAGGTGCGGACCGCGACGGAGCCGACAGCCTCGGGCCCCGAAGGGCTCTGGCCCCGTACGGACATCCCCGCAGGGATTCCTGACTGACCACCTCCGGGAGTAAATGTCGACTCATTCACAAGTCGTCTTACCTCCTTGGACGTGACCAGGAAACTTTATCGATAGGTCAGCGTGGCACCATGCCGACGGTTGGCGACTCTATGGCGTGTCACCGGTCCGCAGCAACACAATCCGCCGGACCCGGCCCGATGTGTCGGCAATGGAACACCACTCTGTCAAGGGCGTACGGGGACTCGGGCGCACGTTTCACCAGTGCGCGAAACGGTTAAAGGGTTACGTTCGAGGCGAGTTGAGCAAGCCCGGCGCAGGGGGGCGGAAGTGTCGCGATACACATCCGGCCGGACCTTGGTCGACAAGGTCCGGCCGGATGTACGAGGTTGACGGCCCGCGTTGACGGACCGGCGACCGGCTAGCCGAGGAGCGAGTTCAGCTCGACCTGCTCCAGGCCGTGCGCCTCTGCGACCGGGCCGTAAACGACCTGGCCGTCATGGGTGTTGAGGCCGAGGGCGAGTGCGGCGTCGCGGCGCAGCGCCTCGACCCAGCCGTTGTTCGCCAGCGACACGATGTAGGGCAGCGTGGCGTTGGTGAGGGCGTAGGTGGAGGTGTTCGGCACCGCGCCCGGCATGTTGGCGACGCAGTAGAAGACCGAGTTGTGGACCATGAAGGTCGGCTCGGCGTGGGTGGTCGGACGCGAGTCCTCGAAGCAGCCGCCCTGGTCGATCGCAATGTCGACAAGGACACTTCCGGGCTTCATCTTGGCGACGAGCTCGTTGGTGACCAGCTTGGGAGCCTTGGCGCCGGGGATGAGCACCGCGCCGATGACGAGGTCGGCCTCGACGACGGCCTTCTCCAGCTCGTAGGCGTTGGAGACGATCGTCTGCACCTTGGTGCCGAAGATCTTGTCGGCCTCGCGGAGCTTGTTGATGTCCTTGTCGAGCAGGGTCACGTGGAAGCCCATGCCGACGGCGATCTGCGCGGCGTTCCAGCCGGAGACACCGCCGCCGATGACGACGGCGCGGCCCGCGTGGGTGCCGGGGACGCCGCCGGGCAGCACGCCGCGGCCGCCGGCCGAGCGCATCAGGTGGTAGGCGCCGACCTGCGGGGCGAGCCGGCCCGCGACCTCGGACATCGGGGCGAGCAGCGGCAGCTGGCGGTTGGCCGTCTCGACCGTCTCGTACGCGATCGCGGTGGTGCCGGACTCCAGCAGGGCGTCCGTGCACTCGCGGGAGGCGGCGAGGTGCAGGTAGGTGAAGAGCGTCTGGTCCTTGCGGAGGCGGTGGTACTCCTCCGCGATGGGCTCCTTCACCTTGAGCAGCAGGTCGGCGGTGGCCCAGACCTCGTCGGCGCTGCCGAGGATCTCCGCACCGGCGGAGACGTACTCGGCGTCCGTGATCGAGGAGCCGACGCCGGCGTTCTGCTCGACGAAGACCTGGTGGCCGTGGCGCACGAGCTCGTGCACGCCGGCGGGGGTGATGGCCACCCGGAACTCGTTGTTCTTGACCTCGCGGGGGATACCGACCTTCACGTCGATCACGGTCCTTGGCTCAGGGGAAAACGGGGGCAATGCGATACCTACCCGGACGCAAGGAGGCGCACCGGGAGACACCACAGGAAGTTGCGGCGGAGCCAGTCTAATGAAGGTTTTCCAGCTGTCTACCCTTACAAAGCTTCAATCTTTGGCCGAAGCACTGCGGATTTCGCAGGCCTCATGGCCTTGACGGCTCATCTTCCAGCAATCTGTCGGCCGTGGCCCGGTGGATCCGTGCCGCGGTGGGGTCGCCGAGCCGGTCCAGGGTGTCGGCGAGCCGGAGCTGGAGCGCGGCCTGGAGACGCAGATCACCGGCCTTGCGCGCGAACTCCACCGCCTCGCGGCAGGTGCGCAGCGACTCCTCGGGGCGCCCGGCGTACTCCTGGACCCGGGCCGCCTCGCTCAACGCCCTTGCCTGGCCCGGGAGATCGCCCAGCCGCCGGTATCCGGCCACCGCGGCGCGCCAGCAGCGCAGCGCCTCGCCGTAGCGGCCCGCGTAGGTGTGCACGGTGGCGAGCCGCCCGTACAGCCGGGCCTCGTCCGCCCGCTCGCCGCGCGCGAGCCGCTGGGACAGGGCCCGCCCGTACCAGTCGGAGGCCCGCTGCCAGTCCCCCAGCTCCTGGTGGGCGCCGCCTACGGATTCCATCGCGCGGCCGGTCGCGTAGGGGTCGCCCGCCGCGCGGCCCGCGTCCAGGGCGGCCCGGTAGCGGGCGAGCGCCTCGGCGGTCCGCCCGGTCCCCGCGTCGAGGTCGCCCAGGTTGAGCAGGGCCGCGGCCTTCTCGCGGTGCAGGTCGCGCCGGTCGGCGACGTCGAGGACGAGCTGGTGGAGCCCGTACAGCTCGGGAGCCGCAGCCTCGGCGCCCTGGTGCGCGGCGAGCGCCCTCACCAGCGCGGCCACCAGGCGCCGGGCCAGGGTGTCGAGGTCGCCGTCCTCCACCGCGAGCCGGGCGGCGGCGAGCAGCGCGGGCCGGCGGCCGCGCAGCCAGGCCTCGGCCATCGCCGCGCTGGGGAAGCGCAGGGCGCGCGGCAGGCCCGCGAGCTTGCGGCGGGCGGACGAGCCCTCCGGCTCGGTGACCGCCCGGCAGGACTGGAGCAGCCGCACGGTCCGCTCCAGCATCCGGGCCCGGGCCAGCTCGATCTCGCCGGGCCGGTCGACGGCCTCGCACAGCGCGCGCAGCAGCGGGGCGAGGGCGCCGGGCACCCGGTACTGCTCGGGCGCGGCCGGGTCGCGCCGCAGCAGCCCGTACGCCACGAAGTCGGTCAGCGCCGCCTGGGCGCCCGAGACCGAGCAGCCCGCCAGCGCGGAGGCGGTGTGCGCGTCGGCGATCCCGGCGGGGGCGAGCGACAGCAGTCGCAGTATCCGCGCGGCCGGCTGCGAGAGGGACTCGTACACGAGGCGGAAGGAGCGCGCCAACGGGCGGGCCGCGCTGGGGAGTTCGGCGCCGACCTCGGACATGGCGCGCAGCTGTTTGGCCACGTCGGAGACGGCGGCCTTCGGGCGGGCCGCGAGCCAGCCGCCGACCAGGACGAGGGCCGCGGGCTGTCCGCCGCACGCCTCCACGAGCATCTCGGCGGCGCGCGGGTCGACCGTGACCCGGACCGCGCCGGTGAAGCCCTCCAGGAGTTCGACGGCCGACTTGACGTCGAGACCGCCCAGCGTGCAGGGGCGGACGTCGGGGATTCCGGTGAGCGGGCCCTGGGCGGTGGCCACGACCAGACTTTCGGAGGTGTCGGGCAGGAGCGGGCCGACCTGCTCGGCGTCGGCGGCGTCGTCGAGCAGCACGATCGCCCGGCGGCCCGCGAGCGCCCCGCGGACCAGCTCGGTCAGCTCGTCCTGCCCGGCCCCGGGCGGCACCGGCACGTCCAGTGCCTCGAGCAGGTCCCTCGCGACCCGGTCGGCCGGGACGCGCGCCCCGCCGGGCTCGGTGAGCGAGGCCCGCAGCACCCCGTCCGGGTAGTCGTCGGCCACCTGGCGGGCGAGTTCGGCGGCGAGCGCGGTGCGTCCCGATCCGGGTCGCCCGGCGATCAGCAGGACCCTGGCCCGGGGCGACTTCTTTCCTGACAGGGTGTCAAGTCCGGCCCGTTCGATGTCGGTCCGGAGCTCCTTCAACTCCCGCTGCCTGCCCAGGAATTGCCCGGTACGCTGCCCGGCGGCAGCCCCGCCCACGTCCACCGCCTGATCCGTCACGGGCCACGCTCCGTCCGCCTGAGCACCTGGAGACCGTGCGGGTCTCCGCACGGGCAGTCCGAGCGTAGTTCACCCTTCGTGACCGTTTGGGCGGAGCAGGGCCCACTTTCGCCCGATGTCGCCCGATCGGATCAGCAGATTTTCAGATCGGTCGACGCGGGACGGGAACAGGCGGGTCCCACCCGCTACCAGGCGGGGCTCAGTCCTCGAAGGGCCGGGCCGGCCAGGGCGCCCCGGCCGGGCGCAGGGAGTCGACGCCGTCCCCCCGCAGCACTGCGGCCAGCGCGAGCGCGCCCACCACCAGACAGGTGTTGTGCAGCTCCCCCGCGAGCGCGCCCCGGACGAGATCGTCCAGCGGCACCCGGGCCAGCTCCATGTCGGCCTCCTCCTCGGAGACCTCGAAACGCTCGCCCTCCGCCTCGGACAGGTCCTGGGCCAGGAAGATCCGTACGGCCTCGTCGCTGCCGCCGGGGCTCGGGAACACGTCGGTCAGGACGTGCCACTGCCCGGCCTTGACGTGCGCCTCCTCGTACAGCTCGCGCTCGGCGGCGTGCAGCGGGTTCTCGCCGGGCACGTCCAGGAGCCCGGCCGGGACCTCCCAGAGCTTGTGGCGCACGGGGTGGCGGTACTGGCGCAGCACCAGGACGCGGCCCTCGTCGTCCAGCGCCACGACCGCCACGGAGCCGGGGTGGACCTGGTAGTCCCGCTGGTGCACCGAGCCGTCGGGCATCACGACGTCATCGGTGCGCACCCCGGTCTTGTGACCGGTGAAGGGGGTGGCGGTCGCCACGATCTGCCAGTTCTCGGCGGTGTCCTCGATGGCCATGACGGCGTCCTCCCACAGTGCGCACCAACAGCAGAACAGAAAACCGGGGCACGGGCCCTTGATGAGGACCCGTACCCCGGCGACGACTGGGTTCTCCCCTGATCGAGCGTAGTCGAGAGCCAGGGGAATCCCGGCGACTACGTGGCGGGCTTGCCCGCCTTGCGCACTTCCTCCTGCCGCTGCACGGCCGCCTTGACCAGGCCCGCGAAGAGCGGGTGCGGACGCGTCGGGCGCGAGCGCAGCTCCGGGTGCGCCTGGGTGGCCACCAGGTAGGGGTGCACCTCGCGCGGGTACTCGACGTACTCGACGAGCTTGTTGTCCGGGGACGTGCCCGAGAAGACGATGCCCGCCTTCTTCTCCAGCTCCGCGCGGTAGGTGTTGTTCACCTCGTAGCGGTGGCGGTGGCGCTCCTCGACGTAGGGCTGGTCGTCGTAGACCTCCCGCACGATGGAGCCCTCGGCGAGCTTCGCCGGGTACAGGCCGAGCCGCATCGTGCCGCCCAGGTCGCCCGCGCCCTCGACGTACGCCAGCTGCTCCTCCATCGTCGAGATGACGGGGTGGGCGGTGGCGGCGTCGAACTCGGTGGAGTTGGCGTCCGGGATCCCGGCCAGGTTGCGCGCCGCCTCGATGACGATGCACTGCAGGCCGAGGCAGATGCCGAGCAGCGGCACCTTGTTCTCGCGGGCGTACTGGATCGCGCCGATCTTGCCGTTCACGCCGCGGTCACCGAAGCCTCCGGGCACCAGGATCGCGTCCACGTCGCCGAGGTGCTTCTTGGCGCCGGCCGGGGTCTTGCAGTCGTCCGAGGTGACCCACTTGACCTTGACGCGGGCCTTGTTGGCGAAGCCGCCCGCGCGCATGGCCTCGGTGATGGAGAGGTAGGCGTCGGGCAGGTCGATGTACTTGCCGACCAGCGCGACGGTGACCTCGTGCAGCGGGTTGTGGACCCGGTCGAGCAGGTCGTCCCACTGCGTCCAGTCCACGTCGCGGAACGGCAGGTCCAGCTTGCGGACGACGTAGGCGTCCAGGCCCTCGGTGTGGAGCACCTTGGGGATGTCGTAGATCGACTTGGCGTCGATGGCGGCGACCACGGCGGCCTCGTCCACGTCGCACATCAGCGAGATCTTGCGCTTGATGGACAGCGGCACCTCGCGGTCGGCGCGCAGCACGATCGCGTCGGGCTGGATGCCGATGTTGCGCAGGGCGGCGACCGAGTGCTGGGTCGGCTTGGTCTTCAGCTCGCCCGAGGGGCCGATGTAGGGCAGCAGCGAGATGTGCACGACGAAGACGTTGTCGCGGCCGACCTCGTGGCGCACCTGGCGGACGGTCTCCAGGAACGGCAGCGACTCGATGTCGCCGACCGTGCCGCCGACCTCGGTGATGACGACGTCCACGTCGTCGGTCGCCATGCGGCGGATGCGGTGCTTGATCTCGTTGGTGATGTGCGGGATGACCTGCACCGTGTCGCCGAGGTACTCGCCGCGCCGCTCCTTGGCGATGACCTGCGAGTAGACCTGGCCGGTGGTGACGTTGGCCGAGCCGTCGAGGTCGACGTCGAGGAAGCGCTCGTAGTGGCCGATGTCCAGGTCGGTCTCGGCGCCGTCGTTGGTGACGAACACCTCGCCGTGCTGGAACGGGTTCATCGTGCCCGGGTCGACGTTCAGGTACGGGTCGAGCTTCTGCATCGTGACCCGAAGGCCCCGCGCCTTGAGGAGCGCACCCAGGCTGGAGGCAGTCAGACCCTTGCCGAGGGAAGAGGCGACACCCCCGGTGACGAAGATGTGCTTGGTCGTCGTGGCTGCGCTGTTGCGCGAAGCCGTGGGCTGCATGGCCAAGAGGGGGCTCCCGTGGTCGCTGTGTGGAGTGCGTGCCGGTCACCCTGTGTGGATCTCGTGGGAGATTCCGGGGGGTGCCGTCGCTGCGGTTCGGGGCTTTTTTCAGCACCCGGCCACGGGCTACCAGGGTATCAGCGACAGCGGGAGACCGCGTCCGACCACGCTCTGTGTGCGGCCGGACAGCACTGCGTGCAACACTCACCCATTTGGCCCAATGGCGTTCAAGGAAGGCTCCAGCGGATCACTGGGGTGCGTCGTATCCTGCTCGGACACTCGCTTGCCGAGCCTCCTGGTAGCACGGCACCACCCCGTCCGTCACCCGGAACATGCGCTCGTTGGCGAACCCTTGACCGCTGTCGCTGTAAGCGCCCCCAGGGGGCGGACGTGGCCGTTCGACTGGAGATTGCACGTGGCCGGGCGCATCGAGGATTACGCACTCATCGGAGACATGCAGACCGCCGCACTGGTCTGCCGGGACGGCACCGCGGACTGGCTCTGCCTGCCCCGCTTCGACTCGCACGCCGTCTTCGCCGGACTGCTCGGCACCGAGGAACACGGTTTCTGGCGGGTCGGCCCGGCCTACGGTGCCGACGACGCACCCCCGACGGCCGACCGCCGCCGCTATCGGGGCGACTCGCTCATTTTGGAATCGGAGTGGGACACCCCGCGCGGCACGGTCCGGGTGACCGACTTCATGCCGCCGCGTGACGGCGCCCCCCAGCTGATCCGCATCGTGGAAGGCGTCACCGGCCGGGTGCCGATGCGCTCCACCCTGCGCATGCGCTTCAGTTACGGGCGGATCACCCCCTGGGTGCACAAGGTCGACACGCGCACGGTCGCCGTCGCGGGCCCGGACTCGGTGTGGCTGGACACCGAGGCGGAGACGTACGGCAAGAACCTCACGACGTACTCCGACTTCACCGTCTCCCCCGGCGAGCGGGTGGCGTTCACCATCAGCTGGCAGCCCTCGCACCGGGAGCCGCCCGCGCTGCCCGAGCCCGAGGCGTCCCTGGTGGCGACCGAGGACTTCTGGCGGGAGTGGGTGGAGCACTGCACCTACCACGGGCCCTACCGCGAGGCCGTGGTCCGCTCCCTGATCACCCTGAAGGCGCTCACCTACGCCCCGACCGGCGGCATCGTGGCCGCGCCCACGACCTCGCTGCCCGAGCACATCGGCGGCGAGCGCAACTGGGACTACCGCTACACCTGGCTGCGGGACGCCGCGATCACCCTGTCCTCGCTGCTGCGCACCGGCTACCGCGAGGAGGCCCGCGCCTGGCGCGAGTGGCTCCTGCGCTCGGTCGCGGGCGACCCCGAGAACCTCCAGATCATGTACGGGATCGCGGGCGAGCGGGAGCTCGGCGAGACGGAGCTCGACTGGCTGCCCGGCTACGAGAACTCGACGCCGGTGCGGGCCGGCAACGGCGCCGCCCACCAGCTCCAGCTCGACGTGTACGGCGAGGTCACCGAGGCGCTGCACCTGGCGCACATGACGGGCCTGGCCCGCAACGACTACGCCTCGCTGCTCCAGCTCAAGCTGATCCGGTACCTGGAGAGCCACTGGGACCAGCCCGACGAGGGCATCTGGGAGGTGCGCGGGCCGCGCCGCCACTTCGTGCACTCCAAGGTGATGGCCTGGGTCGCCGTCGACCGCACGATCAAGCTGATCGAGTCCGGCGACGCGGACGGCCCGCTCGACAAGTGGCGCCAGCTGCGCGACGACATCCACCGGGACGTCTGCGAGAAGGGGTACGACAAGGAACGCAACACCTTCACGCAGTCCTACGGCTCCAAGGAGCTGGACGCGTCGTTGCTGCTCATCCCGCAGATGGGCTTCCTGCCCCCGGACGACAAGCGGGTGATCGGCACCATCGAGGCGATCCAGCGCGAGCTGTCCACGCCGGACGGGTTCATCCTGCGCTACCCGACGACGGGCGGCGACGAGGACAACCTGGACGGTCTCCTGGGCGAGGAGGGCGCGTTCCTGGCCTGCTCGTTCTGGCTGGCGGACGACCTCGCGATGATCGGCCGGGTCGACGAGGCCCGCAAGCTCTTCGAGAAGCTCCTCGCCCTGCGCAACGACCTGGGCCTGCTCGCGGAGGAGTGGGATCCGCACCTCCAGCGTCAGGTCGGCAACTTCCCGCAGGCCTTCAGCCACGTTCCGCTGATCGACACGGCGCTGCGGCTGACCGCTTCGGGCGCGTACGGCGGCTGACGGCGCACCCGCCCCGACCCGCGGTGTCCCGCGGCCGCCCCGCGTGACGTACGCCACAAGGGGCGGCTTCCGGGACGTAACCGCAGGTAGCGTCCGCCGCATGCGGTGTCGTCCCGGGGCCGGGCCCGGGTCCCGCGGGACGAGAGGTGGGTCGCAGTGGACACGCAGGGCGGGATCACCGTGCAGCGGGCGCTGGAGCTGCCCGGGCTGCGCGGCGGCCTCCCGGAGGTCGTCGCGGGCGCCGAACGGCTCCAGCGCACGGTGCGCTGGGTGCACGCGGGCGAGGTGCCCAACATCGCCTCGCTGCTCAAGGGCGGCGAACTCCTCCTGACCACCGGGCTTGGCCTCGGCACCCGCCCCGCCGAGCAGCGCGCGTTCGTGCGGCGGCTCGCGGACCGGGGCATCGCCGCCCTCGTCGTCGAGCTCGGCCCGCGCTTCGCCCGCCTGCCGGCCACCCTCGTGGAGACCGCCCGGGCCGCCGGGCTCCCCCTGGTCCAGCTGCACCGCGAGGTGCCGTTCGTCGCGGTGACCGAGGAGATCCACACCGAGATCGTCAACGGCCACTACGCCCTGCTCCAGCGCGCCGAAGAGGTCCACCAGCGGTGCACGGGCGCGCTGCTCGGGGGCGGCGGGATCCCCCAGGTCCTCGGCATCCTGGCCGACTTCACCGCCAACCCGGTCTTCCTGGAGACCCCGGACGGCCAGCTCCTGTACGCCGCCGCCTGTGACGCGGGCGAGGCGGCCGCCGACCCGCTCCAGGTCTGGGAGGGGCTGCGCGGCCAGCGCGAGGCGCGCGCCTCGGGACCGCCGGCGGGCGCGGTCCTGGTCGACGTGCCGGGCGGCGGCCACGGCGCGGGCGCGGTACGGGCCCGCCTCGCGCTGCTCGCGGTCGGCCCGCCCCTGCTGCCGGTGCACCGCATGGCGGCCGAACGGGCCGCGGGCATCCTCGCCGTCGTCCTCATGCAGGCCCGCCAGGAGGAGGAGCTGGCCGCGCGCGGCCGCGGTGACTTCCTGACCGACCTCGCCGAGGGCCGCATCACCCCCGAGGACGCCCCCGCCCAGGCCAAGGTGCTCGGCTTCAAGCCCGGCGAGGGGCCGCTGCTCCCGGTCGTCATGCGGCTGGCCTCCGAGCTCGCCCCGACGGGCAACTGGGCGGTCCTCGCCCGGGCGGTGCTCGAAGAGCTGTCCTCGGTGGGCGTGCCCGTGCTGCTCGGCGTACGCCCCGTCGAGGGCCGCGTTCCGCTGCTGCTCGGGCTGCGCTCGGAGACGGAGCGCACCGCCGTCGCCGACCGGGTGGCGGCGGCGCTGCGGGCGGGCGTCGAGCGGGCCGGGCTCATGGGCGCGCGGGCCGGTACGCAGCCGGTGGTCGTGGTCGGGGTCGCGGGCGGCTGGGCGGCGGCCGGGGCCGGGCTGCGGCACGCGGCGGAGACGGCGGCCGCGGCGCAGGGGCTGCCCGAGCGGCCCTGGTACGACGCGCGCCGCCTCGACATCGACCTGCTGCTGTGGCGGCTGCGCGAACACCCCGACCTCGCCGCGTTCGTGGAGCGCGCGATCGGCCCGCTCCAGGCCCACGACCGGGCCTCGCGGCCGCCCCTGCTGCCCACCCTGGAGAGCTATCTGGCGCACGCGGGCCGCAAGGCGGAGACCGCCCGCGAGCTCCACCTCAACCGCCAGACCCTGTACAACCGGCTGGCCCGCATCGCGGACCTCCTGGGCACGGACCTGGACGACCCGCAGACGGTGCTCGCCCTGTCGCTCGCACTGCGGGCCCGCCGGCACGCGACCGGCTGAGGCCGCCCGACCCGGGGCCTAGGAGCCCACCAGCTCGTCGTAGACGGCCAGGACCTGAGCAACCGTTTCGTCCTCGGTGGGCCAGGTCTCGGCCTGCACCCGCCCGGCCGCGGCCAGCGCACCGCGGGCCCCGGGATTCCCCAGCAGCCCCGCGACCGCGTCCGCGAGCGCGTCGGCGTCCCCGTACGGGACGAGCAGGGCCGCGTCCCCCACCAGCTCCGGCACGCCGCCCACCGCGGTGGCGACCAGCGGCACGCCCAGGCGAAGGGCCTCCTGGGCGAGCAGCGAGCGGGCCTCCCAACGGCTCGGCAGGACCGCGATGTCGGCGGCCGCGAGCAGCTCGGTGATGTCGTCGCGCCGCCCGATGAGCCGGACCGGCAGCGACTCCGCCTCGATCCGGCGTTGCAGCGCGGCCCGGCCGCGCCCCTCCCCCGCGATGACGAGCAACGGCACGGTGGCGAGATCGCGCCAGGTGCGGGCGGCGTCCAGGAGCACCTCGTAGCCGCGGTGTTCGACGAGGCTGCCCACGGCCATCAGCAACGGCCGGTCCACGGCGCCGAGTTCGGCCCGCGCCTTGCCGTCGAGGAGCCCGGACGCCAACCGGGGCGCCGGGACGGCCACCGGAGCGAGCCGGGCGTCCCGGGCGCCCCGGCTGCGCGCCCGGTCGACCAGGTCGGACGAGGTCGCCAGGACCACCGCGGCGGCCCGCGAGACCCGGCGCTCCACCAGCCGCAGGACCTGGCCGCGGGCGCCTTCGGCGTGTGCGCGGGTGTGCCAGGTGACGACCAGCGGCACGCCCCTGCGGCCCCTGAGCGCGAGGGCGGCACGGACCGCGGCGTGCAGCCCGTGCGCGTGGACCACGTCGGCATCGGCGCAGGCACCCCGCAGGGCGCCGACCGCCGCCGGGTCGCTGCGCCGCGAGACCGCCACGAAACGGGCCCCGGCCGCGGGGAAGTCGTACTCCCGCTCCAGTTCGGCGGGGGCGCAGACGGTGACGCGTACGCCCCGCGCGACCAGACCGGCCGCGAGCGACCTGACGTGCGCGCTGCTGCCCGCGCTGCCGCCGCCCAGCACTTGGACCGTACGCAGCTGTGACACGTGAACAGGCTCCCGGAGCGGCCGAGTCGGCGGTGGAGGTCGGTGGTTCCCGGCCAAGGATGCCAGCCCGTACGGGCGTTCCGGCACCGTCCGGAGGTTCCTTCCGTGTCGCGCCGGGTGGATCACCGCACCCGATACACCCCCACGGGTGAACGAACAGATGCGCCCACGTGCTCAGCGCGCGAGGCGCGACTCCGCCCGAGCGGCCGCGGCGAGCAGGGCCGCGGCGTGCACGGCGAGACCGGTCCGCGAGTTGCCGCCCGCGATGGCGACGCCGAGGGCCGCGCCCAGCGCGTGCGCGCCGCTGTCGCCGATCATGGTGCGCTCGCCGAGGTCGTCGGCGAGCACCGCGGCGGCCGCCCCCATCGGCACGGCCGCCTCGGGCCCGCGCAGCAGGCCGGGGGCGGCCGCGGCGAGGACGAGACCGGTGGCGCGGCCGGGCCGCAGGTCCACCAGGTTGACCAGGTGCGCGGTTCCGGCAACCACCACCCCGGCGAGCACCTTGTCGACGGCCCGCTCCTTGAGCAGCGCCCCGGCCACCAGACCGGCCCCGCCGATCCCGATCAACTTGACCGCGCCACTGGTGACTTCACCGCGCGCGAGCGCCCCCAGATGGTCCCGGAAGCCGCGCCGGTGGTCCCCCCGGACATCGTCGTACGCCCCGCACAGCGCGGCCGCGCCGACCGCCACGAGCCCGGCGGCCCGGGTCGGCAGGGTCGCGCTCCCGGCGAGCGCACCGAGCGCGACGGCGGGCCCGGAGTACAGGTCGACGGTGCGTCCCGCGTAGTTCTTCCGCGTGAACCGCTCGTCCCGCCGCGTCCTCGTGAGCCCCGCGTAGACACCTCGCGCGACCGCCCCGGCCACCCCGAACGCCCTGATCCCGCGCACCACGTCAGCCATACGGGTCACCCTACGAGAGCCGCGGGGTGACCCGTCGAGCGGCTATCCGTCCGCGCGGGCCGTGGCGAGGAGCTCCTCCGCGTGCGCCCGGGCCGCCTCCGAGTCCTCCTGACCGGCGAGCATCCGGGACAGCTCGCGCACCCGGTCCTCGCCCTCCAGGACCGTGACGCCGGAGCGCGTGACCGTGCCGTCGTTGGTCTTCTCGACCAGGAGCTGGCGGTCGGCGAAGGCCGCCACCTGCGGCAGGTGCGTCACCACGACGACCTGCGCCGACTTGGCGAGCTTGGCGAGCCGGCGGCCGATCTCGACCGCCGCCTTGCCGCCGACGCCCGCGTCGACCTCGTCGAAGAGGTACGTCGGCACCGGGTCGGTGCCCGCGAAGACGACCTCCACCGCGAGCATCACGCGCGAGAGCTCACCGCCGGAGGCACCCTTGGCGATCGGCCGCGGCGGCGCGCCCGGGTGGGGCGCGAGCAGCAGCTCGACCTCGTCGGCGCCGGTCGGCCCGTACGCCACGGTCCGCCCGCCGACCTCCACGCCCGAGGCCTCGTCGACGGCCTCGCTCTGGCTCACCGAGAACGACACCCGCGCGTGCGGCATCGCGAGCGAGGCGAGCTCGGCGGTGACGGCCTCGGCGAAGCGGGCCGCGGCCTCGGTGCGGGCGTCCGTCAACTCCTGCGCCAGGACGGACAGTTCGCCCCGCAGCCCGTCCCGCTCGGCCGTGAGCTGCTCGATCCGGTCGTCGTCGCCATCGAGTTCGGTCAGCCGCGCCGCGCCCTCCTGCGCCCACGCCAGCACGGCCGTGATGTCCTCGCCGTACTTGCGGGTCAGGGCGGTCAGGGCGGCCCGGCGTTCCTCGACGGCGGCCAGCCGCAGCGGGTCGGCGTCCAGGTCGTCGGCGTACCCGGCGAGTTCGCCCGCCACGTCGCCGAGCAGGATGCCGATCTCGCCGATGCGTTCGGCGAGCGCCGCGAGCGCGGGGTCGTGGGAGCGCACCGCCTCCAGGGCCCGGTGGGCGCCGGCGACCAGGGTGGTCGCGTCCACGCTCTCCGGGTCCTCCGGGTTGCCGGCCAGCGCGGCGTGCGCGAGCGCCGCCGCGGAGGCGAGCGCCTCGGCGTGCCCGAGCCGTTCGGCCTCGGCCGCGAGCTCGGCGTCCTCACCGGGCAGCGGCTCGACGGCGGCGATCTCGTCCAGCCCGAACCGCAGCAGATCGGCCTCCTGGGCGCGCTCGCGCGCCCGTGTGACCAGCTCCTCCAGCTCCACGGCGACGGCCCGCAGCCGCCGGTAGGCCCCGGCGTACTTGGCCAGCGGGCCCGCCACCGCGTCACCGGCGTACCGGTCGAGCGCCTCGCGCTGCCGGGCCGGACGCAGCAGGCCCTGCTGGTCGGTCTGGCCGTGCACCGCGACGAGTTCGTCGGCGAGTTCGGCGAGCACCCCGACCGGCACCGACCGCCCGCCGAGGAACGCCCGTGAGCGGCCCTCCGCCGAAACGGTACGGCTCACCAGCAGCGCGCCCTCGTCGAGCTCGGCCCCGGCCTCCTCGGCCCGCAGCACCGCCGAGGTGCCGGGCCGCAGCGCGATCCGCCCCTCGACGACCGCCACCTTGGCGCCGATCCGCACCAGCGCGGGGTCGGCACGTCCGCCGAGCAGCAGCCCCAGGCTGGTGACGACCATGGTCTTGCCCGCACCGGTCTCGCCGGTCACCGCGGTGAAACCGGGCGACAGCTCGACGACAGCGTCGTCGATGACCCCGAGCGACCGTATCCGCATCTCCTCCAACACGGACACGACCTTACGAGGTCCGCGGCCCTGTGTGCGACGCCCCCCGGCCGGTCACCCTCTCGTGGAGCCCCGACCGCCGGCCCGGGGGAAATCCCCAGCAAGATCATGAGGCCTGCCGGATGGCCCCGGCGCCACCCTGCCCGCGAGGCTTGCCCCATGAGTACAGGACTGGCGCGCTCCGCCCTGCGCGGTCACCGCCCGGCGTTCGTCGGGACGTTCGTGGCCGCGCTGTTCGCCGCGACCGTGGTGAGCGCGTCGCTGACCCTTCTGGTCAGCACATCGGCGGACGGCCTGTCCGCGTCGGCGCGCCGCGCGCTCGCGGCCAACGACATCGGCGACATGGCGGTCGTGATGCTGATCGGCTCGATCTACCTGTCGGTCTTCGTGATCGCCTCGACGATGGGCGCGGCGGTGACCCAGCAGCACCGGGAGCTGGCGCTCGTCCGGGCCGTCGGGGCCCGGCCCCGGCAGGTGCGGCGGGCCGTGGTGGCCCAGGCGGTCGCCGCCGCCGTACCGGCCGCGCTCGCCGGGTTCCTGCTCGGCGGCGGCCTGTTGAGCCGGGTCTGGTTCGCGGGGCTGCGCGACCACGGGCTCGTCCCGGCCGAGGTGACCTACCGCTTCACGTGGTGGGCGCTGCCCGTCTGCCTGGCCGTCGCCGTGGTCACCTCGGCACTCGCCGCCTTCCTGGCCGCGCTGCGCTTCTCGCTGCTGCGCCCGGCGCGGGCCCTGGACGAGGCCGCGGCGGGCCGGCGCACGCTCGGCAGGGTGCGGGCCCCGCTGGGCGTGATCGCGGTGGCGGGCGGCGGCGCCCTGTCGGTGTCGCTGGCCCACCAGTCCGCCGACCGAGCGGGGCAGGCCTCGTTCCTCGTGCTGCTGCTGTTCTGCGTCGGCGCGGGGCTGCTCGGCCCGAAGGTCGTGGGTCCGGCCGCCCGGCTCGTCTCGGCCCCGGCCCGCCGGTTCGGCGGCAGCGCGCGCCTGGCGATGCTCAACGTCCGCTCGCAGCCGCGCCGCTTCTCGGCCGCGGTGGTCCCGCTGGTCCTGGTCACGGGATTCGGGCTCACCAAGATCGCGATGCATACGACGGCGGCCCACTACACGGGGTCGGCGGGCAGCGCGGGCGAGGTCTGGCTCGACTACTTCGGCACCGGCCTGTACGCCGGTTTCGCCGCCATCGCGGCGGCCAACACCCTGGCGATGATCTCCTTCGAGCGGCGCCGCGACATCGCCCTGCTCCGGGTGGTGGGCACCCTGCCGGGCCAGGTCCGCTCGATGGCCGCCTGGGAGGCCGCCATCGTCGCGGCCACGGCCCTGGTGCTCGGCGCGGTGGTCGCCCTGGCGACGCTGGCGCCGATGCTCACGGCCGCGTTCGGCTCCTGGGTCCCGTTCCTGCCGTGGCCGACCGCGCTCGCCCTGGCGGGCGGCACGCTGGTCCTGACCCTGCTGGCCACGGGCATACCGGTGCGCTCGGCCCTGCGCCGACGGGCCATCAGGACGCTCGCCGCCTCCTGAGGCCCCCGGCGCCCGGCCCCGTCAGTGCGGCGCGCCGCGCCAACCCGACACCGGCAGCGCGAACTTGGCGACCAGCCGGTCGGTGAACGACGCGTGGTGCAGCCGGGCCAGCCGGACCGGGACCGCCCCGCGCCGCACCTCCACCCGGGCGCCCGAAGGGAGTTCGACGGTGCGGCGCCCGTCGCACCACAGCACGCCGTGCGGGGTGTGCGGCTGCACCTCGACCGCGAGCACGGACGTGGGCGAGGTGACCAGCGGCTTGGCGAACAGCGCGTGCGCGCTGATCGGCACCATGAGCAGCGCCTCGACCTCGGGCCACACCACGGGCCCGCCGGCCGAGAAGGCGTACGCGGTCGAACCGGTCGGGGTGGCGCAGACGATGCCGTCGCAGCCGAACCCGGTCACCGGGCGGCCGTCGATCTCCAGGACGACCTCCAGCATCCGCTCCGGCGAGACCTTCTGGACGGCGGCCTCGTTCAGGGCCCAGTCCTCGTGCACCACGTCGCCGTTGTTGTGCACGACGACGTCGAGGGTCATCCGCTCCTCGACCTCGTAGGCCCGCGTCACGACCCGGTCGACGACCTTGTCGAGGTCGTCGCGCTCGGCCTCCGCGAGGAAGCCGACGCGCCCCAGGTTGACGCCGAGCATCGGCACACCGGAGGCGCGGGCCAGCTCGGCGCCGCGCAGCAGGGTGCCGTCACCGCCGAGGACGATGAGCAGTTCGCAGGCGTCGAGGCACTCGGCGGCGGCCTCCTCGACGATCTCCGCCTCGGCGGGCAGCGGCAGGTCGGCCGCCTCCGCCCGCAGCACCCGTACGCCGATGCCGCTGCGCAGCAGGCCCCGGACCACCAGTTCCGCACTGCGGATGGCGGCCGGTCTCCCCGTGTGCGCGAGCAGGAAGACAGTACGTGCCGATGTGTCGTTCTCCGACGAGCTCAACGGGGTCCCTCCGCCACTGCGCGCTCCACGTCCGCGGGATCGAGCGCGGGCGCCCCGGCCCGCAGCCACAGAAAGTACTCGACGTTGCCGGAGGGCCCGGGCAGCGGGCTCGCGGTGACCCCGGCCACCCCGAGGCCCAGCGCGGCCGCCTGCGCCGCCACCGTCCGCACCGTCTCGGCCCGCAGCTCGGGGCTGCGCACCACACCGCCACTCCCGAGCCGCTCCTTGCCGATCTCGAACTGCGGCTTGACCATGAGCACCAGGTCCGCGTCGGGCGCCGAGCACCGCACCAGGGCGGGCAGGACCAGGCCGAGCGCGATGAACGAGAGGTCTCCCACGACCAGGTCCGCGGGCTGCCCGTCGATGTCGTCGAGCGTCAACTCGCGTACGTTCGTACGGTCCTTCACGGTGACCCGGTCGTCACTCTGAAGGGACCAGGCGAGCTGTCCGTAGCCGACGTCGACGGCGACCACGTGCCCGGCTCCGGCGCGCAGCAGCACATCGGTGAAGCCGCCGGTCGAGGCCCCGGCGTCGAGCGCCCGGCGGCCCTCGACCTTCAGCCCCCGCGGTACGAAGGCCGCGAACGCCCCGGCCAGCTTGTGGCCTCCGCGCGAGACGTAGTCCGGATCGCCGTCGTCCTCGACCACGACGATGGCGGCAGCGGTCTCGACCTGGGTCGCGGACTTGGTGGCGACGGTCTTGCCGACGCTCACCCGCCCCGCGGCGATCAGCTGGGCGGCGTGCTCCCGCGACCGCGCGAGTTTCCGGCGCACCAGCTCGGCGTCGAGGCGGCGGCGTGCCACTCCTGCCACGTTCGGTTCAGCTCCTGTAGTCGTAGGTGTCGGCGGCCCGGCGGGCCGCTAGGGGCGGTGGTCCGCCAACGGCCGGACCGGCCCGGAGGTTCCCGGCACGGCTCCCGGTACGGGAGGCCCCTGACGGGTGTCGAGCGCGGTCAGTGCGTCGCGCAGCCCCCGGTGTACATCCTCGTACACCTCCAGGTGGCCGTCCGTACCGAGGTGGTCGACGTCCCCGAGCCGCTCGACGAGGGCGTCGATCGCGGCGTCGCCGGTGGGGGCACGGGGCACGTCCAGTGGCGAGGGGCCGGCCGCGTCGGGCTCCGCCGCACGTTCCACCTGGGGTTCCGCCTCGGGGCCCGGCATCGAGTCGCTCATGCCAAGACGCTACCGCGAAGCCCTGGGGTACGGTCGATCACGATGGCGACCAAGGAGGAGTGCCGCGACGCACTCGACAGGCTTTCGGACAATCTGGCCCGCGCGGAGGGCGACGTGCATGCCGCCGCCGCGCTGGACCGCTCGCTGAGCTGCCACATCACGGATCTGGACGTCACCTTCGCGGGGCGCCTCCAGGACGGCCGCATCGAGGTCCACGACACGGCTTCCGGGCCGCCCCGGGAGAAGGCGCAGATCCGGCTGGCGATGAAGGGGGACGATCTGGTGGCCATGGTGGGCGGCGAGCTGAACTTCGCGAAGGCCTGGGCTTCGGGGAGGGTCCGCCTGGAAGCGAGCTTCCGCGACCTCCTCCGCCTGAGAACCCTCCTCTGACCCGGCCCCGGGAGCCGTAGCCCCCTCCCGCCCCGGGCCGTCCAGGCCCAATCCGCGAACGGTGCCGGGCGGCTCGCACAGTTCCCCGCGCCCCTTGGCGGCACGGTGCTGGCCAGCACGCGCAACCTCAGCCCGTCCGGGTCTGGGCCGGACCCCCAGGCCCTCTGCGGACCGTGCCGGGTCACCCGCGCAGTTCCCCGCGCCCCTTGGCGGCATCGTGCTGGCCAGCATGGGCAACCTCAGCCCGTCCGGCGTTTGAGGACGAGCGCCGTTCAGGCGCGAACCGGGGTCTGGGGCAGAGCCCCAGGGCCCCTGCGGACCGTGCGTGGTTGCTCGCGCAGTTCCTCGCGCCCCTTGGCGGCATGGTGCTGGCCAGCATGGGCGACCTCAGCCCGTCCGGCGTTTGAGGACGAGCGCCCTCAAGGCGCGAACGGGGTCTGGGGCGGAGCCCCAGGAGTTCTGGGCGGCCTCACACCCCCGGAGGGTCTCGGGAAGGGGCGGGGTGGGGAAAACTCAGCCCACCAAGGCCCCCCGCCGAGGCGCCGCCGGCACCACCAGCGGAGTCCCCGTCTCCGGATCCGGAATCACCTGGCACCGCACCCCGAAGACCCGCTCGACGAGCTCCGCCGTGACCACGGACGAGGGCGCCCCTGAAGCCACCACCTCCCCCTCCCGCAGGGCGATGAGGTGAGTGGCGTACCGCGCGGCCTGGTTGAGGTCGTGCAGCACGGCCACCAGCGTCCGCCCCTGCGCCTCGTGGAGCTGGGCGCACAGGTCCAGAACCTCGATCTGGTGCTGGATGTCCAGGAACGTCGTCGGCTCGTCGAGCAGCAGCAGCGGCGTCTGCTGGGCCAGCGCCATGGCGATCCAGACGCGCTGGCGCTGCCCGCCGGACAGCTCGTCGACGTACCGCTCCCCGAGCCCCCCGACCCCCGTCGCGTCCATGGACTCCTGGACGATCCGCTCGTCCTCGGGCGACCACTGCCGCAGCAGCCCCTGGTGCGGGTAGCGCCCGCGCGCCACGAGGTCGCCCACCGTGATCCCGTCCGGCGCGATCGAGGACTGCGGGAGCAGCCCGAGGGTCCTGGCGACCTTCTTCGCGGGAAGCGAGTGGATGGCCTGCCCGTCGAGCAGCACCCGCCCCGAGGTCGGCTTCAGCATCCGGGAGAGGGCCCGCAGCAGCGTGGACTTGCCGCACGCGTTCGGTCCGACGATCACCGTGAACGAGTGGTCCGGGATCTCGACCGACAGGTCCTTGGCGATCACCCGCTGGTCGTAGCCGAGGGTGACCGACTCGGCGCTGAGGCGCTGCATGCTCGTACTCCTGGTAGAAGTGCCGGAATCCGCGAGGGAGTTGGGGGCAGTGGGGCTCATATCCGGCCCGCCCTGCGTTCGGTGACGAGGAGCCACAGCAGGTAGACGCCGCCGACCATCCCGGTCAGGACGCCCACCGGCAGCGTGCTCTCGCCGAAGAGCCGCTGAGCGGCCCAGTCGGCGACGACCAGGAGGGCCGCGCCCATGCAGGCGGAGGCGAGGATGTTGGGCCCGGTGGCACGGGTGAGGCGGCGGGCCAGCTGCGGCGCGGTCAGCGCCACGAAGGAGATGGGCCCGGCGGCCGCGGTCGCCGAGGCGTTGAGGAGGACGGCGCAGAGCATCAGGACGGTACGGGTCCGCTGCACCGGCACGCCGAGTGCGTACGCCGCGTCGTCACCCATCTCCAGCATCCTGAGCGGCCGCCCGAACGCGAGGACCACCGGAAGCAGCACCGCGAACAGCACGAGCAGCGGCCAGACCTGGGCCCAGTCGCGCCCGTCGAGCGAGCCGGTGAGCCAGACCATCGCGCGGGTGGCGTCCACCAGCGTCGACTTGGTGAGCAGGTAGTGGATGCCCGCGGTGAGCATCGCGGCGGCGCCGATGCCGACGAGCACGAGCCGGTAGCCGTGCACGCCCTTCTTCCACGCCAGCAGGTAGACGGCGACGCCGGTCGCGAGACCGCCGACAAGCGCGCCGAAGGAGACCGCGACCGCTCCGCCGTGGAAGAACACGATGACGGTGAGGGCACCGACCGAGGAGCCCTGCCCGAAGCCGATGACGTCCGGACTGCCCAGCGGATTGCGGGAGATGGACTGGAACAGCGCCCCGGAGATCCCGAGCGAGGCACCCACCAGGAGCGCCACGAGCACGCGGGGCAGCCGCAGTTCGTTGATGATGAAGTCCTGTGCGGGCGTGCCCGATCCGAGCAGGCTGCTGACGACGTCGGCGGGGGCGATCGTGAAGTCGCCGGTGCCGATCAGGACCACGGCGGCCGCGAGCGCGAGGACGGCGAGCCCGCCGACCACGGCCACCGCGCGAGGCTCGGCCCGCAAGGAGAGGCCGCCGGGAATACGTATCGCCTTCACAGCTGGGCCATCCTCCTGCGCCGTACGAGATAGATGAACACGGGCCCGCCGATGAGCGCGGTGACGATGCCGACCTGGAGTTCGGCGGGCCGGGTGACGACCCGCCCGACCACGTCGGACCCGAGCAGCAGCACGGGCGAGAGCACGGCCGCGTACGGCAGGATCCAGCGCAGGTCGGGCCCGGTGATGGCCCGGACGATGTGCGGGACCATGAGCCCGATGAAGACGATCGGCCCGCACGCGGCGGTCGCGGCCCCGCACAGCAGGGTGATCACGAGCATCGACGTGACGCGGGTCCGGGTGAGGTGGGCGCCGAGCGCGCGGGCCGTGTCGTCGCCCATGGCCATCGCGTTGAGCGGCCGCGCGAGCAGCAGGGCGACGACGAGGCCGACGAGGATGAACGGCGCGACCTTGGTGACGGTCGCCATGTCCGCCGAGGCCAGCGAGCCGACCTGCCAGAACCGGAGCTGGTTGAGGGCCGCGGAGTCGGTGAGCTGCACGGCGTTGATGTAGCCGTAGAGCGCGGCGCTCGCCGCCGTCCCCGCGAGCGCGAGCCGCACGGGCGTGGCGGCCCGGCTGCCGCCCAGGAGGTACACCGCGGCCGACACGACGCCCGCGCCCAGGAACGCGAACCACACGTATCCGGTGAGGGAGTTGACGCCCAGGAAGCTGATGGCGGAGACCACCGCGGCCGCCGCTCCCGCGTTGACGCCGAGGATGCCGGGCTCGGCGAGCGGGTTGCGGGTGAGCGCCTGCATGACCGCGCCGGCGATCCCGAGCGCCGCCCCGACCAGCAGCCCGAGCAGGGTCCGCGGCACCCGCACGTCCTGCACGAGGACGTCGTTGGCGGTGCCCGAGGCGTGGAAGAGGCCGTGCCAGGCGTCGCCGAGCGGCATGGGTTTCGCGCCGACCGCGATGCTGGCGACGGCGACGAGCGCCAGCGCGCCCAGGGAGGCGAGCAGGCCGACGGCGCGCAGCGTACGGCGCCGGGCGGTCGGGGCCGGGGGCGCACAGGTGGTCCCGTCGCGCGGCTGAGGAGGACTGTCTACCAACACGCAAGTTAGGTTAGCCTACCCTGCTCTCCGCTGGCGCGCCCCGGCCACCGGCCTCAAAGCCCCAGCAGCTCCAGCGCCTTCGACGGGTCCAGCTCGCACGCCCCGTCCCCGGCATGGCTCCACGCGGCCGCGCACAGCGCCCGCAGCCCGTCCATCGCCTCCCCGTCCCCGTCGAGCGCAAACGCCCCGTCCGCGACGGACGCGGTCCAGCCGCCGCACGTGAACCCGCCCTCCCGCGCGGCCACTTCGGGCTGCCCGGTGAGCAGACCGCGCAGATCCGCGTCGACGAAGGTGGGCCGGTGCTCCGGCCGCGCGGCCAGGAGCTGGGCCCCGTCGGTCACGCCGGTCAGCACGAGCAGCGAGTCGACGCCACCGTTGAAGGCGCCCTCGATGTCCGTGTCCAGCCGGTCCCCCACCACCAGCGGCTTCCGCGCGCCGGTCCGCAGCACCGTCTCCCGGTGCATCGGAGGCAGCGGCTTGCCCGCGACCTGCGGCTCGGCACCGGTGGCGATCCGGACGACCTCGACCGCCGCGCCGTTGCCGGGCGCGATCCCCCGCCCGCTCGGGATCGTCAGGTCGGTGTTGGAGGCGAACCAGGGCACCCCACGGGCCACCGCGTACGAGGCCTCCGCGAACCGCGCCCAGGTGATGTCGGGGCCGCCGTAGCCCTGCACCACGGCCGCCGGCTCGTCGTCGGCCGACTCCACCGGGACGAGCCCCCGCTCGACCAGCGCGACCCGCAGCCCCTCGCCCCCGATCAGCAACACCCTTGATCCCCGCGGCAGTTGGTCGGCGATGAGCCGGGCCACCGCCTGCGCCGAGGTGATCACGTCGGTCGGCTCCGCGGGCACCCCGAGCTCCGTGAGGTGCGCGGCCACCGCGTCCGGCGTCCGCAGCGCGTTGTTGGTCACGTACGCGAGACGCATCCCGCCGTCCCGCGCCACGGCCAGCGCGTCAACGGCGTGCGCGATCGCCGCACCGCCCGCGTAGACCACCCCGTCCAGATCCAGCAGGGCCGTGTCGTACGCCTCGTTCAGCGCCCGTTCGCTGCCGCTCGGCATGATCCGGCCGGTCTGGCTCATCTTCATCCACTCCTCGTTCGATGCTCTCCCCCCGATCATCGCGCATGCCCGTCCCCCACATACGATGCACGGATGAGCACAACTGGGCGTGCGGACCTCGGGCTGCGCCTGATCCCGTTCCGCGGACTGCGCTATGTTCCCGAGCGGATCGGCAGCCTCGCCGCCGTGACCTCACCGCCGTACGACGTGGTCGTACGCCCCGACGGGCTGCTCCACCTGGAGTCGGCGGATCCGTACAACATCGTCCGGCTGATCCTCCCGCAGGCGTCCTCCCCGGCCGCCCGCAACCAGCAGGCCGCGCTCACCCTGGACGACTGGCTCGACGAGGGCGTCCTCGCCCCGGACCCCGAGCCCGCCCTGTACGTCTACGAGCAGGAGGGCGACGGCATACTCCAGCGAGGCCTGATCGGCGCCCTGGCCCTGTCCGAACCCGCCGCCGGTGTCGTGCTGCCGCACGAGGACGTGATGCCGCACGTCGTCGAGGACCGCGCGGCCCTGATGCGCACCACCGCCGCCCACCTCGAACCGCTGCTCCTGACCTACCGCGGCGCGAGCACCCCGACCGGCGCGACCGCCGTCATCGACCGCACGATCCAGCGCGAGCCGCTCCTGCGCACCACCACGGAGGACGGTTTCCGCCACCGTCTGTGGGCCCTCACGGATCAGGCCGATCTCGCGGAGGTCCAGTCCGACCTCGCCGCCCATCAGGCGGTCATCGCCGACGGCCACCACCGCTGGGCCACCTACCTGCGCCTGCGCGACGAACAGGCCTCGCCCGGGCCCTGGGACTTCGGCCTGGTCCTGCTCGTGGACACGGCCCGCTACCCGCTGCGCGTCCGCGCCATCCACCGCCTCCTGCACCGCCTGCCGGTCTCCAAGGCCCTCGCGGCGGTCACCGCGTCCGGCGCCTTCCGCGTCCGCACCCTGGAGGTCCCGCTCGCCCGCGCCCTGGAGACGCTGGCCGAGGCGGCGTCCGAGGGCAACGCCTTCCTGCTCGCGGGCGACGGACGCTTCCACCTCCTGGACCGCCCGGACGAGGCGCTGCTCGCCCGCACGATCCGCGCCGACCGCCCGGCGGCCTGGCGCTCGCTGGACGCGACGGTCCTCCACTCGACCCTGCTCGACGAGATCTGGCGCATCCCGGACACCCCCGACGACATCGCGTACATCCACGACACGGCCGCTGCGGTCGAACAGGCCGAGCGCCACAACAAGACGGCGGTCCTGATGCACCCCGTACGCGAGGAGGTGGTCCGTGACCTGGCCCGCCAGGGCGTCACCATGCCCCGGAAGTCGACCTCCTTCGGCCCGAAACCGGCCACGGGCCTGGTGCTGCGCAGCCTGACCGTGAACTGAGCGGGCAAGGAGAACCGGCCTGAACCGGCCACAAAAAAGAGGCGGCGCCCCGAGCGGGGCACCGCCTCTTTTCAACTGTCAGACATCAGACGCCGCCAGCTGTCAGACACTCGCTGTCAGACGTTCTAAGGCGGACAGCGAGTGTCAGACGTCCTCTGCCAGACAGTTTCTGTCAGACGTCACCTGTCAGACGGCTTCTGCCAGACGCCATCCGTCGGACGCCATCTGCCAGACGCCATCTGTCAGCCCTTCCCCGTCAGACGGTTTCTGTCTGGCAGCCGTTGTCAGGCGTCCTTGTTGACCGGCGGGAGGGGCTCGCCGGGGGCGGGCTCCACGAGGTCGGCGTCGACGATCTCGGCGGCGTGCGCGGCATCCGCGTCGTCGCCCTCGAAGTCGTCCTCCTCCTCGCCCTCGTCGGCGAAGTCGGGCTCGTCAGCCAGGTCATCGGCGGCGGGGGCTTCGATGTCGCCGTCCGCCTCGTCCTCGACCATGGCGTCGACGAAGTCGACACCGTCCATCTCCGCGAGCCGGTCGGAGGCGTCGGTCGTGCCGTCCTTGTCCGCCTCCAGCGCCTTGGCGAACCACTCGCGGGCCTCGTCCTCACGCGTGGCCGCCAGCAGCGCGTCCGCGTACGCGTAGCGCAGACGGGCGGTCCACGGCTGGACGGAGTTCGACGCGAGCTCAGGGCTCTGCAGGGTCACGATGGCGGCGTCCAGCTGCCCCATGTCCCGGCGCGCCCCGGCCGCGACGAGACGCATCTCGACCTGCCCGGCCTTGTCCAGCTTCTGCACCTCGGGCTCGCCGGCCATGGCCAGCGCCCGCTCGGGACGCCCGAGCCCGCGCTCGCAGTCGGCCATGACGGGCCACAGCTCGACGGACCCGGTCATGCGCCGCGCGGCACGGAACTCCGCGAGGGCCTCCGAGTACTTCTGCGTGGCGTACGCGGCGAAGCCCGCGGCCTCACGAACGGCGGCGACACGGGAGGCGAGCCGCAGCGCGATGCGCGAGTACGCGTAGGCCTGCTCGGGCTCCTCGTCGATGAGCCGGGCCACCATCACCAGGTTGCACGCAACCTCCTCGGCAAGGCCCTTGGGCAGGCTCATCAGCTCCTGGCGCACGTCCTCGTCGATCTCGTTGCCGGTGACGTCCTCGTCGATCGGCAGCCGCTTGACGGGCTCACGGTCACGATCCCGGTCCCGGTCGTCACGGCGCCCGTAGCCACCGCGGTCCTCGCGCGCCCCGTAGCCACCCCGGTCGTCCCGCCGGTCGTCCCGGCCGCGGTACCCACCACGGTCGCCGCGGTCGTCGCGACGGAAGCCACCGCGGTCGTCATCGCGACGCGGGGCCGGACGGTCATCACGACGCCCGTACCCACCACGGTCATCGTCCCGACGCGGGGCCGGACGGTCATCACGGCGGAAGCCACCGCCGCGGTTGTCGTCGCGACGGAACCCACCGCGGTCGTCATCACGGCGCGGAGCCGGACGGTCGCCACGGTCGTCCCGACGGAACCCACCCCGGTCATCGTCCCGACGCGGAGCCGGACGGTCATCACGACGCCCGTACGAAGACCCGCCACCACGGCTGTCATCGCGACGGAAGCCACCGCCGCCACCGCGATTGTCGTCCCGACGGAACCCACCACGGTCATCGTCGCGGCGGAAGCCACCGCGGTCGTCATCACGACGCGGGGCCGGACGGTCATCACGACGCCCGTACGAAGACCCGCCACCACGGCTGTCATCGCGACGGAAGCCACCGCCGCCGCCACGGTTGTCGTCACGGCGGAATCCGCCGCGGTCGTCATCGCGACGCGGGGCCGGACGGTCATCACGGCGGAAGCCACCGCCGCGGTTGTCGTCACGGCGGAACCCACCGCGGTCGTCATCACGGCGAGGGGCCGGACGGTCATCACGACGCCCATAGGAAGAACCGGAACCACCACGGTTGTCGTCGCGACGGAAGCCACCGCCACCACCGCGATTGTCGTCCCGACGGAACCCACCACGGTCGTCATCACGACGCGGAGCCGGACGATCATCACGACGACCGTACGAGGAGCCGGAGCCGCCGCGGTTGTCGTCGCGACGTCCGTACGAGGACCCGCCACCACGGTTGTCGTCCCGACGGAAGCCACCGCGGTCGTCATCGCGACGCGGGGCCGGACGGTCATCACGACGCCCATAGGAAGAACCGGAACCACCACGGTTGTCGTCGCGACGGAAGCCACCGCCACCACCGCGATTGTCGTCCCG